>NZ_JBEYXP010000024.1:0-173474 GCF_040704615.1 Streptomyces sp. NPDC046862 | reverse complement strand
CGGGCCCGCGGCGGACTGACCAACCGGCAGGTCACGCTCAGCTGACGGACGGGGTGGGGGGGGGGGCCGGGGGGCGCGCCCCCCCACTCCTCGGGGATCAGCGAACGCCGGCCTTGGCTCCGGCGATCGCCTTGTCGACGTTGTCCTTGGTGACCAGCAGCGGGCCGGTCAGGATCGGGTTCTGCGGCGGGAGCACACCGTAGGAGAGGTACTGGTTGGCCATCGACACGACGTAGAAGCCCTGCAGGTACGGCTGCTGGTCGATGGCGAACATCTGCTGGCCGTTCTTGATCCGGTTGAGCTGGCTCTCCGAGAGGTCGAAGGTGCCCAGCTTGACCTTGTCACCGGCCTTCGCCTGCTTGATGGCTGCGGCGGCGCTGTCGGCGTCCCCGACGCCGATCGTCACGACGGCGTCGATGCTGCTGTCCTTGAGCAGCGCCCCCTTGATCGCCTGCGTGACGGCGGACGGGTTGCCGAAGTTGGAGGAGGGCAGCGGGAGTTGTTTGGAGGTGGAGCCCCCGCTTGCGGCTCCGTCCTTGATGCCCTTGCAGCGGGCCTCCTGGTTGGCGGAGCCGGGCACGGTGTTGACGCACAGGATCTTCTTGGCGCCCTCTTCGGCGAACTTGGCGCCGCCCGCCTTGCCCGCCTCGTAGTCGTCCGACCCGATGTACTTCACGGCGCCGACCTTCTTGGCCGCGTCGATGCCGCCGGAGTTGTAGATGAACACCGTGATGCCCTTGGCGATGGCCTGCTTGATCGCGGAATCCTGGTTCTCGGGCACCCAGTCCGGCACCAGGATCGCCGACGGGTTCTGCGATATCGCGGTCTGCGTCAGCTTGGCGACGTCCGGGCCGAGGTTGTCGTAGTTCGCCGGGCCGAGGTAGGTGACCTTTCCGCCGCCGGCCCTGACCAGCTTCGTCGCGTCCTCGACGCCGCGCTTGACCGTGGAGAAGAACGGGTCGTCGGACTTGCCGCCGATGACGACGATGGAGACCTTGCCGGTCTTCGCGGTGGACGTACCCCCGTCGGACGTGGCTGTCTCCTTGCCCGCGTCGCCGCCGGTGGCCTTGCCGCTGGCGCACCCGGTCAGCGCGGTGGCCGCCAGGGCGAGCAGGCTCACCGCGGTCAGGCCCCTTCTGGAGAGACGACGGCCGGAGAGCCGCCGGGTCTGTGTGCGTTCCATGTGCTCGGGTGCTCCTTCGTGTGATGCCGGGCGGGTGCGTGTGCGGGGCCGGGCGAGTCTCGGAGTGTGGTGGTGTGCGCGAACCGGGCCGCACGAATGCGCGGGGAAGACCGGCAGCATCGAGAAACCAGGTATTTCGCTGAAGGGAGACGGAGAGATGTCGGCGATGGGTGGAAGGGCTCTTCGCGGGGGTGTCCCGGCACCGATCACGGCCACGCCGGACTCAGTGTTGCATAACGGCTCCCGCGATCTTTTAAATCGCTTTAAGGGGTGGCCAGAGCATGCTTGTGTTTCTGAAAGGTGTCAAGACGCTACGCACGGAATGCACACCATTCCGTTATCAGTCCATGAAAGCTGCATGGGCCACGTAATTCCCGTCGGCGCTACTGCGCCATGCCGCCGGGCGAGGCGCACCGTGAACCCCCGGCGCGGAGCGGTTCGGCAGGATCAGCGGGGTGGCGCGGTGGTTCCGCGAACGACGAGGGAGGGGGCGAGGACGATCTCGCGGGGCGTGGTGCGGCCCTGGTCGAGGCGCTCGACGACGGCCAGGACGGCTTGACGGGCCTGTTCCTCGGCCTCCTGGCTGACCGTGGTCAGATCGAAGCAGGCCAGCCGGGACAGGGTGTCGTCGTCATAGCCGACGACGGAGACATCGCCGGGCACCTCGACCCCGGCTCCCCGCAGGGCGGTGAGCATGCCGATGGCGCTGCGGTCGTTGAACGTCACGACGGCGGTCGGCAGATCACCGTCGAGCAGTTGCCGACCGACCTTGTCGCCGGCCTCCTCGGTGAGGTCCCCGTGGAGGATCCTGATCTGCCCGTCGAGACCGTGACGGCGCATGGCGGCCCGGTAGCCGCGGCGACGGTCGGTGGCGATGACGCCCTTGCCGCCGTCGACGTAGACGATCGCGCGGTGCCCAAGGCCCACCAGATGGTCGACGATCTGTCCGACACCGTCGTCGTCGGCGCTGCGTACGACGTCGAGGCCGGCGCCGGTGATCCGGCGGCCCAGCGAGACGACGGGTGCCTGGCGGTCGAGGTCGGCGAGGACGGAGGTGGGGGCCACCGGACCGAGCAGGATCAGTGCCTCGCAGCGAAAAGCCAGGAGCGTCTCGACGGCGGTGCTCTCGTCGCGGGTGCGCGTCTGGGTGCTCAGGACGAGGTCGTAGCCGACCTCCTCCGCCGCCGTGTGCAGATGCTCGACCAGCTCGGCCTGGAAGGCGCTGTGGACGTCGATCATCACACCGAGTAGCCGGCTCCGCTTGCTGGCCAGGGCGCTGGCGGTGCGGTCGGGGCGGTAGCCGAGGTCGGCGGCGGCCTTCAGGACGCGCTGCCGGGTGCGCTCGCTGGGGCCCGGCACGCCGCGCAGCACCAGTGACACCGATGCCGTGGACAGGCCGACGCGCGCGGCGACATCCTCGAGGCGGGGGCGCGAGGTCGCCCCGTTGGCCCCCATGGGGGCAGCGGAACCGAACTCGTCCACACGGCCTCCCGTGGATTTGCGGCAACACCCTTGACATCTTCCTGTGGCGCCGCTGATAGTACCAGCACTTAAAGCGCTTTAAGCGAGGTCTTGGCCGGCTGTCTCGCGGCAGAACCGGGACGCCATGACTCTCGGCCCAACGTCCCCTAGCCACGGCGCAGTGGCGCGCCGGAGAGGAATCGTCATGAGCACAAGGCCGATCGGGGTGGCGGTCATCGGGGCCGGAATGGCGGGCCGAGCCCATCTCAACGGCTACCGGCAGGCCGCGACCCTGTACGGGGAGGGGCTGCCCGACGTACGTCTGGTCGCCGTGGCCGACGCCCATGAGCCGTTTGCCCGGGATGCGGCTCGCCGGTACGGCTTCGAGCGGGCCGAGACCGACTGGTGGGCGATCGTCGAGGCGGACGACATCGACGCGGTCAGCGTCGTGGTCGCCAACCATCTGCACCGTGAGATCGTCGAGGCCCTGCTGGCGGCGGGCAAGCACGTGCTGTGCGAGAAGCCGCTGGCGCCTTCGGTGGCCGACGCGCAGGCCATGGTGGCGGCGGCCGAGGGGACCGGCCTGGTGGCCGCGACCGGCTTCACCTTCCGCCGTTCCCCCTCCATCAACGCCGTACGACAGCAGGTGCTCGACGGCTCGCTGGGGCCGGTCCAGCACTTCAACGGGCACTACTGGTGCGACTACGGGCACGACCCGGACGCCCCCATCAGCTGGCGCTACCGGGGCGGCCCCGGCTCGGGCGCACTGTCCGACATCGGCAGCCACCTCATCGACCTGGGCGAATACTTCTGCGGTCCGGTGCGGAGCGTGCAGGGCGCCGTGCTGTCCACCCAGGTCTCGACGCGGCCGGTGCCACTGGGCACCGCCGTGGGCCACTCGGCGGGTGTGCGGGTGAGCGAGGAGCGCGAGCCCGTCGAGAACGACGACATCGCCACGTTCACCGCGACGTTCGTCTCCGGCGCGGTCGGCACCTTCTCCGTCTCGCGTATCGCCCGGGGCCTTGCCAACTCGCTCGGCTTCGAGGTGTTCACCGAGGGGGGCGCGGCGACCTTCGAGCTGTCGCGTCCGGCGGAGTTCACCATCACGGACGACGCGGCCGCCGATCCCGTGGACGGCTATCGGCGGGTCGTGGTCGGCCCCGGCCACCCCTACATCGCCGGTGGTCTGCCGATGGACTTCCCGAGTGTCGGCCACGGCCAGCACGAGTTCTTCGTCTGGCAGGCCCGCGCCTTCCTGGAGCAGATCGCGGGCCTGGACCGGCTGCCGCCCTGCCCGACCCTCGCCGACGGGCTGCACAACCTGCGTGTCATCGACGCGATCGTCGCCTCGGCCGACGCCGGCGGCAAGGCCGTCACCGTGCAGTGAGCCGAGGCCCACGCCCCGGGGCGCGATCCCGCACGGCCGCCCCGACCGTCACCCCCGAGAAGGACTGAGGAAGACACGATGAAGCTGGGTCTCTACAACGCGATCCTGCACGACCGGCCGCTCCCCGAGGCGATCAAGGTCGTCGCCGATCTGGGGCTGACCGGCCTGGAGATCAACACCGGCGGCTTCCTGCCGGCGGTGCACCTACCGACCTTCGACGACATCCTCGTCAGCGACACCGCCCGCGACGACTTCCTCGGCCTCTTCGAGGGCACCGGCGTCTCCATCGCCGGCCTCAACGCCAACGGCAACCCGCTGCACCCGAATCCGGCGATCGGGGAGAAGCACGCCGAGGACGTCCGCCGCTCCATCCGCCTGGCCGAACGACTCGGACAGCACCGCCTCGTGACCATGTCCGGCCTGCCCGGCGGCGAGCCGGGCGCGACCCGCCCCAACTGGATCGTCAACGCCTGGAACTCGGCCGCCCTGGACGTGCTCGACCACCAGTGGACGATCGCCGCGGACTTCTGGCGCGAGACCGACCGGCTCGCCCGTGACCACGACGTCAAGGTCGCCCTCGAACTCCACCCGCAGAACCTCGTGTTCAACTCCGCCGACGTGCACAAGCTCATCGACCTCACCGGCGCGACCCACGTGGGCGTGGAGCTGGACGCCTCCCACCTCTTCTGGCAGCAGATGGACCCGGTCGCGGTCGTCCGCCACCTCGGCGAGCTCGTCTTCCACGCCGCCGCCAAGGACGTACGCGTCAACCGCGAGCACGCCGCCCTCTACGGCGTCCTCGACAACAGCTTCCGACGCCTGTCGCCCGACGAGCCGCGCACCAACCTCGGCGGCGACGAGTGGGCCAACGAGTGGCCCAAGGAGTCCGCGTGGGACTTCGTCGCGCTCGGCAAGGGCCACGACGTCGCCTACTGGACCGAGTTCCTGCGCGCCCTGCACGAGGTCGATCCGGACATGCTCGTCAACATCGAGCACGAGGACACCGAGCTCGGCCCCGTCGAGGGCGTCGCCGTGGCCGCGGAGGTGCTCAAGGCGGCCGACGCGGCACTGCGGGAGTCGCTGCAGTCGTGATCGCCTGGGCAAGCCACCCCTACGAGGGCCAGGTCGTGCTTGTCACGGGGGCAGGCACCGGCATCGGCCGGGCGACCGCGCGCGCGTTCCTGGAACAGGGAGCGAGCGTGGTGGTCCTCGGCCGCAGCCGGGATCCGCTACAGGAAACCGTGGCCGGCTTCGACGCCGAGCGCATCCTGATACTGGCCACCGATGTGACGGACTCCGACGCCCTCGAGCGCGCGGTGGCCGCGATCGCCGAGCGCTTCGGTCGCCTCGACGTCGTCGTCGCCAACGCCGGCACGAGCGAGCCCAGCCGCATCGACCCCTTCGACGCCGAGGTCGAGGTCGAGGGAGAGGTTCTGCACGAACGTGTTCGCCCGGCGGCTCCTCGACAGAGTCGCGCTCGACCGGGTGGCCCAGCCCGAGGACATCGCGCGCGGCGTGCTGTTCCTCGCCGGGCCCGACGCCGGATACATCACGGGAGCCGTGATCCCCGTCGACGGCGGCACGAGCGCCTCCAGCGGAACACCTCGTCCCAGGGAAGCGACGTCCGCCTCCACATAGAGGCCTCAGAGGGCCCTCAACCGGGCCGCCGGAGTCCATGAACGCCAAGGAGCAATGACCACCATGAAGATCGCCCTCGATCCGTACATGATCCGCCATGTCCCGCTGCTCGAACTGCCGACCGTGGTTGCCGAGTTGGGCTACGAGTGGATCGAGCTGTCGCCGCGCGAGGACTTCATCCCCTTCTTCCGCCACCCGCGCGTCGACGACGCCACTGTCGCGAAGTTCCGCAAGTCCCTGGAGGCCGCCGGTGTCGGTATCTCCTCCGTCCTGCCGCTGTTCCGCTGGTCCGGGCCGGACGAGGACGCCCGGCAGGCCGCCGTACGGTACTGGAAGCGTGCCATCCAGATCGCCGCGGACCTCGGAGTCACCAGCATGATCTCCGAGTTCAACGGGCGGCCGGAGGAAGCCGACCGCAGCGAGGCCCAGTTCTGGAAGTCGATGGACGAACTGCTGCCGCTGTTCGAGCGCGAGGGCATCAAGCTCGCCCTGGAGCCACACCCCGACGACTTCATCGAGGACGGTTACGGAGCGGTCAACTTCATCCGGGG
The DNA here is from genome assembly GCF_040704615.1 of Streptomyces sp. NPDC046862. Lineage (NCBI taxonomy): Bacteria > Bacillati > Actinomycetota > Actinomycetes > Kitasatosporales > Streptomycetaceae > Streptomyces > Streptomyces sp. NPDC046862. The sequence continues at coordinate 167,254 of NZ_JBEYXP010000024.1, read as the reverse complement.
CATCAACCACCCCAACGTCAGCTTCCTCTACTGCGCCCCGCACACCTTCCACATCGGCGACGACGCCCCCGGCATCATCAAGCACGCGGGCGACCTGCTCACCCACATCCATCTCGCCGACGCCCTCGACCACACCGCGTCCTCCGGCAATCGCTACATCCTCAACCCGCCCGGCACGGCCGCCCGGATCCACCAGCACCTGAACATGGGCGAGGGCGAGGTCGACTTCGACGAACTCTTCCGCGAACTGCGCGCGAACGGCTTCGACGGCACCCTCACCGCCTGCGTGTTCGCCTGGGAGGAGAAGGCGAAGGAGTCCTCCGTGTTCATGCGCGAGAAGATCAACGAATACCTGGCCACCTGGAAGTGACCCCACGACAGCACACGCCGTCACACCTGCCAGAAGCGGTGTGGGCCGACGTCCGGCGTGCCCTGCGGAACGACCTCCAGTTCGATCCGTCCCTCGCGGTAGAGCCGGTCGTCGCTTCAAGTTGCTCCGGCGTTCTCGGCGTACACCCTCATCAGCTCGTGCAGCCGGTACCGGTGGGACGAGGTCGGTTGTACGAGGCACTCGTCGAGCAGTCGCTCGAGGAGCTCTTCCGCTTGATGAGGGGCGACGCCTGAGGCGACGGCGACGGCGACGGCATCGGGCTCGAACCCCGGGGTGGGAGCTTCGGCCAGAAGCCGCAGCATGCGCTGCTGAGAGGGCGGCAGTCTGTTGTACGACGCGTCGAACTCCGCTCGAACCGCCCGTCCTCCCAGGGCCAGTTGTCCGAGTCGGGCGGCGGTGGGCGTCAGCCGGTCCACGAGATCGGTGGGTCGCCACAGCGGGCGGTTTCGAAGGCGCATGGCCGCCGGCCCCACCGCGAGGGGCAATCCGCCGCACAGGTCCGCGATCAGTTCGGCGTTCGCCCGCTCGGCCGCCACGCGTTCGCCTGTCACGCGTTTGAGGAGTGTCACCGACTCCTGAGTGGTGAAAGGGGCGAGTGGCAACACCTTGGCACCATCCAGGTCGAACGTGCTCCTACGGCTGGTGATCAGAACGAGCGAGGCAGGGCTCGCCGGGAGCGGGGGCAGGACATGTCCCGCCCCCGCGGCGTCGTCCGGGACCACAAGTGACGGCCGCCCGTGCCACCGGTCCCGGTACATCGACGCCCGGTCTTCCACGCTGTCGGGGATCTCCTCCGCCACGACACCCAGCATGCGCAGGAATCCGTCCAGGACGAGGGCCGAGTCGCGCGGCTCGCCCCCGGAGGAGACGCCGTGCAGGTCGGCGAAGAGCTGGACCTCGTCGTGGAGCTGCCGCTGGGTGATCTCGTGCGCGGTACGCACCGCCAGGCGGGTCTTCCCGACGCCCGGCATGCCGGCGATGACGCACACCAAGGGGGCGAGGGAGGCTGTCGGCCGTGTAACCGACGGCATTGCCGATCCAGTTGTGCAGGTCGGCCCGCTCGCTCTCGCGTCGGGTGAACTCCGGGATGTCGCGGGGGAGCATACGGGGCATGACCGGTGCCCGGTGCCCGGTGCCCGGTGCCCGGTCGTGACGGTCGCCGCCGGCGCGAGGTGAAGGGACCGGCGTGCCGGGGCTCGGGACAGGCGAAGTCCGTGATCACCGGCCAGGATGGACGCGTGGACGGCCACGAGGTCAGGGCCCGGAGCCACACCGAGGTCGTCGGAGAGGACCTGGCTCGTCTCCTGGTAGACCGACAGGGCTTCGGCCTGGGACCCCGCGCGAGGCGATGGCCAGGCCCACCCGGGCGCCGGCTCCGTTCAGGGAGCCGCCGCCACCGAGGGCTGTGGCGAGGGTCGAGTGAGGTTCTCGGGCCGCAGGATCGTGTCCAGTTGGTCGGCGGTGAGCAGGCCGGCTTCGGTGGCGAGGTCCTTGATGGTGCGGCCCGTGGCGAGGGCTTGGCGGGCGAGGGCGGTGCCGGCGGCGTAGCCGATGTGCGGGGTGAGCGCGGTCACCAGGCCGACGGAGCGGTGGACGGTGTCGTGGAGGTGTGCGCGGTTGGCGGTGATGCCGGGGACGCAGCGGGTGGCCAGGGTGTCGCAGGCCGCGCGCAGATGGGTCAGGGAGCGCAGCAGGCTGTAGGCGATGACGGGTTCGAAGGCGTTGAGCTGGAGCTGTCCGGCTTCGGCGGCCAGGGTGACGGTCAGGTCGTTTCCGATGACCTCGAAGGCGACCTGGTTGACGACTTCGGGGATCACCGGGTTGACCTTGCCGGGCATGATCGATGAACCCGCCTGTACCGGCGGCAGATTGATCTCGGCGAGTCCGGCGGTGGGGCCGGACGAGGTCAGACGCAGGTCGTTGCAGGTCTTGGAGAGTTTGACGGCGACGCGCTTGAGGACGCCGGAGAGCTGGACGAAGGCGCCGCAGTCCTGGGTGGCCTCGATGAAGTCGGCCGCGGGACGGACGGGTTCGCCGCTGATCTCGGCGAGGTGGGCGCAGGCGAGTGCGGCGTAGCGCGGGTGGCCGTTGATGCCGGTGCCGATCGCGGTGCCGCCGAGGTTGGACTCCAGCAGCAGGGCGGCGGCCTCGTTCAGGCGCCGGCGGTCTTCCTCGATCATGACGGCGTAGGTGGTGAACTCCTGGCCCAGCGTCATGGGGACGGCGTCCTGGAGCTGGGTGCGGCCCATCTTGAGGACGTCGCTGAATTCCCGCGCCTTCGCGCCGAAGGCATCGGCCAGCACCTTCATGGAATCGTCGAGCCTGCGCAGTGAGGTGACCAGGGCCAGGCGGACGGCGGTGGGGTAGACGTCGTTGGTGCTCTGGCCGAGGTTGACGTGGTCGAGTGGGTGGATCACGTCGTAGAGGCCGCGCGGGTGGCCGAGGATCTCCAGGGCCCGGTTGGCGACGACCTCGTTGGCGTTCATGTTGGTGGAGGTGCCCGCGCCGCCCTGGACGGGGTCGACGACGAACTGGTCGGTAAGCCGTCCGGCGCGGATCTCCTCGCACGCGCCGATGATCGCTTCGGCGATGTCCGGCGCCAGCAGGCCCAGGTCGCGGTTGGCCTGCGCGGCCGCCTGCTTGACCGCGGCCAGCGACGTGATCAGGTCGGGGAACTGGGCGATGGCCGACCCGGTGATCGCGAAATTCTCCACGGCCCGCACGGTGTGCACGCCGTAGTACGCGTGGGCGGGGACCTCCTTGTCTCCTACCAGGTCGTGCTCCATGCGGGTGGCCTGCGCCATCTGATGCTCCTTGTCGTGGTCGGCGGACGTAAGCGGCGATGCGTGCGGGGGACCCCTTGACAGGCAGCCGCCCCAGGGCTCAGTGTTACCGCCCAACACGCAGAACGCAATATATTGCATATGGGAGGAGCTTCATGAGCGCCGCTCACACCCGCCCCACCAGCACAGACACCCCACCGAGCCGGCCTTCCGGGTTCTGGCGGCGATGTCTGAAGACGCCGATCGGAATCCAGTCGATCATCGCCGTCGGCCTCGGAGCCCTCATCGGATCCCTCGCCCCGTCCGCGGGCGAGCAGATGAAGATCCTCGGGGAGGTGTTCCTGAACCTCGTGCAGGTCGTCGTCCTGCCCCTGGTCTTCCCGCTCATCGTGCTGGGCATCGCCCGCATGGAGTCGGTCAAGAAGGTCGGCAGGATCGCCGGCAAGGCGATCCTCTACTTCGAGCTCGTCACCACCGTCATCCTGCTGATCGCGGTCGGCCTGGCCAAGTTCACGGGCATCGGCAAGGGCGCCCCCGTCCACGGGGCCGATGCCAAGGACCTGGACGGGCTGAGCCAGGGCATCGACTTCCACGAGCTGATCCTGCACGCCGTGCCGAGGAACATCTTCGCGGCCTTCGGCGAGGGCAACCTGCTCGGCGCGATCGTCTTCGCCCTCCTCGTGGGCGTCGCCATGGCCGCGATCGGGGAGAAGTCCGAGCCCTTCGCCTCCGTGCTGGAGTCCGTCGCCGCGGTGATGTTCAAGGTCGTCGGATACGTCATCCGGGTCGCGCCACTCGGCGTGCTCGGCTTCATCTCCTACGACGTCGCCCACTACGGTTTCGGGAATCTGCGCAGCCTGCTGGGCTTCATCGCGGTGGTCTACGCGGGCCTGGCCATCGTCGTCGGCGTGCTCTTCCCGGCCATCGCCGCGATCTACCGCATCCGCTACGTCGAGTTGCTGAAGTCGATCGCCGGGCTGGCCGGGATCGCCTTCGTCACCCGCAGCTCCGAGTCGGTGCTGGCTCCGCTGATGGGCAAGCTGGAGGTGTTCGGCGTCAGCCGGTCGACGACCTCGTTCGTCGTCCCCCTCGGCTACTCCTTCAACACCGACGGCTCCGTCCTCTACCAGGCGGCGGCCCTGGTCTTCCTCGCCAACGCCTACGGCGCCGACACCTCCCTGCCCGCCCTGCTCCTCATGGTCGGCGTGCTGGTGATCCTCTCCAAGGGCATGGCGGGCGTCGCCTCCGCCTCCATCGTCGTCCTCATCGCGGCCGGGAACTCCATCGGACTGCCCGCCGAGGGCATCGCCCTGCTCCTCGGCGTCGACTTCATCGTCGACATGGCCCGCACCGGTGTGAACGTCATCGGCAACTCCCTCGCGGCCGCCGTCGTCGACAGTTCCGAGAACCGGCGTGAAGCCAAGCGCGCCGGCCGCGACGCCTCCCACGCGCCGACCGCGCCCGAGGCCACGGCCCCGCAGAAGGGAAAGGCCGCGGCCCCACAGCAGGAAACCCAGAAGGAGACCGTGCGGTGAGCAGCCCCGCCCGCACCGGCGAGGTCATCGGCGTCCTGGGTGGCATGGGCCCGGCGGCCACCGCCGACTTCTACGCCAAGCTCGTCTCGACCACCCCCGGCTCCAGCGACCAGGACCACCTCAGGACAGTCATCTGGTCCGACCCCACCATCCCCGACCGCACCGAGGCCCTGCTGGGAGACGGGCCCGATCCCACCCCCTGGCTCCTGGACGGCAGCCGCCTCCTGCGCGAGGCCGGCGCCACTGTCATCGCCATCCCGTGCAACACCGCACACGCCTTCGTCCCTCGCATCGCCGACCACGTCGGCCTGCCCATCGTCCACATGATCGGTGAAGTCGCCCGACACCTGACCACGCTGAGCCCGCGCATCCACACCGTCGGGTTGCTCGCCACCACCGGCACTGTTCGCGCGGGCCTCTACCAGGAGTGGCTGGACCGCTTCGGGATCCGCCTCGTCCTGCCCGACGGCGCCGGCCAGGACCGCGAGGTCATGACCGCCATCCGAGCGGTGAAAGCCGGCGCCCACGACGACGCGACGACCATGCTGCTGGCCCGCGCCGCACAGCGCCTGACCGAGCAGGGTGCGCAGGCGGTGATCGCCGGCTGTACCGAGATCCCGCTCGGGCTTCCCGTGGACGCCGTGGCCGTCCCCCTCATCGACCCGGCGCTCGTGCTGGCCCAGGCCCTGGTCCGCAGGGCCGCGACGGAAGGCACAACCGGGCGGGGCGGGTGAGGAGCGATGTACTGTACGCAATATGTCACTTGACCGCCCTGTGTCTCGCCGCCTCCTCAGTGACGAGGTGTTCCACCGTCTGCGCGACTCCATCGTGCGTGGGGAACTCGTCCCCGGCGAGAAGGTCAAGGACGGTGAGCTCGCCGAGCGCCTCGGCCTCAGCCGCACCCCGGTGCGCGAGGCGCTCGCCCGGCTCGCCGACATCGGCCTGGTGGAGGCCAAGCCCGGCGTCTACACCCGCATCACCACCCTCAACCGCCGCGACGTCGAAAAGACCCTCGCCGTCCTGCGCTCCCTCGACCAGCTCGCCATAGAGACCGCTGTGCCGGTCATGACGGAGCAGGATCTTGAACGCATGCGCGAGGCCAACCGTGACTTCGAACGGGCCGTCGCCGCCAACGACACCACGGCCGCACTCGCCGCGGACGACCGCTTCCACGGCGTCCCCATCGAGGCCGCCGACAACCCCGTGCTCAGCCGGATCGTCGAGCAGCTCCACCCGCAGATCCACCGCATCCTCTACCGCAAGTTCTCCACTCTCCTCGGTGGCCGCAACACCATCGAGCACCACGACCAGCTCATCGCCGTGTGTGCCGACGGCGAGGCCCGCGCCGCCGCCGAACTCTCGGGCCGTCACTGGTCCGAACTCGGCGGTCACATCAACCAGCTCTTCGACACGAACCAGTTCGCCGAGGCCGCCGTCGGCCAGGAGGTGTAACTGGGCGCGAGCGCCGGGTGCGCCGTGCTGTCCACCCTGCTGGGCCAGTTGCGGGCCGAGTACGACCGGCCGGAGCGGACCGTGTCGGCGGAGACCCTCCAACTCCTCCTGGCCACCGTGCTGTTGCAGATCGACCGGCTGCCCCACCCGGAGGGCGGCGGCGACCCGCACGCCGGCGGGGACGTCTACGCCCGCTTCCGCGCCGAGTTGGAACGCTCCTACGCCACCCCCCGTCGCGCCGCCGACTACGCCCACCGCCTCGGACACACCGTCAAGACACTCACCCGTGCCTGCGCGGCCGCCACCGGACAGCCCGTCAAGCACGTCATCGACGGCCGCGTCGCCTGGAGGCCAGGCGGCTGCTCGCCCACACCGACGAACCGGTGGCCACCATCGCCCGCCGCCTCGGCTTCCCCGAACCCACCGACTTCGGCAAGTTCCTCACCCGCCACACCGGCGTCACCCCCGGCACCTTCCGGCAGACCCGCCAGAGCCGCGACCGAAGCGATCCGGTGTGAGGTCTTGACGGGTCCTGTTCGACTGCGTAGATATGTCTGCGCTGTCATGACAGCGCAGTCACATCAGGAGCGGCGCAGCCGACCGACTGCGATCACCTCAGGGAGGGCCCGTGAGAAGAAGTAGGACACGCAGGGCGCTGGGTACCTTTGCGGCGGCCTCCGCCCTGCTCGTGGTACCCGCCGCGGGCGCGCAGGCGTACAACCCGACGGGCGGGATCCTGTACCAGCTCGGCAACGAGCCGTGCCTGAAGGGGCGGGGCAACTGCGCGGTCTACCCGAAGTCGGCCCAGTTGCCGAGCGGGCGCCTGGTCGCGTCGTTCGAGAAGGCCACCGTCGTACCGAAGTCGGGCAGCGCCGACGGCGAGACCCTGCCCGTCTACAAGAGCGACGACTTCGGTACCTCGTGGCAGCCGCTGTCCGACGTCAAGGCACCGGCGTACCTCTCCAGCGACCCCAAGTACGCCAAGTACACGAGCAACTGGACGAACCCGTACCTCTACGTGCTCCCGCAGGACGTCGGAAGGCTGAGGAAGGGCACGCTGCTGCTCGCGAGTGTGGTGTCCGGCGACGACCACTACTACAAGGAGCACAAGGCGGCCGACCCGAACTGGACGCCGTCCAACGACGGGGACCGCAGCGACCTGGCGATCGCCCTGTACTCCAGCACGGACGACGGCCGCACGTGGAAGGTCGTCAACGTCGTGACGACCGGTGGCTGGCAGGGCGGCAGCGCGGGCGCGATCGGCCAGAACGTCTCCGGCGCGAACAAGGACAAGCAGGTCGATCCCGTCTGGGAGCCGTACCTGATGGCCCACCAGGGCAAGCTCGTCTGCTACTACTCGGACGAGAACGACTTCACAGGCTTCGATCCGGTCACCGGCGTGCCCGCGCGTGACCCGGCCAACGACACGGCCACGGACTCCCACGGCCAGATCCTCGCCCACCGGACCTGGGACGGCCGCAGCGCCCAGTGGAGCGACGCCGTCGTGGACGTCGCCGGCCGGACCCAGGACATGGGCGGCGGCAAGACGGAGATCGGCGGCGGACGGCCCGGCATGACGAACGTCGTGCCGACGACGGACGGCAAGTGGCTGCTCACCTACGAGGACTGGGGCGGCGGCGCCAACGTCAAGTACGTGATCGCCGACGACCCGCTGAAGTTCTTCCAGGGCTCGACCGGCAACGCCATCACCGCGCTCAAGGTCGACGCCGGCTCCCGTCCCCTCGCCACCGGCGGCAGCCCGGTCGTCATCAGGCTGCCCGACGGGCGCCTGGTCTACAACGCCGCCGGAAGCGGCAACGTCTGGGTCAACGACAGCGGGCGCAGCGACGGCGTGTGGAAGGAGTACCAGACCACCTCACGCGCCGGCTACAGCCGCAACCTGCAGTACGTTCAGGGCACCGGGCGTATCTCGATCCTCAACAACCAGGGCACGTCGACGATTCGCTTCGCCGAGGTCGATCTCGGCCGTTCGGACGGCGCCTACCACCAGCTCGTCAACCGCAGGACCGGCCAGGTCATCGGCACCGGCGGCAAGAGCAACGACGCGAACATCGGCAACGCGGACGCGCCGGACGTCGTCCTGGAGAACGCCGGCGCGGCGGGGGACAAGGACACCCAGTACTGGCACGTGGTGAACGAGCCGGGCGGCGGTGTGACCCTGCTGAACAAGTCGGGGGGCCGGGCGGCGGCCATCTGGACGGGCAACGCCACGGCCGGCCAGAGGATCGGGCAGTGGGTCGACGACAGCCCCACGGGCAGCTGGAACATGGTCAGGACCGCCGACGGCTACTACAGGTTCCAGGCGGTCAGGAACACCGGCCTGTACCTGACCGGTGCCTCGCGGGGAGCTGCGCTGACCCTGCAGAACACGGTCGACGACGGCTCGCAGGAGTGGCGGCTCGTCCAGCAGCCTCCCGCGCCGGAGGACCTGACGCGGGACAGGCACGCGCCGGGGCTGATCGCGGCGCAACGCGTCGGCCGGGACACGACTCTGCGGCTGGACGCCGCGCTGCCCGACCCGGCGGGGGCGACCCCGCACGCGAACACGACCGCCCAGGTGTACGTGCTCACCTCCGCCGGGAAGGTCGTGGATCTGGGCCCGGCCACCTTCGACCAGGCCCAGAAGGGCAGCGTGAGACTGCCGAAGGCGATCACGTCCATCACGTCCGGAACCATGTTCAGGATCGCCGTGGTCTTCGACGACACGCCCTTGATGTGGGATGCGGCGACCGCACGATGAACCGGGGCGGGGTGACCCACGAGTCGGCTCACCCCGCCGTGCGCCCGTGTCAGCAGGCGGAGTTGGTCTGGGTGAGCAGGCCGAGCCGCCACGGCAGACTGTTGTAGTCGCCGCTCGCGTTCGGGTTCAGGCCCTGGTACACGTACTGAATCCGGCACGGGTCGACCGTCAGCGTCTGGTCGTTGCCCGCGCGGACCATCTCACCGTGGCTGATGTCCCGGGTCCAGGCGCCCGCGGGGAAGGTGACGTTGCTCGCCCGCGCGAAGGGATTGCTCTCGGACGCGGCCAGAGGCGTCCACGAGCCGGCGAGACTGCCGGCGGTCCAGGACCGGAAGTAGCGCCGCCCGTCCGACCCTATGGCCTCCACGAGTAACAAGTACTGGTTGCTGCCCTGCACCTTGTACACGTTGCTCGCTTCGAACAGGGCGTACTTGTTGGAGTCCTGCATCGCGATGACCGTGTTGGTGAAGCCGTTCGGGAACTGGCCGACGGTCGTCTGGGAGCGGTAGAGGTGCCCGTTGTCGTCGGACGAGAACAGGTAGCAGTTGGCGCTGTCGCAGATCACCCACATGTCGACCCAGTAGCCGTTGCCGATGTTCTGCCTGATGATGTCCGGCATCGACGAGTAGAAGTTGCGTGGTGCGCTCCACCCGTTGGGGTTGCTGATGTCGGGGTTGGTGGAGTACGAGGCGTTGCCCGTCTGGTAGACGAGGTACCACAGGCGCTGCGGCGCGTAGTAGAACACCTGCGGCGCGGCCCGGTAGCCGGAGCCGATGGCGGTGCGGTCCAGGTAGTGGTGCGTGGCAGAACCCGCCTGGGACCAGTCGGAGAAGCTCAGGTACACCAGGTTGTATCCGGAGGCGCTCGCCGTGCTGGCGAAGACGTGCCACTTGCCGTTGTGGTAGACGACCGTCGGGTCCTTGATCCCCGCGATGTTGTGGGTCGCGTCCGGCTTCGGGGCGATCAGTGAGCCGCTGGAACTCCAGCGGAAGGAGGAGGGGAGGGCGGCGGTCGCCCCCGGAGCCGATGCCGATGCCGATGCCGATGCCGATGCCGATGCCGATGCCGATGCCGGTGCCGGTGCCGGTGCCGGTGCCGATGCCGCGCGGGTCACCGCCGTGCCGCCCATGGCCGTCAGTGCGGCCTGGTAGGCGGGCTTCTTGTTGCCGCTGTTGTCGAACAGCAGCGGGTTCTGCCCGACGCGCCAGGAGTCGCTGTCCCGGATGCCCCACACGGTGATGCCGTTGCAGCGCGCGACGTTCATGCACGCCCGCACACTGTTGGTGTAGGCCGCTGCCGGAGCCTGCGCGATGTCCAGTTCGGTGATCTGGACGTCGACGCCGAGGGCTGCGAAGTTGGAGAGCGTGGTCTGGAAGCTCGCCGGTGGGCCGCCGCTGCCGAAGTGGGCCTGGAAGCCGACGCAGTCGATGGGCACACCGCGCGCCTTGAAGTCGCGCACCATGCGGTAGACGCCCTGGGTCTTGGCGTCGCTCCAGTTCTCGATGTTGTAGTCGTTGTAACAGAGCTTGGCCGCGGGATCGGCGGAGCGTGCCGCCCGGAAGGCCTCCTCGATGAAGCCGTTGCCCAGCACGTTCTGGAAGACCGAGCCGCGGTGCTGGCCGCTGCCGCCGTCGGCGAACGCCTCGTTGACCACGTCCCAGGCGTAGATCTTGCCCCGGTAGCGGGACATGAGCGTCGTGATGTGGTTGTTCATCACGCTGCGCAGCGTGCCCGCGTCGGTGATGGAGCTGACCCAGCTGGGCAGTTGGGAGTGCCACACGAGCGTGTGGCCGCGCACGCGCTGGCCGCGTCCGAGGGCGCGGTTGACGATCTGGTCGGCGGGTCCGAAGGTGAACGAGCCGCGGGAGCGTTCCGTGGCGTCCCACTTCAGCTCGTTCTCCGGCGTGACCATGTTGAACTCGCGGTCGAGGATCCCGGTGTACGTCCCGTCGCCGAGCTTTCCGGCTGCCACGGCCGTCCCGAAGTACCGCCCGGACTGGGCCGCTTGGGCGCCGAGGGTGCTCGCCTTCGGGGCGGCGGGCGCGGCGGAGGCCGCCTGTGTGGTGGCGGCCGTGCCGGTGGCCAGCAGGGCGGAGGCGACCAGCAGGCCTAAGAGGCGGGCCCGGCGCCGGCCGGTTCTCTTGAGTTCGCGAGGGTTCATGCTTCTCCTCGAACGGTTGAGGGCGGGTGGGACGAGCGGTGGCGCGGCTCACGGGCCAGGGGATGACCTGTCCTGTCCATGTCATTCACGGATCGGCGCGTTGGCGCGCGTGGGGGCTTGCGGGCTTTGGGCCTTGCCGGGTGCGGACGGTGCGACGGTGCGAAAGTTGCGGGGCTTGGTCGGAGCCTTGTGCGCACTGGTGGGGTCGGCGTTCCGTATGTCGAACGCCCACTGTCCTGCCGAACGTTTTGGATGATAGGAGCCCCTGAGGGCGCGTCAATACCTCTCGCAGCATTCGGTGTGCAGCCCGAAATGTTTCGATGGGTCGCGCGTCACGTCCCTGAGGCGTCCAGCGCGGCCAACTCGACGGCGATGGAACGCAGTTGGTCGACCGTGATGCGTGCGACCGGGAGTGCGGCCAGGCCCATCAGGGAGATCGTGGCCATGAACTGCAGGTTCTCCGAGTCGGTGACTCCAGGGATGTGGCGGTTCAGGATGTCGGTGGCGGCGGGGTCGGCGGTCAGGACATGCACCGGGGTGCGCACGGACAGTCGGCTGTCGGGAAAGTCCTCGACCGGGGGCAACGGGCGCAGCGCGGCTTGGGCCCGCTCGCGCTGGGCGCGCACGAGCAGGTGCTCATCGGTCACCGGACCGTGCCGGGGCAGACCGAGGCGCTCGTACTGGTCGTCCGGGGCGTCGTTGGCGCGCAGAAGCTCGACCAGCAGCCCGGCCATGCGTCGTTCCACCTCGTCGTCGACGAGAGGCGCGGTCTGTTCGGGGTCGGCGGCGAGATCGAACAGGAGCGTGCCGTAGGCGCCCGGGTTGATCATCGCCCGGCCCGGGACGCGGAGGGTGCGCACGCCCTTGGTGAAGGCGAAGGGCTCGGCGAGCGTGGCGCCGGCCAGCTCGGTGGGGGTGAACATGCCGCGCATTCTGGTCGGCATCAGGGTGTGGTCGTACAACGGGGCGTTGCTGTCGTCCGTGCAGGCGCGCATGTAGACGTGGCGGCCGTCGGTGACATTGACGTGGCCCCCGAACATGCCGAACAGGCCCGCCTCGCGGACGGGCGTGTCGTCGGCGAGGACACCGCGCAGTGGCCTGCCCTGCATGTCCTCGGACAGGGGCACACCGAAGTACTCCAGCAGGGTGGGGCCGAGGTCGATGGTCTGGACGAGGGAGGCGCGGTGTTCCCCGGCGGTGCCCACGCGCGGGTCCCAGACGAACAGCGGCAGGTGGACCAGCTCGTTGTACCAGGGCAGCACGCCCTTGCCCCACCAGCTCTTCTCGCCCAGCAGCAGGCCGTGGTCGGTGTTGACGACGAGCATGGTGTCCGACCACAGGTCCAGCTCGTCCATCAGGTCCAGCACCCGGCCCAGCGAGTGGTCGCACATCGACAGCAGGGCCGCGTACTCGTAGCGCGCGTGCGCGGCCTCGTCCGCGGTCTCGGCCACTCGCTTGTAGTCGGGCCAGTCGAAGTGCGGGCCGTCGTGGTCGTGCGGATAGAGGTCCTTGAATCGCTGGTGGGAGAAGAAGGGCTCGTGCGGGTCGAACGTCTCCACCTGTACGAACCATCGGTCGGCGGCGGCGTTGGTGCGGATGAACTCGATCCCGGCGTCGAAGGTGAGGGTCTGCGGGTGCTCCTCCTCGGTGGTCATGTACTGCCGGTTGACCCAGTCCTGGCGATAGGTGGGGCGGCGCACCTCTTTGAGGTCGTCCGGGATCTTGGGGTCGGCGACCTGGCCCTTCCACGGGTCGCCCTCCTGACCGCGCAGGAACTCCCAGGTGGCGTAACGCGTGTGGTAGGTGGCGCCGCCGTCCTCCCAGTAGTGCGGATGGTCGCTGGCGAGGTGGGTGTACACGCCGTGGCGGCCCAGGATCTCCGGCACGGAGTCGTCGAACGGCTCCAGCGGCCCCCAGGAGCGGTGCAGGAAGTTGTAGCGGCCGGTGTGCAGCTCCCGCCGGGCGGGCATGCAGGGCATCGACCCCGCGTAGGCGTTGTCGAAGACGGCCGTGCGCTCGGCGAGCCGGGCGAAGTTCGGGGCGTGCGTCCAGTCGGCCCCGTAGGGCGGCAGCATGCGCCGGTTGAGACTGTCGAACATCACCATGATGGCTTTCATGCCTGCTCCTCGGGGGTGTTCGGGTCCTCAGGGTCGCCCGGGTTCTCGAAGGCCTCCGGAGCGGGATCGTCGTCCTCCAGCCACCGCCGCACGTCCTCCAGCCAGGCGACCCACCGGTCCACGGAGTCGGCGCCCCACCGGTGGACCAGATCGGCGCCCGCCTGATGGCGTACGGGGTCCAGCCCGGGAACCGGGTCGTCGAAGACGATGGTGCGGTTCCGGTGGCGGTTCCGCCTGATCTGCTGTCCGCGGTAGTCCAGTTCGGTGTTCACCAGACGGATCGCCGCCCGCCGGTCGAGGGACACGGTGGCCAGGAAGCGGTTGGTGAAGTCGGGGTCGGCGAAGCGGCTGGTGGGTTCGTAGGGCGAGCGGATCCACTCCAGCAGCGCCGCGCGTCCGGTGTCGGTCAGCCGGTAGACCTTCGCGTCCGGGCGGTGTTCGCGGGGGTCCACCCGGAAGGCGACCCAGCCGCTGTCCTGCATGCGGGCCAGGGCCCGGTAGACCTGGCTGTGGTGAATCCGGGAGCTGACGAACTGGCCCTCGGCGGACAGCCATTTACGCAGGTCGTAACCGCTGTACGGGCGTGCCGCCAGCAGCCGCAGCAGGACGTGTTCGAGTTTCACCCGTCTCCCTATGTGCGATGTCACATATGGATGGCCGAAAGTAGGCGGCGCTCGCCGTGACGTCAAGGCCCGGGACGTCGGTCTGGCTATCGTTGCCGCCATGCGTCCTGATCAGCCAGTACAGACGGGCGGCGACCGTGCCGCCGGCAAGGGGAAGGGCTCCGGCCGATATGCCAAGGGGCAGGCGCGACGCGAGGAGATCCTGCGCACCGCCCTTCAGGCCTTCGCCGATCAGGGCTTCCGGGCGACCTCGATGCGGGAGATAGCGGAGGCCGTCGGGCTCAGCCAGGCGGGGCTGCTGCACCACTTCCGTTCCAAGGACGACCTGCTCGCCGAGGTGCTGCGGCTGCGGGACGAGGAGAACTACGCCTTCAACCAGCGCTTCGGGCAGGAGGTGGGGCTCGCCGCGCTGCGCCGACTGGTGGACATGGTGGAGCTCAACGCCCGGCAGGCGGGCCTGGTGCAGCTGTACACGGTGCTGTCGGGAGAGTCCGTGAGCGCGGACCACCCCGCGCAGCCGTACTTCACGGCCCGTTACGCCGAGTTGCGGGAGCGGGTGTCGGGTTATCTGCGCGTCGCCCGGGACGAGGGGCAGATCCGCGCGGACGTGGACCTGGTGCAGGCCGCCACCGTGATCATCGCCGTGGTGGACGGCCTGCAGGTCCAGTGGTTGCTGTCACCCAAGTCGGTGGACATGGCGGAGGCCTTCTCCCGGTTCCTGGACGACTACCTGCGCGGCCTGGCGTAACCGGCACGCGCCGCTCCACTCGCACAAGCCGTCTCCTCTCGCGTAGTTCACTCCCCTCGCATACATCACTGAGCGTGTTCGGACAAACAGCGGCAACAAACCATTCACATGAATGGTTTTTCGGCCTACAGTGCTCTGCACGCCGCCCGATGCTCCGGGCGGCGACGCCCGTGACGGCGTACGGAGAGACGGGACGCTCATGACAGCCGTTCTCAGAGCCGGGCCACCGACCCGGCGCAGCACCCTTCTAGGTCTCGCGGGGCTCGGGCTCACCGGGCTGGCCACGACCAGCGGATGTCGCCTCGCCGTGAACGAGGCCCGTGGCGCGGCCGGCGACGGCGGAGCCCGCCGGGGCGGCACCCTCACAATCGCGATGAACCTCGACGCCAGGCCGGTGGCCGCCCAGTCGCACCAGGCCCAGTCGATCGTCTGGCGGCGCCTGGTCTTCGAGACCCTCACCGAGTACGACGCGACCGGCACCCCCCGGCCCCTGCTGGCGACCGGCTGGAAGGTCTCCGACGGCGGACGCACCGTCGCCCTGCGACTGCGCGACGACGTGCGATTCCACTCCGGGCGGCCCATGACCGCCGAGGACGTCGTCTACTCGCTGAAGCGGACCGCGGACCCGGCGGCGATCACGCAGGCCCGCTCGGTCAGCGCGCACATCACCGACATGATCGCCGACGGCGACCACGCCCTGCGCATCCGGTTCGGCCAGCCCGTGAGCAACCTCTTCGACATGTTCGAGATGGCCTCCATCGTCGACCGGGAGAGCGCGGCCGGACTGGTCAGCGGCAAGGAGGTGATCGGCACCGGACCCTTCGCCTGGCGGTCCTGGATCCCGGGCTCGCAGCTCACGCTCACCCGCAACCGTCACTTCCGCACCTCCGGCCGCCCGTACCTGGACCGTATCGACCTGCCCTGCATCACCGACTCGACCGCGCTGGTCACCGCCGTGCGCAGCGGGCGCGCGGACATCGCCTACGGTGTCGCCCCGCTGGACGCCAAGGGCCTGTCCAAGGACGACCGCTACGTCATCGACCTCGGCACCGCGGTGGACTACGCCGTCAGCATGGACGTGCGCGCGCACCCCTTCGACAAGCCCGAGGTGCGCCGGGCCGTCGGCTACGCCGTCGACCGCGAACGCGTCCTCAACCAGGTCTTCGCCGGATACGGCCGCGCCAGCAGCCTGTGGTGGACGGACAGGGAACCGGGCTGGAGCAGGGCGCAGTCCGACGCCTACACCTACGACCCCGCCCGCGCCCGCAGCATGATCAAACAGGCGGGGGCCGGGGGAGCGGAGGTGACGATCGACGTCATCGCGATCCCGGCCGCGCAGGCGACCGCCCAGATCGTCCGCTACGACCTGGCCGCCGCCGGGCTGAACGTGCGCACGCGCGTGATCGACCCCGTCGAGTTCTCCACCCGGCAGGCCGCCGGGAAGCTCGGCCACATGTTCATCAACGGCTACGGCATCGCCGACCTGTCGGCCGCCACGCTCGTCGGCTCGCACCCGGCGTTCGCCGCCACCAACTCCTCGCACTTCCACACCGACGCCTACACCGAGGCCATCGACCGCGCCTCGACCGCGGACAGCGGCGAACGCGACGCCGCCGTACGGGCACTGGCCGCGTACATGCAGCGGGAGGCGTTCAGCCAGTCCGTCGTGACCACACGGTCGGCCATCATCCGCTCCAAGCGGGCCCGCGGGGTGGACCTGACCTACCTCGGCTGCTTCCGCCTCGACAACGCGTACCGGGTGTGATCACGATGACCCGATTCCTGATGCGACGCCTGCCGTCCGCCGTCCTGGTGCTGATCGCCACCTCCGTGCTCGCCTTCGTCCTGCCGCGCCTCGCCGGCGGCGACCCGGCGGCCGCCGTGGCCGGCCCCGACGCCACCGCCGCCCAGATCGCCGCCGTCCGCTCCGACCTCGGCATGGACCGCCCACTGGTCAGTCAGTACGCCCACTGGCTGGCCGGGGTGGTGCGCGGCGACTTCGGCACCTCGTACATCACTGGACGGCCCGTCTCCGCGCTGCTCGAGGACCGGTTCGGCAGCACGGTGCAACTCGCCCTGGCCGCCGCCGTCCTGATGATCGTCATCGGCGTCGCGCTGGGCGTGGCCGCGGGCTCCAGCCGACGCCCGTGGGCCCGCTCCCTCCTGGACATGACCTGCACGGTGCTGCTTGCCACCCCGGCCTTCCTGACCGGTCTGCTCCTCGCCCTGCTGCTCGGGGAGGTCTGGCAGATCCTGCCCGTCAGTGGCGAGGTCTCGATGCTCACCGACCCCGAGATCGGCATCCAGTACCTGCTGCTGCCCGCACTCGCCCTGGCCCTGCCGCAAGCGGCGTCCATGGCACGGCTGATCCAGTCCGCCATGCGACAGGCCTACACCGAGGAGTACGTCCAGACGGCCGTCGCCAAGGGAGCCTCGCCCCGGAGGATCACCGTCCGGCACGTGCTGCGCAACTCCCTGGCCAGCGCCCTGGTCTCGCTCGGCATGCGGCTGGGCGAACTGCTCGGCGGCGCCATCGTCGTCGAGGCGGTCTTCGCCCGCAACGGCCTCGGGGCGCTGGCCGTGTCCAGCGCCGGATCGCGCGACTACCTCGTCGTCCAGGCGCTGGTCCTCCTGGCGGTGAGTATCGCCGTAACTCTGCAACTGCTCACCGAGATCGGGCTGTCCCTGCTCGATCCCCGGATCCGGCTGGAGGGCATCCGATGAGCACCACCGCGGACACCGCGTCCGACGGCACGGCGACCACCGTCCCGGACACCGCACCACCCTCACCCGCTGCGGCGGCACCCCGCCCCGCCGAGGGATGGCGGCGCTACCTCCACGCGGCACGCCGGCCGCGCGGCGCCGTCGGACTGTCCCTGCTCGGCCTGCTGGTGCTGGCGGCGCTGCTGGTGCCGGTCCTCAGCGACGGCTACGACCAGCAGTCGGCCACCACCTTCGTCTCCCCGTCGTGGAGCCACCCGTTCGGCACCGACGAACTGGGCCGCGACATCTTCGTACGGACGCTGTACGGGCTGCGCTCCGACCTGGTGCTGCTGTTCGTCGGCGTGCCCGTAGCGGCGGTCGTCGGCACCCTGCTGGGTATCGCCGGCGGGCTGTCCCGGTGGCTCGGAATGTTCCTCCAGCGTGTCTTCGACGTCATCCTCGGCTTCCCGGGCCTGGTGCTCGGCATCGTGATCGCGCTGATCCTCCAGCCCGGCGTGTCCGCCCTGCTGCTGACCATCGTCATCGTGCTGCTGCCCGGCTACGGGCGACTGGCGCGGGCCGCCCTGCTCACCCAGGAACAGCGCGAATACGTGCTGGCCGCCCGGGTACTGGGGGTGCCGCGGTGGCGGGTGCTCCTGCGGCACATCCTGCCCAACGCCCTCGACCCGATCATCGTGCACACGGCCATCGCCATGGTCGTGGCCGTCTTCCTGGAAACCGGCCTGTCGCTGGTCGGCCTCGGCATCCAGCCGCCGCAGCCGTCCCTGGGCACCCTGCTCAACACCGGAGTCCGCTTCCTGTCCCTCGCGCCCCTGTACGTCCTGGGCCCGACCGTGATCCTCCTGCTGCTGGCCCTGGCCTTCAGCCTGCTCTCCGACGCACTCAACGAGGCGGTGACCCGGACATCATGACCGCGAACGCGACCGAAAGAGCATCGGGGGACGACACGGTCAGGGCCGACGGCATGCTGCTGGACGCGGCCGACGTGCGGGTGTCGTTCGACACGGCGACCGGCCCCGTCACCGCCGTCCACGACGTGTCCCTGCGCATCCGCCGCGGCCGCATCACCGGCCTGGTCGGCGAGTCCGGCTCCGGCAAGTCCGTCACGGCCCGCAGTCTGATGCGCATGGTGCCCGCCCCCGGCCGGGTCACCGGCTCGGTGCGGTTCGACGGCACGGAACTGCTGACGCTGCCGGAACGGGACATGCGGGCGGTGCGCGGCGACCGGATCGCCATGGTCTTCCAGGACCCGCAGGCCTCCCTGAACCCCGTCATCACCGTCGGCAGTCAGGTGGCCGAGGCCCTGGTCGTGCACGGCACACCGCGCGGACGGGCCCGCGAGCGGGCCGTGGAACTGCTCGGCACCGTCGGCATCCCGGACCCGCGACGGCGTGCGGACGAGTACCCGCACCAGTTCTCCGGCGGCATGCGCCAGCGCGTGGTCATCGCCATGGCGCTCGCCCGCGACCCCGACCTGCTGATCGCCGACGAGCCCACCACCGCCCTGGACGTCACCATCCAGGCCCAGATCCTGCGCCTGCTGGCCGAACTGCGGGACCGCACCGGTGTGGCGGTGCTCATGATCACCCATGACATGGGCGTGGTCGCCGAACTCTGCGACGAGGTGGCGGTCATGTACGGCGGCCGCATCGTGGAGACCGGCACCACCGCCACCGTCTTCGCCGCACCCGCGCACCCCTACACCCGCGCCCTGCTGCGCGCCATGCCCCGCCTCGACGCCCCGGCCACCGCGCCCGGCGACCGCCTGTTCGCCATACCCGGCCAGCCCCCGGACCCCGCCCGGCTCCCCACCGGCTGCGCCTTCCACCCGCGTTGCGAACTGGCCGGGGAACAGTGCCTGGACTCCGTACCGGTCCTGGAACGGCTGCCCGATGACACGGCGCGCGAGGCCACGGCCCCCGAGGACACCGCGCCCGAGGACACCGCGCACGAGGCCGCGTGCTGGGTGACGGCGGCGACGGCGGCGACGGCCGGAGCCTCCGGCCCCGGCTCGCCCGGCGCGACGAGAGAGGGCGTGCCCGAGCAAGCCGACACCGGCACCCGCGTGCCGGACACGGACGCCCCGTCCGCGCCCCAGCCGCAGGGCGCACCCCCGGCTGCCCCACGCGCACCGGAACCGCCCGCCGAACGCGCCCTGGCGCACACCGGCGCCCCGGCCGCCGACTACTCCCGCACCCCCATCGGCGCCCCCATCCTGGAAGTCACGGACCTGCGCGTGAACCTCGGCACGCGGCGCGGGTTCGGCCGGCGCGGCAGCGGAGCGGTGTACGCGGTGGACGGCGTGAGCCTCACCGTGCGCGAGGGCGAGACACTGGGCCTGGTGGGCGAGTCCGGCTGCGGGAAGTCCACCCTCGCGCGGACCCTGGTCGGCATCAACCAGCCGACGGCCGGCAGCGTGCGACTGGGCGGCCGGGACGTCGCCGCGATGTCCCGCCGGGCGGCCGGCGAGGCACGGCGGAACCTCCAGTACGTCTTCCAGGACCCCTACGCCTCGCTCAACCCGCGCCGCACGGTGCGCCAGGCCCTGGACGAGGCACTGGAGGTACGCGGTGTGCCCGCCGCCGAGCGGCCCGCCCGCGCGCTGGAACTGCTGCACACCGTCGGCCTCTCGGATCGGCACCTGGACCGGCTGCCGTACGCCTTCTCCGGCGGCCAGCGGCAACGCGTCGGTATCGCCCGCGCGCTGGCCGTCGAGCCCGGGTGCCTGGTGCTGGACGAGCCGGTGTCCGCGCTGGACGTGTCCATCCAGGCGCAGATCATGAACCTGCTCGCCGACCTGCGGGACCGGCTCGGCCTCGGGTACCTGTTCATCGCCCACGACCTCGCCGTCGTCCGGCACATCAGCGACCGGGTGGCCGTGATGTACCTCGGCCGGATCATCGAGACGGGTCCGGCGGAACAGCTGTACGCCGACCCTCTTCACCCCTACACCGTGTCCCTGCTGTCCTCCTCGCCCGTCCCGCAGGTCGGCGCCGAGCGGGAGCGCATCGTCCTGCGCGGCGACCTGCCCAGCCCCAAGGACCCCCCGTCCGGCTGCCGGTTCCGCACCCGCTGCCCCATCGGCCCGCTCACCCGCCCCGAACGCACCATCTGCGCGGAGAAGACACCGGAACTCGGTGTCGGCGACCTCGTCTCGCACGGCGCGGCCTGCCACTTCCCCGGTGAGCTGACGCCGCCAGCCGCCCCGTAGACCGGCACCCCTGCCCCACCCCTCTCCTCACCCTCCTCCAGAGCGACAAGGAGCACGATGACGCGCCCGAACGCGGACGCCCTGCCCACCGACGACGACACGGCGGCGAAGCTGGTCGCCTCGCTCTCCCTGGAGCGCAAGGTCCGCCTGCTCACCGGAGGGACGTTCTGGCGCACCCATGCCGAACCCGCCGTCGGTCTTGAGCCGATGCTCCTGTCCGACGGGCCCTCCGGTGTGCGCGGCGAGCACTGGGACGAGCGGGCCCCCTCCCTCAGCCTGCCGTCCGCCACCTGCCTGGCCGCCGCCTGGGACACCGAACTCGCCCGCCAGTACGGTGAGGTACTGGCGGGCGAGGCGCGGGCCAAGGGAGTGCACGCCGTTCTCGGGCCCACGATCAACCTGCACCGCAGCCCGCTCGGCGGCCGGCACTTCGAGTGCTTCTCCGAGGACCCGTTCCTGTCGGGCGCGCTCGCCGCGGGCTTCGTCCGCGGTCTCCAGGAGCACGGCGTGGCGGCCGTACCCAAGCACTACGTGGCCAACGACTCCGAGACCGACCGGCTCACCGTGGACGTCCGCGCGGACGAGCGCACCCTGCGCGAGGTCTACCTCGCTCCCTTCGAGACGGCGGTCACCGAGGGCGGGGCATGGGCGGTGATGTCCGCGTACAACGCGGTCAACGGAGTGACCATGAGCGAGAACGACCTGCTCCGGCATCCTCTGTGCACCGAGTGGGGCTTCGACGGAGTGGTCGTCTCGGACTGGACGGCCGTGCGTTCCACCGAGGCCAGCGCCGCCGCCCGGCAGGACCTCGCGATGCCGGGCCCCAAGAGCCCGTGGGGCGACCTGCTGGTCGCGGCCGTACGCGAGGGCCGGGTGCCGGAGGCGGCCGTCGACGAGAAGGTGCTGCGCCTGCTGCGGCTGGCCGCCCGGGTGGGGGCGCTGGACGGTCACGCGCTCCCGGATCGCGCCCCGCGGATCCCGGCTGACTTCGCCCGCCGGGCGGCCGCGGCGGGCATGGTCCTCGTGCGCAACGCCCCCGGCGGCCTGCCCTGGTCCTCCGGCGACCTGCGGTCCGTCGCGGTCAGCGGCCAGGTCGCCCGCACGCCCCGCGTCCAGGGCGGTGGCAGCGCGTCCGTGGTCCCGACCGGCACAACGTCGCCGCTCGACGCCCTGCGGGCCGCCCTCCCGGGCGCGGCCGTCTCCTACGACATCGGCACGGTCGTCTCCGACGCGCCGGTGCCGTTGCCCCCGCACACCCTCACCAACCCGGTCACCGGCGGCACCGGGCTGCGGGCGCGGTTCCTGGACGAGGACGGAGGCGAAGTGTTCGGCGAGAACAGGTTCGCCACCGATCTGGTGTGGTTCGGCACCACCCCGCCCGGCTCCCGCACCCTGGAGCTCATCACCCGGTTCCGCCCCGGGGAGGAAGGCCCGGCGGAACTGGCCGTGGCCTCCGCCGGGCACACCGTCCTGTACGTCGACGGCGAGCCGGTCCTGGAGGCCGACTTCCGCGCCGACAGCACGAAGGTCCTGGTGGCGGAGCTGTTCGTACCGCCCACCGCCTCAACGCCGGTCCAGCTGGAGGCCGGGCGGGAGATCGAGCTGAGGGTCGTGCACGACCTGACCTCACGGGACGGGGCCAGCCTCACCGGTTCCGTGGTCCTGGCCTTCGGCCTGCTGCCGGTCGTGTCCGATCCGGAGGCGGAGATCGCCCGCGCCGCCGAGCGTGCCCGCGACGCCGAGGTGGCGGTGGTCGTCGTGGGCACCACGAGCCGGGCGGAGAGCGAGGGCCGGGACCGCGCCACGCTCGCCCTGCCGGGACGCCAGGACGACCTGGTCCGCGCCGTGGCCGCCGCGAACCCGCGTACGGTCGTCGTGGTGAACGCCGGCAGCCCGGTGCTCATGCCGTGGCGCGACGAGGTCGCCGCGGTGCTGCTGACCTGGTTCCCGGGGCAGGACTTCGGCCCCGCGCTCGCCGACGTGCTGCTCGGCGTGCGCGAGCCGGGCGGCCGGCTGCCGACCACCTGGCCCGCCGCCGAGGAAGACGTCCCGGTGCTGTCCACCAGCCCCGTGGACGGCCGGCTCGACTACTCCGAGGGCCTGCACATCGGCTACCGGGCCTGGCTGCGCGCCGGCCGCGCACCGGCGTACGCATTCGGCCACGGCCTCGGCTACACCACCTGGCGTCTCGACAGCCTGGCCCTGCCCTCCCGTATCCGCCCGGGCGACGCTCCGATGGTCACGGTACGGGTCGCCAACACCGGCTCCCGCCCCGGCCGACAGGTCGTGCAGGTGTACCTGTCCCGGCCGGACAGCGCCCTGGACCGCCCGGTGCGCTGGCTGGCGGGCTTCGCGCCCGTCCACCTGGCCCCCGGCGAGAGCGCCGAGGTCGCCGTCGACCTGCCGGCCCGGGCCTTCGCCCACTGGGACGGCGGAGCCTGGCGCCACGAGGCCGGCGTCTTCCTGGTGCACGCCGGCACCGCCGCCGACGACACCCCTCTGACCGAGGAGGTACACGTCGCATGACCACCCGACCCCACCCCGTCGTCGTCGAGCCCGACCCGTCGCGGGCCGGCACTCCGCGCGGCTTCGGCGCCGCCCGGGGCCGGCCGGTGCCCTCCGCCGGGGCGGCGGTGGCCGCTCACGTCATCCTGACCACGCTCTGACCGCAGCCTCCGGAGGCCCCCATGCGCGTCATCTACGTCGACGTCGACACCCTGCGCGCCGACCACACCCAGCCGTACGGATACCAGCGCCCCACCACCCCGAACCTCCAGCGGCTCGCCGACCGCGGAGTCGTCTTCGACCGCTACTACTGCTCCGACTCCCCGTGCCTGCCCTCGCGGACCGCGCTGACCAGCGGGCAGTTCGGCATCACCAACGGCGTCGTCGGACACTTCGGCGAGGCCGCCCGCTTCCGGCTCGACTCCGGGCACCGGCCGGACCGCGACCGCCCGCTGCTCGGCCAGCGGCTCCAGGACCACGGCTGGTACACGGCGATGGTCTCGATGTTCGCCGAGCGCCACCGGGCGTATTTCTTCCACGGCAACTTCCGCGAGGCCATCCGCGCCACGGGAGAGATCAACGACGAGCAGGCACACGAGATCAACGCCGTCGCGCTGGACTGGATCCGCCGCCACGCCGACCAGGACGACTGGTACCTGCACCTGACCTACTGGGAACCGCACACCGACTACCTCATCGGCCCGGAGTGGGTGAACCGGGCCGCCGAGTCGGGCCCCGCCCCGGCCTGGCCCGACCAGGCCGCCATCGACCAACACGCCGAGGTCTACGGCCCGCGCAGCGCCCTCGACCTGCACTACTTCCGGGGCCCGCGCTCATCCGTCGTGCCGGACGCCATGCCGGACTCCATCCGCACCCGCGAGGACTTCGAACTGCTCGCGAACGGGTACGACGGGGCCGTCATGTACTGGGACCACCACTTCGGCCATCTGCTGCGCACGCTGGAGGAGCTGGGCATCGCCGACGACACCGCGATCATCGTCAGCGCCGACCACGGAGAGTCCCTCGGCGAGCAGGGCTCGTACGCCGAACACGGCCTGGCGAACGAGCCCACCCACCGCGTGCCCCTGGTCGTGTACTGGCCGGGGCTGACGGACGACCTCCCGGACCACGCCCGCCACTGTGACGCCCTGCTCTACAACATCGACTACGCACCCACCCTGTGCGACCTGCTCGGCGTCCCCGTGCCGCCCGGCTGGCAGGGCACGTCGTTCGCCGCGGCGCTGCGCGGAGAGCCGATCGAGTCCCGGGAGTACCTCGTCCTGGGCCACGGCGCCCACACCTACCAACGAGCCGTACGAACCCGAGACCACCTCTACATCCGCACCTACCACCCCGGTTGCTTCCGTGCCGAGTGGGAGTCGCTGTTCGACGTCACCGCCGACCCGCACCTGACCCGCGACCTGCTCGCGGACGAGCCGGCGCTCGCCGACCGGATGCGCTCGCACCTGGCGGAGTGGTGGATGCGGTACGCGGGTGGCCCCGGCGCTCTGCCGGACCCGATGCAGACCACTCTCCAGACCGGCCCCACCTACTACAACGACCCAGCGGCGTACGCTCGACACCTGCGGGCCACCGGCCGCTCCGCGCTGGCCGAGGACCTGGAGACACGCCTCGCGCCCACCGGCGGGGCGACCCGTGTGTCCTGGCACGCCCCGCACATCCCCGACGTACGCCTCGCGGAAAGGACGTAACGCCGCGCATGTCCTCGCACTGCTGCTCACCCGGCCGGAACTCGGGATCCACTCCGATCGCCACGTCAACAGCGCCTGTCGGCACGGGCGGCGCGGTTCCGCGTGAGAGCGCGGTGCGCCTGGCCGGCGGTACGTTCCTGATGGGCAGCGAGGACGAGGACGTCAATCCCGGCGACGGCGAGGGCCCGGTCCGCGAGGTCAGGGTGAGCCCGTTCGCCATCGACGCGCACTGCGTGACCAACGACCGGTTCGCGGCCTTCGTGGAGGCGACCGGCCACCGCACCGACGCCGAGCGGTTCGGCTGGTCGTACGTCTTCGCCAAGTTCCTGCCGGGCGAGCTGCGCAGGGTGTCTCCCCGGCCCGACAGCACTCCGTGGTGGTGCGGGGTGCGAGGGGCGTACTGGGCGCGACCGGAGGGCCCGGGCAGCGACCTGTCCGGCCGCGGGGACCACCCGGTGGTGCACGTGTCCTGGACGGACGCGCTCGCCTTCTGCGCGTGGGAGGGGGCACGGCTGCCCACCGAGGCGGAGTGGGAGTACGCCGCCAGGGGTGGCCTGGAGCAGGCCCGTTACCCCTGGGGCGACGAGCTGACCCCCGACGGTGAGCACCGCTGCAACATCTGGCAGGGCCGCTTCCCCTTCCACAACACCGCCGAGGACGGCTACACCGGCACGGCCCCCGTCAGCGCGTACGAGCCCAACGGCCACGGCCTCCACAACGTCGCCGGAAACGTCTGGGAGTGGTGCGCGGACCGGTGGGCCACCACCCACGCGCAGGGCGTGCCGTGTGTCGATCCGGTGGGCCCCCGCCAGGGCGACAACCGCGTCATGCGCGGGGGCTCGTACCTGTGCCACGCCTCGTACTGCAACCGCTACCGCGTGGCGGCGCGCACCAGCAACAGCCCGGACAGCTCCGGCGGCAACACCGGCTTCCGCGTCGCCTGGGACACGTGAACGCCGTGCCGGTGACCGCCGCGTCGTGAATGCCGCTCACCGGGCGGTGGCGAAGTCCTGGGTCCAGTAGGTGCTTGCGAGACCGACACCGATCTCCTTGAACGCACAGTTGAGGATGTTGGCCTTGTGGCCGGGGCTGGCCATCCAGCCCGCCATGACCTGCTCGGGAGTGGTGTAGCCGTAGGCGACGTTCTCGCCGTAGGTGCTCCAGGTGTAGCCGGCACGCGTGAGCCGGTCGCCCGGGGAGGATCCGTCGGATCCGGTGTGGGACATGTTCCGGTGGGTCGCCATGTCCTTGCTGTGTGCCTGTGCGGCCTTGGTCAGGGTCGCGTCCAGGGTGACGCGCGAGCAACCCGCCTTGACGCGCTGGGCGTTGACGAGCTCAACGATGCGAGCGACGGTGCCGGACGCCGTGGCGGTGGCCTTCGGAGTGCTGGAGGGCGTGGTGGAGGGCGTGCTGGTCTTGGCCTTGGGCTTGGGAGCCGTGGTCTTCGGAGCGCTGGAAGGTGTGGTGGCCCTGGGCTTGGGCGCGGTGGTCTTCCGAGTGCCCGCGGAAGCGGCCGGAGTCTTCGACGGCGCCGCGGTGGGCTTGCTGTCCTCGTCGTCCTTCCAGCCGTGATGTCGGCCGTGATGTCGGCCGTGGTGCCGGCCGTGATGTCGGCCGTGATGCCGGTCGGCATCCTTCCGCCAGTCCTTGCTGCTCCTCTCGGAGCCGGGGGACCGGTGTCCCTCGCCGTCCTGCCACTGGCCACAGGCCATGGCGACGGACGGCACACCCACGGCGCCGATGGTGACGGCGGCGATGACCATGCGCCGGTAGTGCTTCTTGTGGCGATGCTTCCCCATGCGTGACCTCATTCGGTAACCGCCGAGCGCCCTTGCCCGGCCGACTCTGCGCAGAACCCCTCCTGAACTGCGGAAAGGTCCCGAGGGCCGCCATTCTTAGGAGGCCTTCACACGGAGCACAAAGGGCCCGGCTACGACGTCGCTTCGTAGTTTTTGAGGGCCCTTGTCAGGGGTGCGGGAGGGTGCTGGTGGGGCTTCCGGGGTGGTCGCGGAATTCTGTCAGCCCGTCAGAAATCGGCGGTCGTACGAGGACGAGCGACGGAGCGGCGTGGGCAGACCGTCGCCGGGGCAGGTGAGACGAGGGATCGAGGCAAGCCGGACAAGTCCCATATGTCACCTGAGCGTCATCAACTACCCGGCATGCTTAGTAGTACAGCCGGTGTGACACATGTCACTCAGTCGCTGCTCGCTCCAGGCGGACGATCACACTCTTCGACGTCGGGGTGTTGCTGATGTCCGCGACGCTGTCGAGCGGCACCAGGACGTTGGTCTCCGGGTAGTAGGCGGCGGCCGAACCCGGGGGAGTGGGGTAGCCGACGACGCGGAAGGCGTCCGCGCGGCGCTCGGAGCCGTCGGACCAGACGCCGATCAGGTCGACGAGGTCGCCGTCGGCGAGGCCCAGGTCGGCGAGGTCGGCCGGGTTCACGAGGACCACACGCCGGCCGCCCTTGATACCCCGGTAACGGTCGTCCATCGCGTAGGGGATGGTGTTCCACTGGTCGTGCGACCGCAGGGTCTGCAGGACCAGATGGCCCTTGGGCGCCTGGAGCATCGTGAAGTCGTTGACGCTGAAGACGGCCTTGCCGCCGGGCGTGCGGAACACCCGCTCGTTGACCGGGTTCGGCAGGCGGAATCCGCCCGGCCGCCGCACCCGCTCGTTGAAGTCCTCGAAGCCGTCGACGACCCGCGAGATGCGGTCACGGACGAGGTCGTAGTCGGTCTCGAAGTCCGCCCAGGGGACGTCCGGTTCGGAGCCCAGAACCCTGCGGGCGAGGCGGGTGATGATCGACACCTCGCTGAGCAGGCCCGGGGACGCAGGGGCGAGTCGGCCACGCGTGGCGTGGACCTCGCTCATGGAGTCCTCGACCGTCATGAACTGCTCGCCGCCCGCCTGGACGTCACGGTCGCTGCGGCCGAGCGTCGGCAGGATCAGCGCCGTACGTCCGCACACCGCGTGCGACCGGTTGAGCTTGGTCGAGATGTGCGCGGTCAGCCGGCAGTTGCGCAGGGCGCGCTCGGTGACGTCGCTGTCGGGGGTCGCGCGGACGAAGTTGCCCGCGACGCCGACGAAGACCTTGGCCCATCCGTCGCGCATGGCCCGGATGGAGTCGACCGAGTCCAGACCGTGCGCCGTCGGCGGGGTGAACGCGAACTCCTGTCCCAGACGGTCCAGGAAAGGACGGGGCATCCGCTCCCAGATGCCCATCGTGCGGTCGCCCTGGACGTTGCTGTGCCCGCGCACCGGGCACACCCCCGCACCCGGGCGGCCGATGTTGCCCCGCAGGAGAAGGAAGTTGACGACCTCGCGGATGGTGGGCACGCCGTGCTTGTGCTGGGTCAGACCCATGGCCCAGCAGACGATGACGCCACGGCTCGCCAGGACCCGCTCGTGCACCTGCTCGATCTCGTCCCTGCTCAGCCCGGTGGCCTCGAGCACGGCGTCCCACGACGTGTCGCGGATGTGCTCGGCGAAGGCGTCGTAGCCGGTGGTGTGCGCCTCGATGAACTCGCGGTCCAGGACGGTGCCCGGCTCCTTGTCCTCCGCCTCGAGCAGCAGCAGGTTCAGCGCCTGGAACAGGGCGAGGTCGCCGCCGGGCCGTATCTGCAGGAACTGGTCGGCGATGTCCGTGCCGCGGCCGATGACACCGCGCGCCTTCTGCGGGTGCTTGAAGCGCAGCAGTCCCGCCTCGGGCAGTGGGTTGACGGCGACGACCTGGCCGCCGCGGCGCTTGGTCTCCTCCAGCGCGGACAGCATGCGCGGGTGGTTGGTGCCGGGGTTCTGGCCGACGACGAAGACGAGGTCGGCGTTGTAGAGGTCGTCGAGGCTGACACTGCCCTTGCCGATGCCCAGGGTCTCGTTCAGCGCCGAGCCGCTGGACTCGTGGCACATGTTGGAGCAGTCCGGCAGGTTGTTGGTGCCGAAGGCCCGGGCGAACAACTGGAGCAGGAACGCCGGCTCGTTGGCCAGCCGCCCGGAGGTGTAGAAGAGGGCCTCGTCCGGGTCGTCCAGGGCGCGCAGTTCGCCGGCGAGCAGATCCAGCGCCTCGTCCCAGCCGATCGGCTCGTAGTGGGTCGCGCTCTCGCGCAGCACCATCGGCTCGGTGAGCCGTCCCTGCTGGTTGAGCCAGTAGTCGGACTTCCGGCTCAGCTCGTCCACCGAGTACTGGCGGAAGAAGTCCGCGGTGACCCTGCGCGAGGTGGCCTCGTCGGCGATGTGCTTGGCGCCGTTCTCGCAGTACTCGTTGCGGTGCCGCTGCCCCGGGGCGGGCTCGGGCCAGGCACAGCCGGGGCAGTCGAAGCCCTTCGCCTGGTTGATGTTGAGCAGGGTCAGCGCGGTGCGCTTCGGGGACGTCTGGCCCAGCGCGTACCTCAGGGCGTGGACGACCGCGGGAGCGCCGGTGGCCCACGTCTTGGGAGCCGTCACCGACAGCTCGCCCTCATCCGGTTCGTCGAAGTCCCGCACCGAGCACCACGCCCTCTTCCCGCCGACGGTTCGCACGACACTCTTCGTCAGCGCGTCGCACCAGGTCAAAGCGGAAGTTCCTATCGCGTGACAGGCGGCACCGATCAGTGCAGCGTGATGCGGGACCACCGGCGCGGGACGGCCGGATGCGAGGGATCATGGGAAGGTGCTGCTGCGCCAACTCGAGTACCTCGTCGCCCTTGCCCGCGCCCGTCACTTCGCGAAGGCGGCGCAGGCCTGCTACGTCTCCCAGCCGGCCCTGTCCGAGGGCATCCGGAAACTGGAGGAGGAGCTCGGCATCCCCCTGGTCCGGCGCGGTCGCAGGTTCGAAGGGTTCACACCGGAGGGGGAGCGGGTCGTCCTGTGGGCGCGGCGCATCCTCGCCGACCGGGACGCGATGCAGGGTGAGATCCAGGCACTGCGTGCCGGGCTGAGCGGCCGCCTGCGCATCGGCACCGTCCCGACCGCCGCCACGGCGGTCGCCCTGCTGACCCAGCCGTTCTGCGCCGCCAACCCGCTGGCGACCGTCCAGGTCTTCGCCGACCTGCAGTCCGTGGACATCGTCAACCGTCTTAAGGCGTACGAGCTCGACGCCGCCGTGACCTATCACAGCACCGTCGTCGAACACGGCTTCAAGTTCGTCCCCCTGTACCAGGAGCGCTACGTCCTGCTGATCCGGCGTTCCGCCCCCGACTCCGGCCCGGCCGAGATCTCCTGGGAGGAGGCCGCCCAGTACCCCCTGTGCCTGCTGCACCCCGGGATGCAGGGGCGCCAGGTCCTGGAGGCGGCCTTCGAGGCGGTCGGCGTCTCCGTGACCCCACGGGTCGAGACCGACTCGATCGCCTCCCTGTTCGCACAGGTCAGGGCCGGTCACTGGGCGAGCATCGTGCCGCACGCCTGGCTGCACGTCTTCGGTGTCCCCGCCGGCATGCACGCCGTCCCGCTCGTCCGCCCGGTCCGCACGGAGCGGATCGGCCTGGTGCTCCCGGCGCGCGAGCCCGTCTCCGTGATGGGGCAGGCGCTGATCGACGTCGCCGACCGGGCCGGCGTCTCCGCGACGCTGGAACGGCTCCCCGACTGAGGGCTGTCCCGCTGGGCGCCTGGGTTACGCAGCTGTCGAGGAGGGCGAGCCCTCTCCCGTCCCATATCCGCAGGCCGCCGCAAGGCCGCACCGCCGCACCCCGTCCCGGTTCCCGAAGCGTGTCGCCGGTTCGAAAGTTTCGCTGCCCTTCGGCGCTGTCGTCCGAGTGCCCCGGTCTGTAGCGTCGTGCGGGCACGTCTGATGCCGGCAGGCGGCACGGGAAAGCGGCCCCGCCAGGGGTGTCACCCAGGGGGTACGGACAGCGCATGCGTTATCGGGAACTCGGCCGCACCGGACTGACCGTGTCCGAGATCGGCTACGGCGCCTGGGGACTGGGCCAGGGTGCCTGGGTCGGCGCCGACGACGACTCCGGCGTGCGCGCCCTGCACCGCGCCATCGACCTGGGCGTCACCTTCATCGACACCGCCAGGGCCTACGACCGCAGTGAGCGCGTCGTCGGCCGTGCGCTCAAGGAACTCCGGGGTGGCGGGGACGGCGTACACGTGGCGACGAAGGTCGGACCGAAGGTCCCGGTCTCCCTGGCGCCCAGCGGAGTCGACCCCATGGAGGCGTTCCCCGGCTCGCACCTCCGCGAGAGCCTGGAGACCAGCCTGCGCGAACTGGGCCGCGACCACGTCGACCTCCTTCAGCTGCACACCTGGGAGGACGAGTGGACCGGACGCGGCGACTGGCTTGAGACGGTCGACGCCCTCAAGCGGGAGGGCAGGATCAGGTTCTTCGGGATCTCCGTCAAGGACCACCGGCCCGAGAACGTGCTCACGGTGCTGCGTACCGGCGTGGTGGACGCGGTCCAGGTCATCTACAACATCTTCGAACAGGCCCCGTCCGACGCCCTGCTGCCGGCCTGCGAGGAGTACGGCGTCGGTGTGATCGGCCGGGTCGCACTCGACGAAGGCGCCCTCACGGGCTCGATCCGTGCGGGCGTCACCTTCCCGGAGGGCGACTGGCGCAACTGGTACTTCAGGGAGGACCGGCCCGCCCAGGTCGAAAAGCGCGTGGAAGCGATCCTCACCGACCTGGGGACCTCTGTCGGGGAACTCCCGTCCATCGCCCTGCGCTTCGCCCTCGCCGGCCAGGCGGTCTCCACGGTCGTCGTCGGGATGCGGTCGCTGACGAACGTGGAACGCAACGCGGCGATCGCCGACGCGCCGCCGCTCACCGCACACCAACTCTCGCTGCTGGCAGGGCATCGCTGGGGTAAGAACTTCTACAGCTGATACGCGGCGTCTGCCGCTGCCGTGTCCAACTCGCTTCGAAGAAGTTGTCACGTCAACCGTCATGTGGTCTAGTAGTTGATGTATCAACTATGAATTCCTCCTTGAGGCAGGAGCAGCTGTCATGAACGACAAGAAGGTCATCGCGGTCGCCGGAGCCACGGGCGCGCAGGGTGGTGGCGCCGCTCGGGCGATCCTGGCCGATCCGGACTCGGGCTTCACGGTGCGTGCGCTGACCCGGAACCCGGACTCGTCCGCCGCGAAGGAACTGGCCGAGCTCGGTGCCGAGGTCGTGCGGGCGGACTTCTTCGACGAGCCGAGCGTGCACAAGGCCTTCGAGGGTGCCTACGGAGCCTTCCTCGTCACCAACTTCTGGGCGCACGGCTCGGCGGCAAAGGAGACCGAGGAGATCGAGGTCCTGGTCCGGGCGGCCAAGGCCGCCGGTCTGCGGCACGTGGTGTGGTCGACGCTGGAGGACACCCGCGAACTGCTCCCGCTGGACGACGAGCGCATGCCCGTCCTGCAGGAGAAGTACAACGTGCCGCACTTCGACGCCAAGGGTGAGGCCAACGAGCTGTTCCGGCAGGCCGGGGTGCCGACCACCTACCTGAACACCACCTTCTACTTCCAGGGCTTCGTGCAGACCTTCGCCCCCAAGCGCGGCGAGGACGGTCTGCTGGCCTTCGCCATGCCGTTCGAGGACGGCAAGCTGCTGGCCGGGGTGGACGTGGCCGACATCGGCCGCACCGCTCACGCCGTCCTCAAAGGCGGCGAACCGTTCATCGGCGGCACCGTCAATCTGGCGGGCGACCACCTGACCGGCGCTCAGTACGCGGAGAAGCTGGGGGCCGTGCTCGGCGAGCCGGTGCGTTTCCAGTCGGTGCCCTATGACGTCTTCCGTGGCCTCGGCGTACCGGCGGGCGACGAGATCGCCAACATGTTCCAGTACTACGGCGACTTCGACCAGGAGTTCACCGGCGCCCGCGACCTGGAGCGGCTGCGGGAGATCAACCCGGCGCTCAGGAGCTTCGACGACTGGCTGGCCGAGAACGCCTCGAAGATCCAGGTGAACTGACCCGCAGAGCAGGTCGCGCCGCGCCTGCGGAGTCATGACCGGCCCTGGGGCAATTCGGTGAAACGTCAACTACGTTTACACTTTCTCCATGGGAGAAACAGTGCGATGGCTGACACCGGAGGAGCAGCGCGCCTGGCGAGGCTTTGTCAGGTTGCACGAGCGACTCGGCGGGCGTCTGGGCCGCTTGCTGCAGTCGGAGTCGAAGGTGTCGCCTGCGGACTTCGCGGTGCTGGTCAACCTGACGGACACGCCTGACGGACGGCAGCGGTACCAGGATCTGGCCAGGGCGCTGGAGTGGGAGAAGAGCCGGATGTCCCACCACATCGCGAGGATGGCCGGGCGGGGCCTGGTGGTGCGGGAGGAGTGCGCCGAGGACGCGCGCGGTGCGTTCGTGGTGATCACGGACGCCGGGCGTGCGGCGATCGAGGCCGCCGCCCCGCGTCATGTCGAGGCGGTGCGCGAACTGTTCATGGATCACGTCACACCGGCGGAGCTGCGGGTGCTGGCCGAGATCTCCGAGCGCGTCATCGGCAAGCTGGACGAGGACGCCTGCTGACCCGGAAAGCCGGCCAGAGGATCAGGTGACGCGTCAGGCAACTGTCGGCGTGACCTGTGCCGACCGAGGCGCCCGCACCGGATGCCTGCCCGGACTCCTGCGTGTCGGTGTTCGGCGCGTCCTTCGCCGCTTCGCCTCCGAGGTCTGCGCCAGGGCGTGGAAGGCTTGGGACTCTGCTTGTCGGTATAGATCCTCCGGCCCGCGGATCCGGGGCTTAGGTCGCTCACTTCGCGCTTCCTGCGGGGCTGTCACGCGGCCACGCGCCAGGTGTGTGCTGTGGCCGTCGGTGTGCTCTCGTGGCATGGTAGTTGATGCAACAACTAGATCGGCTGAGAGGTGGTCCCGGTGAGCAACGTGGAAACCCGGCCGACGGCACTGAGATGCGGGGCGGCCGTGGACGGCCGGCCGGCCGGCCGAGGGTCCTCGGATCGGTGTGCTGTCGGCGCGGGAGGTGCCGCTGGGCGGACCGCGTGCCCTGCACGTGCGCCGGACGCTGCCGCAGCGGGCCCGGACGCTGATCGGAGCCTGGTGTTTCGCCGACCTCCCCCACGCTCGGCTTCGCTCGCGCGGGGGACCCCATCGGCCCGGCCGACGCCACCGCGAAGGGCATGGACGTACCCGCGCATCCGCACACGGGCCTTCAGACAGTGAGCTGGCTGTTCAGCGGCGAGATCGAGCACCGCGACACTCTCGGCAGCCGTGCCCTGATCCGGCCCGGCGAGGTGAACCTCATGACCGGCGGACACGGCATCGCCCACTCGGAGGTCTCCACCCCGCGCACCACCGTCGTCCACGGTGTCCAACTGTGGGTGGCGCTGCCCGAGGAGCACCGGAACGCCGCTCGCGACATCCAGCACCACGTGCCCGAACCCGTGGGGGTCCACGGGGCCGAGATCAGGGTCTTCCTGGGCTCGCTCGGCGGAAGCACCTTCCCGGTGCGGACCTTCCCCCCGCTGCTCGGTGCAGAGATCCTCCTCGAACCGCGTGCGACGGTCACCCTCGCCCTGGACACCACCTTCGAGCACGGCCTCCTCGTGGACACCGGGGACGTCCGCCTGATCGGCACCGCGCTGCGTCCGGACGAACTCGGTTGTGTCCCCTGCGGCGCCGACGCCGTGACGCTGGAGAACGCGTCGGACGCTCCCGCGCGCACGATCCTGCTCGGCGGTCCTCCTTCCGAGGAGGAGATCGTCATGTGGTGGAACTTCATCGGCCGCAGCCACGAGGACATCGTGCGGGCGCGGGAGGACTGGCAGACGGGCACCGACCGCTTCGGCACCGTGGAAGGCTATCCGGGACACCGCCTGCCCGCTCCGGCCCTGCCCAACGCCCGTCATCACACCGCGCGGGAATCCTCCGCGCCACTGACCCTCGTACGAAAGGCATCTGATGAGTCAGCCTCCCGCCCACCGGATCGTCCAGCGCGTGGACGCCGAAGACCGGTACGAGATCGTGGTCGACGGCCGGCGCGCCGGGCTGACGGCCTACCGTGACCGCGGTGGACGGCGCGTCTTCTTCCATACGGAGATCGACGACGCCTTCGCCGGTCAGGGACTGGCCACGGAGCTGGTCCAAGGGGCGCTCGCCGACGTACGGGAGTCCGGGAAACGGATCGTGCCGGTCTGCACGTACGTGGCCAAGTTCCTCGAACGGCACGACGAGTTCGCCGACATCACCGATCCCGTGACGCCGGACGTTCTGCGGTGGCTCAAGGAGCAGCTGCGCTGAGAGCACGGGAACGACGGAAACGGGCGTGGCGCTGCCCGCCTCGGCGCCGCGTCAGTAGCCCACCGTGAAGCGCCGATCGAGGTGCTGCGGGTGGTCGATCTCGTCCACCAGGGCGACCGCGTAGTCCTCGTAGGAAACGCGCGCTTGGCCATCGTGCCCGGTGACCTGGTGGTCGAGGCCGGTGCGGTATATGAGCGTGTCAGGGTGAAGGCGACCCGCCCAGGACGGCCGCGGGCGAGGCCGATCGAAAGGGGCCGGCTGGGCCTGCGCCCTGGGCGGTGACAAGGGCAGGGTGAGAAGGACAGCGTGACGAGGGCAGGGTGAGAAGGACAGCGTGACGAGGGCAGGGTGACAAGGACCGGGCGTCGTGCTCGCCGCCGTCGTGCTCATGAGCGGGGCTCAGAGACGGATGATCCTCTTGCCGCGGACATGGCCGGAGCGGGCGTCGGTCACGGCGGCGGGGGCGTCGGGCAGGGGGACCTCGGTGTCGATGGTGATGCGGAGCCTTCCGGCGGCGGCGAGGTCGGCGATGGCTTCCAGCTCGGCCCGGGTCGGGCTGCTGGAGAGGTTGACGCCACGGATCTCGCGGGCGGCCAGCGCGTCGGGATCGGCGGCGTAATTGGTGCTGATGAGGATGCCGCCGGGCTTGAGCAGGCCGGCCAGGGCGTCGATGCCGTCGCCGCCGGGGTGGGTGATCAGGTCGAGGACGGCGTCGATGCCGTCCGGGTGGGCGGCCAGGACCTGGTCGCCGGTGGGCGCGGTGGTGAAGTCGATGGTCTCCCGGGCACCGAGGTCCCGGAGGTGGGCGGCGATGTCAGGGGTGGCGGTGGCCAGCACTCGGGCTCCCTCGTTCGCGGCGAACTGGACCGCGGACTGGCCCACACCTCCGGAGGCGCCGTTGACGAGGATGACGTGCCCGGTGTCGAGCCGGGCCGTCTCGATGGCCTGATAGGCGGTGACACTGGCGGTGGGCAGTGCGGCGGCCACGGAGAACGGCAGGTCGTCGGGTATGCGGGCGATCCTGCCGTCCTCGGAGGCGACGGCGTACTCGGCGTACGAGCCCCGCCCGTGCCGGACGTTCATGAACTGCCCGTAGATCCTGTCGCCCGGCCGGAAGAGGTTCACGCCGGGGCCGACGCGCTCGACGACGCCGGCGCCGTCCGAGCCCATGACGAGGGGGAAGCGGTGCTCGACGACGTTCTTCAGAGCTCCGTCGGCGACCTTCCAGTCGAAGGGGTTGAGCGCGGCGGCGTGCAGGCGGACCAGCAGCTCGCCAGGGCCCGGCTCCGGTACGGGCAGGTCGGTGAGCAGCGGACCGGCACCGAAGCCGGTGATGACCACGGCCTTCACGACAGCTCCCAGGTGACCGTCAACTCGTTGCGGCGGCCGAAGCGTTCGAGGTGGCTGCCCACGACGTCCTGGATGGCGGTGAGCGCGGCCCCGTCCGGTGAGGTGACGCGGATCAGCAGGTGGTCCTCCGCCGGCTGGAGCAGGACGTCGGTTTGCTGGAAGGTGAGGCGGTACCCGCCTTCGGGGGTCTCCTTCATGGGGATCTTCCGGCCGAAGTGCGAGGCGAGCTGCTTGGCGTAGCGCGGGGCGGCGTCGGTGGTGGCGCGGCCGAGGGAAGTGGACATGACGGAACTCCAGGGGCTTGGAGGGGCGACGGGCTGGGGTTGTCGAGTGCGAGGGTGGACGAGCCGTGTGATTCAAATTTGAATCTCACTGAGTCGACCATAGCCCAGTCTGCTTCAAATTTGAATCGATGGGCCGGTGTCGTGTCGATCACATCGCACGGACCCCGGTCGGCGGCGGCAATGAACCACGCAGCGAGGGTGAAAGGAAATCCTGTGACGGACCACGAGGGTGTCGACCTGCGCCTTGTCTGGCCCCAGTGGCAGGGCGCCGGGTCCTCCAGTGTCAAACAGTTCGCCTCCGAGTTCCCGTTCGACGTGGCCCGCCGGGGCTACGCCGTGGGCTCGGCGGTTCTGGAGGCGGTGCTGCCGCCGCACGACGGCCCCACGGCGACGGTGCCGGTGACGATGTCCGACGAGGGCATCGAGCTGCGCGACGGCGTGGAGGCCAAGGAGGTCGTCGTCGAGCAACTGGCGCGGGCTCTGGAGATCATCCGCCAACACGACCCGGCCCGTATCGCGACGCTCGGCGGCGAATGCGCGGTGAGTGTCGCGCCGTTCGCCGAGCCGGCCCGCCGCTACGGCGACGACCTGGCGGTGATCTGGATCGACTCGCACCCCGATCTCGACACTCCTGATACCGAGTACGAGGGGTACCACGCGATGGCGGTGTCGGCGCTCATCGGCCAGGGCGACCCGGACGTGCTGAAGCTGCTTCCGGCGGCCGTATCCCCGGACCGGGTCGCCCTGGTGGGGCTGCACTCGTGGCAGGACGACGTCTTCCCGAAGATCGCAGAGTGGGGGCTGAAGGCCTTCGCGCCCGACGAGCTCCGGGAGTCGTCGCGGCCACTGCTCGACTGGCTCGCGGCCACCGGGTGTTCACGTCCGGCCATCCACTTCGACGTCGACACGGTCGACAGCGATGAGATCGTCCTCGGGCTCGGTCCCGAACCGGACGGGCTCACCAGTGGCGAGGTGCGGCGCGTCGTCGACGACCTGAAGGGGGCCGGGGATGTCGTCGGGTTCACGATCGCGGAGTTCATCCCCCGTCAGGTGATGCACCTGCGGCAGATCCTGAGGGGCTTCCCGCTGGTCTCCGGAGCGGCGGCGGACTGAATGGCGCGCCGGGTGGACGGAAACGCTCCGCCGGCGCAATGGTCGCAAAGAGCGGTTGGCGCGATGGCGGTCGGCGTCATTCACCCCTGGGAGTTGCTGCCGCCCTGACCGCGGTTCCGTGGACTTGCCGCACTTCGGTGGTTGCCGGTGGTCGCGCCGACCTGCCGGGCCCTGCCCGTCGGGCGACTGTCTTCGAGGTGGTGGATGAGGTGGCCGGTCAGACCGGCCAGCTGTGTCACCTGGTGCGGTGACAGGGCGTCGAAGACCAGGGCGCGGACCGCTTCGACGTGCCCCGGGGCCGCCTGCTCGATGGCGGCCCGGCCGGTGGGCGTGAGGCGGAAGGTGGCACCGCGCCGATCGGTCTCGCACTCCTCCCGCTCGACCAGTCCGCGCCGCTGCATCCGGGCGAGCTGGTGGGACAGGCGGCTCTGCTCCCAGACGAGGGAGGCTCCGAGGTCGCGGGCGCGCAGTCGCTGGTCCGGCGCGTCGTGCAGGTGGCCGAGTACCTCGTAGTCGGCGAGGGAGATGCCGTGTTCGTCCTGGAGTTGCCGGCCCAGTACGGCTTGCAGTTGGGCGGTCAGGTGGATCAGTCCGCGCCACGCCTGCTGTTCCCCGGTCGTCAGCCACTTGGTCATGGCATCAGTCTAGGGGAATGCATGACGCGTCATGTAAGTTCCATGATGTGTCATGCAATAGCCGTGGCCGGCACACAAGGAGTGATCATGAAGGCCTTCACCGTCGCCGCGTTCGGTGCGCGGCCGCTCCTGTGCGACGACGTCCCGGAACCGACCGCTGGACCTGGAGAGGTACTGGTGCGCGTCCAGGCG
The DNA here is from genome assembly GCF_040704615.1 of Streptomyces sp. NPDC046862. Lineage (NCBI taxonomy): Bacteria > Bacillati > Actinomycetota > Actinomycetes > Kitasatosporales > Streptomycetaceae > Streptomyces > Streptomyces sp. NPDC046862. The sequence continues at coordinate 128,800 of NZ_JBEYXP010000024.1, read as the reverse complement.
TCGTCGGTTAACTGGCTGGACTCGGACATCGCCCACGGCATGTTCGAGGGCGTGGTCCCGCCCGAGCTGCCGATCAACCTGGGGCGGGACTTCGCCGGGACCGTCGAGGCCCTTGGCGACGGCGTCTGCGACCACGGTCCCGGCCGCACGAACGTCGCGCACGGCCCCTGCCCGGAGATCCTCGGGCGCGTGGCGCGGCACCTCGCCGACGGCACGATCACCATCGACATCCAGCGGTCCTACGACCTCACCGAGGCGGCCGAAGCCCTGCGGGCGCTCGCCACCCACCACACGCGCGGCAAGATCGCCCTGCGTGTCGCCTGAGCCCCGCCCCACCCTTTCCCACCCGGAGCAGCATCATGAACGCACAGTTGACGGGGCAGCGGACCCTCACCCGCATCACCACCAAGCAGCAGTTGGGCCCCGACGCGCAGGTCGACGACAAGGCCCTCGTCTTCGTGCCCACCGACCCGGCCCTGACCGACCCCTTCCTCGCACTGGTCGAGGACTGGTTCTCGACCCCTGGTTTCGAGTGGCACCCGCACCGAGGCCTGGAGACCGTCACCACCGTCATCGACGGCGTCCTCGAACACGGCGACAACCTCGGCCACACGGGGGCGCTTCAGGCCGGTGAGGTGCAGTGGATGACCGCCGGGCGCGGCATCGTCCACCGCGAGCTCGCCTACCGCGACGAACACGCGCACGTGCTGCAGATGTGGCTCAACCTGCCCGCCGCCAAGAAGATGACGCCGTCGCGCTACCAGGACCTCACCAAGGGCGCCATGCCCCGTGTGCACGCGCCGGGCGTCACCATCGACGTCCACGCCGGCACCGTCGACGGCGTCACCGGAGCGGCCCGGACCCACCATCCGGTCCAGGGACTGGTCGCCACGCTCGACCCAGGCGCCTCGTACGACCTGCGCGTCCCGGGCGAGCACCGCCTGTTCGCGCACGTGATGAACGGACCGCTGCTGGTCGGCGGCCGGGAGCTGCGTGCCGGGCAGACCGGCTGGTCCGACCCGGGCACCGGTCGGGCGACGACGACCCTGCAACTCGCGGCCGTCGACCCCGAGCAGCCCGGGCGCGTCATGGTCTACAGCGGCACGCCCCTGCGTGAACCCGTCGCCGTCGGCGGCCCGTTCGTGATGAACACCAAGGTGGAGATCACCAAGGCGTTCACCGACTTCCACGCCGGCTCCTTCGGCCAGGTGCCCCGCATGGCGCGCCTCGCCTACGACCGGTAGACCCGGAGCCGCCGAGGCTCAGCGCAGCGGGCGCAGGGCCTCGGCGACCCGGACGAGTTCGTCGAGCACCGCCGTCGCGGAAACGGTCATGACCTCGTTCGGCACCAAGCCCCCCTCCTCGTCGAGGAACTGGTGCACGAAGGGAATCGCCACCGACTCGAAGAGCGGCGTCATCTTCAGGGTGGTCACCACCTGTTTGATCATCTGCACGGCGCGGGTGCCGGCGGAGACACCGCCGTAGCTGACCAGGCCGACCGGCTTGTACTGCCACTCGCGGTGCAGGTAGTCGATGGCGTTCTTCAGTTCGGCGTTGAAGCCGGAGTTGTACTCCGGCATCACGAACACGAAGGCGTCCGCCTCGGTGACCTTGGCGCTCCAGTCGCGGGTGTGCTGGTGCGTGTACTTGCCCAGGCGCGGGTGGTGCGGCTCGTCCATGAACGGCAGGTTCACCTCGGCCAGGTCCACCAGCTCGATCTCGTCGAAGCCGCCGTGTTCCTTGGCGTGGCTCTCGAACCACTCACCGATGGTGAGGCCGATCCGGCCGGGCCGCGTGCTCGCGATGATGATCTCCAGTTTTGCCATGGGAAGTTCTCTGCTCCTTCGGTGCGGAGTGCTTGTTTTCCTGGTCACCGACGAGCCCGTCCGACCCGCTCGGGCCCCGGCGTCCGGCGATCTGCTCAGTGGCCGGCCTGTTCGCGGTCTCGGTTCTGGTGGCGGTCCCGGTCGGGCTCCTGGTCGAAGAGGAGGCGTACGAAGTCGGTGACCGGGCCGGTGATGTCCAGCTCCTGGTCTAGAACCCACTGGAGTTGGAGCCCGTTGAGTACGGCGTGGAAGAGGACGGCGGCGCTCTCGGGGCTGACGCCCTCGCGCAGCCTGCCGCGGGCCGCGTCGTCGTGGAACCCCTCGGCGAACTGCGCGCGCCCGCGTTCGTAGCGTTCGACGAAGTAGGTGTGGGCGGGGTGATCCGAGCGTGAGGCCGCGGCCGCGAGCTCGATCCACAGGCGCATCAGTTCGGGCGCCTTCTGATGATGCCGTATGAGCTCGCCGAGGTAGGGCGCGAGCTGGTCCGGGCTGTCGACCTGTTCCAGCCCCCGCTGCCATTCCTCGGCGTCCCGTTGGGCGAGCACCTCGGCGAGGAGTTCGTCCTTGTTGCGGAAGTGGTGCAGGAGTCCAGCGTGGGTGATGCCGACGCGCTCCGCGATGTCGCGCAGCGAGGCCTTGGCGTAGCCCTTCTCGGCGAAACTGTCGCGTGCCGCCCGGACGATCTCCGCTCGGCGGGCTGGTGTCTTGGCGTACGGTCCACGCGCTTTTGCCTGACCCACGGTGAGCTCACTCTCCCCGACGAAGCCGCTCCGGATCGGCCGGGTGCGTCGACGGCGTCGACGGTCGCCGACCGAGAGAGAAAACTTACCACGTGGTTGGTATTCGCATCCTCGCCCGTTCCCTGTGTCTCAAGGTCGCTTCCAGGTCCGCGGAGTTGAACACCCTGCGAGGGTAGCCGCCGCCGGCCATTGTCTTTCCGTCGCGGTTGCTCGTAAGCTTTCCACTTGGAAGGTATTGAAACGTTTCAGGAACCCTCGGGGGAGGGGCGCCCCTGCTGCGCCGGCGAAAGGAATCTGAGCCGTGGCCGAGGAGAACAGAAGTGCGTTGAGCCGCCGGCACATGCTCGGCATCATGACGGCCGCGGCAGCGGGGGCCTCTCTCCCGCTCGCCGGCGCACCGGCCGCGGTCGCGGCGGGCGGGGCGCCGGCCGGGGCACGCGGGGAGTCGGCCGGGGCGGCATCCGGCGGGCACGGCTCCGCTCCTGCGCGTCTGCGGGTCAGCTCCCGGGTGGAGCCCCTGGGCACCGAGACCGCACCGGCGTTCAGCTGGGTGCCTCCGGTGGCCAGACAGACCGCGTACGAGATCCAGGTCGGCACCGGGCCGGGCAAGGCGGACGTCTGGCGCAGCGGCAGGGTGGCCAGGTCCAACAGCACCGAAGTGGCCTACGAGGGCGGCACGCTGCGGTCCGAGCACGCGTACTTCTGGCGGGTGCGGACCTGGGACGGGAAGGGCGCGCCCGGCCCCTGGAGTGAGCCCGCGAGCTGGGAGACGGGTCTATTGAAGGGCGAGAAGGACTGGTCGGGCGCGCGCTGGATCGGCGGCCGCGAGGCGCAGGACCACGACTGGAAGGACCTGACCGCGACCGTCGTCTTCCGCGGCGGCACGGACCCCGCGAGCGGCCTGTCCCTGCTGCTGCGCGCCGAACCCGTCGGCAAGACCTGGGGCGAGGCGCTCAACTGGACGGTCCGGCAGAGCGGCGACGACATGCAGCTCCTGATGAGGACCAGCCACTACGCCGGAAACACCTGGGTGGACGACGGCACCTCCGAGCCCGACTGGGGTGTCGACCTCTACGACCAGCAGAGCGAGACCAACCCCACCACCGCGGGCACCCGCGGCGTCCCGGTCGGCACGGTCACCCTCCCCGCGGGGACCGGGCTGACCAAGGACACCTGGGCCACCCGCGACCACACGGTGGAGGTCGCGGCCGTCGGGCTCACAGTCACCACCAAGGTCAACGGTGTCGAGGTCGACAGCCGCACGCTCACCGGAGACCAGATCCGCCGCCACGGCAGCTTCGGCTTCGGCGGCGGCACCTCCGCCACCGTGCGCGGCGTCAAGGTGACCGGCACCGGCGCCCGCGACCTCTCCGTCGACCTCACGACCGGCGCCAACCCGTTCGAGAACGGCATCGGCACCCTCGACGGGCTGACCTTCCCGCCGAAGAACCCCTTCATCCCGTCCAAGAACAGCGTGCTGCCGATCGCCAGCCCGGCACCGGTGCTGCGCCGCGCGTTCACCCTGCCCCGAGGGCGCCGCGTCGCCACGGCCCGCCTCCACCTGAGCGCCGCGGGCAAAGTCACCTTCACCGTCAACGGCGACCCGATCACCGTCGACGGCAGGCGGGCGAACCGCGGCCGGACCAACGTGCCCCGGCTCCTCACCGACCAGAGCACCTACGACCGCACGGTCCTCTACGACACCTTCGACATCACCGCGTCACTGCGCGCGGGCCGGGAGAACGTCGTCGCCGCCGAGCTGGGACGCGGCTGGTACGGCGTGACGACCCCGCAGGAGTGGTACTGGCAGCTCGCCCCCTACACGGGCCAGCCCCGCCTGCGCGCGAAGCTCGTCGTGACGTACACCGACGGTTCCCGCACGACGCTCGTCACGGACGAGGACTGGCTCGCGGCGGACGGGCCCACGACGTTCGACTCCGTGTACTCGGGCGAGAAGTACGACGCCCGGCGCGCGGAGGAGCTGGGGGAGTGGCGCTCGGTCGGTTACCCCACCGGCCGCGCGTGGCGTCCGGCCACCGTGCTCATCCCGCCGGGCAGCTGCGCCGGACCGTCGCCCGAGTACCACGGCGCCCTGCCCGCCACGACGCTTCCCGACGGCTTCAAGCCCGCCGTCCCACGGGCCCACGAGGCGGAGCCGGTGCTGGTCGACCGGACGCTGCGCCCGGTCTCGATCACGGAGACGGCCCCCGGCTCAGGCATCTGGGTCCTGGACTACGGTCAGATCCTGACGGGCCTCGTCCGCCTGCGGCTCACCGGCGTGCGCCCCGACAAGGAAGGCCTCACCCTGCGGATCCGCGGCGGCAACCGGATGGTCGCCGGCGACGGGACGGCCGCCTCCCCGCTCTCCGTCGAGGAGGAGAACTTCCAGCACGACGCCAACCTCCAGACGCACTACTACACCGTCGGCAAGCGGCCCACGCAGAGCTGGGAACAGCAGTTCAGCCACTTCGGCTTCCGCTATCTGGAGGTCATGAACCTCGAAGCCGTGCTCGGCCGGAAGCCCGACCCGGGGCAGGACGCAGAGGCCCTGACCGTCGGCGTCGCCCGGACCGGCTTCGCCCGCACCGGCACCTTCACCACGGACAACGCCCTCATCAACCGCCTCCAGCGCAACCTGGAGTGGGCCGAGCGGAACAACCTCGTCCAAAAGCCCACCGACACCCCCTCCCGCGAGAAGAACGGCTGGACCGGCGACGCCATGGCCAGCTCCGAGTCGGAGTCCCTCACCTGGGACGTCAACGCCGTCCTCACCACCTACCTGCGCCACTTCCCCGACACACAGATCTCCACCGGCCAGCTGCCCATGATCGTCCCCATCGCCAAGGGCGGCTACGGCTACGACCACACCCCCGGCTGGAACGCCGCGTGGAAGGCGGTGCCTGCCTGGGACTCGGCGTACTTCGTCATTCCGAGGGAGCTGCACACGTACTACGGCAACAGCAGCCTGTTCGCCGAGCTGTACGACCACCAGGACACGCTCCTGCAGTACTACGAGACGCTGTTCACCGCCGAGAACGACTACAGGTTCGAAGCGTCCCTGGGTGCCTACTCCGGCGCGGAGAGCCCCGGCAACAACGCCGTCATCAGCCTCGCCTTCTACATCCACTTCTGCGACTACATGGACGAGGTGGGACGCGGGCTCGGCCGCACCGCACGCGCCGACCACTACGCGAAGCTGGCGCGCACCCTGCGCAAGGCGTTCATCGCGAGCTACTGGGACACCTCCAAGGGCTGCTTCACCCAGGGCAGCATCTCCAGCGAGAACGCCATGGCCATCGCCTTCGACCTGGTCCCCGGTTCGGACCTGAGCCCCGACGACCCCCGCCACCTGTCCGGCACGAAGACGCTGGCGGAGAACAAGAGTGCCCTCGCGAAGCTGCTCGCCGACCGGATCGTGGCCGCGGACCAGCACATCCAGAACGACATGTACGGCTCGCGCTACGAGTTCAACATCCTCAGCGAGTACGGCTACACGGACGTGGCGTTGAAGGCCGTCACGCAGACCGGCCAGCCCGGCTACGTCCACCAGATCGCCAAGGGCGCCACCTCTCTGTGGGAACAGTGGACCGACCGGCTTTCGGTCAACCACCACTACCGCTCCAACGTGGCCACCTGGTTCTACCAGAGCCTGGCCGGCATCAGGCCGACCTCCATCGCCTACGAGTCGCTGTGCATCCGCCCGTACATTCCCTCGGTGGCGGTGAACAGCCTGGTCCCGAAGAGCACCGAGGACACCGACCTGTCACCCGCGACCCTCGACCACGTCAGCGCCTCCATCGACACCGTGCGCGGCAAGGTGTCCTCGAAGTGGCGGCGCCTACCGGACGGCAGGATCGACCTCGCGGTCACCGTTCCCCACAACACGGACGCCGAGATCTGGGTCCCCACGCAGAACAGGCCCGTCACCGCGCCCGAGGGGGTCACTCACGTCCGTGACGACACCTCGGGCGGTGCGGCCTACGAGGTCTACCGGGCCCGGGCGGGCTCGTACCGCTTCAACGCCGGATGACCTGACCGCGCGGACCATGGGTGTGCCCATGGCGATGCCTTTCTCAGGACGGGGGATCGTTCCAGGCGTCAGCCGGCCAGGCTCGGCACCGGAGCGAGGGCGATGGTGTGGTGGGTGTGCTGGACCTTGGCGTGCAGGTAGCGCAGGTTGCTGGGCGTGGTGTGCACGCCGGTGGGGACGGTCCGGGCGACCGCGATGCCGAGGTCGTCCAACTGCCGTGCCTTGTCCGGGTTGTTGGTGAGCAGGTCCAGCTCGGTGATGCCGAGGGCGGTGAGCATCTGGGCGGCGGCCGTGTAGTCGCGGGCGTCCTCGGGGAGGCCGAGCGCCAGGTTGGCCTCGTAGGTGTCCAGGCCCTGGTCCTGCAGGGCGTAGGCGTCGAGCTTGTTGTACAGGCCGATGCCGCGGCCCTCCTGGCGGAGATAGAGCAGGACGCCTCCGGTGGTGGCGATGCGCTCGGTGGCTTCGCGCAGCTGGGGTCCGCAGTCGCAGCGCGCGGAGCCGAAGACGTCACCGGTGAGGCATTCGGAGTGCAGACGCACCAGCGGGGTGGCGGTGGCGGACGGATCACCCAGGATCAGGGCGACGTGCTCGGCGCCGTCGGCCAGGCCGTGGAAGGTGACCACGTCGGCGGTCACGCGGTAGCCGTCGGAGAAGCGCAGCGGAATACGGACCCGGGTGCGCACGGTGGCGGCGGGCGTGAGGGGGCTGGTGGTCATGGCATCTCCCGTGGCGTAGATTGATTCAAATTTGAACGTAAGATGGACGATAGACTTGTAGTTCCAATTTGAACAACAGGGAGGAATGTGACGTGGGCCATACCCAATGGCTGAACGAGGAGGAGAAGCGCGCCTGGACTGCCTTCACCACCGCGCACGCGCTGCTGTACCGACGGCTGGAGCATCAGCTCAAGCGCGAGTTCGGCCTGTCCGGCCTGCAGTACGAGATCCTCGCCCGGCTCGGCGGAGCGCCGAACCGGGAGCTGCGGATGGCCGAACTGGCCTGTGCTCTGGTCAACTCCAAGAGCGGACTGACCTATCAGGTCGGGCAGATGGAGAAGTCCGGACTGGTGCGCCGGCGTTCCTGTCCGAGTGACGAGCGGGCGGTCTACGCCGTGCTGACCGACGAGGGCATGACGCTGCTGGAGCAGGCGGCACCCGGCCACGTGGACACGGTGCGGGAGTCCCTCTTCGACGCGCTCACGCCCGACCAGGTCCAGGCGCTCGCCGACGGCCTGGGCGAAGCGAGCCGCCGTATGACCGAAGGACCCGGTGCGGCTCGTGGCACGGCCGACGGGACCGCGTGTTCGGGAGCCGGTGCCGAAGCTGCCGTTGACCTCGACGCCTGACGGACGGTCCGCGGGCTTCGAGTCCCTCGACGACACCCTCGACGTTCGCCCGCGGCTGGTTCTGGCTGAGTTTGAACTTGGCCTCGATACGGCTGATGACCACCTCCACGCCGACGACGGCGCGCAACTGCCGCTCGACGAACTTCGCCGGTGCCTGGTCGACGGACCAGAGTTCGGCGAAGCCGGCTTCGTGCCGGTCGGTGAGGCGGCGTATCCGACCCTCGATCCAGGCCGGGTCGTCGTGCACGACCAGCTGCCCGTACACGTGCGCGATCACGTAGTTCCAGGTCGGTACCACGCGGTGGTGCTCCTCCTTGGACGGATACCACGACGGCGTCACGTACGCCTCGGGCCCGCGGACGATCACCATGGCCTCGCCCTGCGCCGGCTCGCGCCACTGGTGGTTGCCGCGCGCCATGTGACCGATGAGGGCGCCGTGTTCTCGGGCGTCCGGGTCGTACTAGAAGGGCAGCAGGGTGGCCACGAGGCCCTGCGCGGTCATGGTGATCAGGTCGGACGCGCCGTGGTCGGTCAGCAGGTCACGGACCGCGGTCGCGTCGGGCACGAAGTGTTCGGGGACGTACATGGCAGCCTTTCGTGCAGGCACAGGGTGAACCGGGCGTCCCGCCGGGGGTTCTCGCGCAGCCAGGTCAGGACCTGCTGGGCGTGTTCGTTCCCAGCGATTCGTAGTACCGCACTGCCTTGGTGGTCACGTCGGCCCGACGCGCAAGTCCACTGATCCTCATGCCGTTCACCTCGCACGACGACGCTAGACCCTGCCCTCAGGGGCAAGGTCAAGCCCCGGCCCGGGACGGCCCGGCCGGGCCGTTGTCTCAGGTCGTGGCACGGGGGTGTGCCGGGCTGAGGTGGTGCACGGCGGTCTGTTCGGCGTGTGGGGCGAGCAGGCCCTGCAGTTCCTCCGCCGCGACCTTGAGGAGATCGCCGTCGCGCGTGGCGTGGAGGGTTTCGAGTACGAAGACGACGTGGGCGGAGTCCTCGCCGACGCGGGTGCGGTGGGCGTCGCGGTGGTTCCAGTGACGTGTCAGGACCCCGGTGGCGTCCGCGTAGATGATCTCGCCGGGCTTGGGCTGCTCGACGGTGTCGGGTTCGCCGAGCGGGGTGAAGGACTCGGTGCCGTCCGCGTGGCGGATGACGACGTCCCCGGCGACCTGGTCCAGATCGAAGGCGCCCGCGGGCAGGCCGTGACGGACGGAGACGGCGTTGTAGGAGTCGACCGCCGGGTTGATGCGCGGCAGGGCCCCCTTCTTGGTGAGGCGGCGGCCGAGCGCGTCGACGCTGGGGCGGACGCGGCGGGGGTTGGTGCCGAAGGAACGGTAGGCGGTGTGCCAGGCCTCGATGCGGGGATCGGTCTCGTCGGCGGGCTGCCAGGTGCCGTCGGCGAGCTGTTGCTCCAGCTCCTCGACGGCGGTGACGGTGTGCGGCCAGGGTTCACGGCCGCGCAGGCCGGTGGCGGTGACCAGGGCGATGAGGGTGTCGGGGAAGGCGTCCGCGACGGCGGGGGCGAGGTGGAAGGAGGGCATGGGCGGGTTTCCGTTTCCTGTGTCGAGTGGGACTGGAGGGGCTGTTTGGGGCTCGTGGGGTGAGGTCGAGTGGGCTGACGGGACTCGTGGGCTGATGAAACTGGTGGGGGTGGTGGGTTCGCTCGTCCGAACGAGGGCTCGCTCAGGTCAGGGCGAGGAGGCTGACGGCGACGGCGGCGGTGCCCAGGCCGACGAGCTGGCCGCGGTGGATGCGTTCGGCGAGCACGCCGCGGGCGAGCAGGACCGTGCCCGCCGGGTAGAGGGCGATGATCACGGCGACGACGGCGAGGTCATGGCTGCGGGCCGCCAGCAGGAACAGCAGGTTCGCCACGGAGTCCAGCGCGCCCGCGGCGGCCGACATCGCGTACGCGGGCCGCTCGGGGCCCAGCTTGCGGTGCGTCAGCCCCGCCGCGATCAGGATGACGGCCGAGGACACCGCCCGGCCGATGATCAGCGGGGCCACACCGCTGTCGGACGGCGACTGGTGCAGGAAGACCAACTGGAGGGCGATGGCGGCGCCCGCGCCGAAGGCCAGCAGCAGCGCCGTACGTGAGGGGCGTGCCGAGCCCGCGCCGTGTCCGGCGCTGACCAGCACCACCGCCACCAGCGCGAGCGGCAGACCCAGCAGCCCCGCGGTGCTCAGGTGCTCACCCTGCAGCAGACCCACACCGACGGGCAGCGCGGCGGACACCAGCGCGGTCACGGGCGACAACACGTTCATCGGGCCGATCGCCAGGGTGCGGTAGAGCAGGGCGAACGCGGCGGCCGACGCGACCCCCGACGCGGCACCCCAGCCGAGGGCCGCCCTGCTGAACGAGGCGCCGAGGGCAGGCCACAGCAGCAGTTCGACCGCGAGACTGGCCGGGGCCGCGATCATCACGGTACGCAGCACATGGGCCTTACGGGCGCCGAGGCCGCCGAGGAAATCGGCGCATCCGTAGGCGAGTGAGCTGCCGAGGGCCAGCAGCAGAGCGATCACAGCACATTCCTTACTGACATCCTTTACCATTCATTCGAACGACCGAACCGTACAACAAAACGACCGGCCGTCGTCAACCAAACGACCGGCCGGTGCATTCGAATGGTTCAGCAAGGACGGTGATCAGGTGGTCGAGACAGCCGCAGCCCTGCGGACGGTCGCGTACAACGTCCGGGCGGCGCGCACCCGCGCGGGTCTGTCCCTGGAGGAACTCGGCAGGCGCGCCCAGGTCAGCAAGGGTGCCCTGGTGGGACTGGAGAAGGCCCAGGGCAACCCCAATCTGGCCACCCTGGTCCGGCTGGCCGACACCCTCGGCATTTCGGTGTCCGCCCTGATGCAGGGACCGTCCGAAGGCCGCGTGCGTGTCGTGGCCGCCGACGCCGTGGCGCCCCTGTGGACCGGGGAGCGCGGCGGCGAGGCCCGGCTCATGCTGACGACCTCGGGTCCGGCCCCGGTCGAGGTCTGGCGCTGGCGGCTGGAACCGGACGAGGAGTACCCAAGCCACCCCCACCAGGCCGGAGTCGTGGAAACCGTAAGCGTCACCTCCGGCCGGATGACCCTGATCGTCGACGGCGCCGAGCACCTCGTCGAAGCCGGCCAGACCGCCACGTTCGACGGCGACACCGCCCACACCTACCGCGGCTCCGGCACCGAAGCCTGCCACCTGATCATGACGGTCCACCTGCCGCCCGGCCCGGCTCCGACCACCTGATCCGCGCGTCGCGAGCGACGGCTGAAAAGTCGGTCGCCGAGGCCGGCGAGCGTGGCTGTCACAGGGTGGTTCCGCTGCCGTACGGGGCGTACAGGTCGAGCAGCCGGGTACGGGCGGCGCGCAGCCGGTGGGCCAGTATGCCGCCCACCCATTGGGAGATCGTCAGACCGAACTCGGGGTCTTCCCGGCACAGCGTCCGTACGGGCGCCGCTTCGAAGGCGTAGGCCCGGACCGGAGTCGTCGTCTCGGCTCCCAGGTGCCAGGAGTGCGGGGCGAACAGCCATGACCAGCCGACGAGTTGGTTGTGTCCGAGAGTTTCGATGACCGCGGCACGGCGGCCGGGGACACGCATGTCCAGGGCGACGGTGCCGGTACGGACGATCCAGAACCGGTCAGCGGTTCCGCCCTCCTCGAAGAGCCGGGTGCCCGGTGGGAACGACACCTCCCGGGCGCTCCGCATCAGCCGCTCCCGGTGCTCGGCGGGAAGCGCCCGCAGCGTACTCGGCATGAGGGAAGTGTTCATGGCGTGCCTCCAGGAGGGCGTACGGACCTGCCGCTTCCAGAGTCCGCGCGGGGCCGGGCCACGGACCATGGGCCACTCGGCCCCCTGGGCGGGGCCACCCGGCACCGGGTGGGGGTCCGCCCACGACCCGCCCAACAGGACCCGCCCAACGGGACCTGCGAATGGGGCCGTTCGGCCCTGCGGCCGCGGACCTTCGGCATCGGGAGAACATCGCGCGCGGCCACAAGAGTGTGGGGTGTCGGGCACGACGAAATCGACCCTCGCTCAGGAGGCAGAACCATGGTCCTCACCGTTGTCGCAGGTCTCGACGGCTCGCCCGAGAGCCGGGCCGCCGCCGAGTGGGCGGCCCGCGAGGCGAAGCTGCGCGGCCTGCCCCTGAAGCTCGTCACCGTGCGGGAGCCCGTCCCGGAACCCATGGCGCAGGCGGCGCTGCTCGGTGCCGGGACACAGCAGCACTGGAGCGAGCGAAGCGAGACGGGGGTCCCGCCGGCCGAAGGCTGGGGGAGCGTACCCCGTGAGACGGCGGAAGGCCTCCGGTTGCGTCACCCCGGGGTGGACGTGACCGTCGAACAGACCAACGGCCGGCCCAGCGAGGTGCTGGCGCGCGTCGCCGAGGACGCCGACGCCGAACTGCTGGTGCTCGGCTCCCGCGGGCTGAGCGGGATCGGCGGCTTCCTGGTGGGGTCCGTCGGCCAGATGGTCGTGGCGCACGCCGAGACACCCGTGGTCCTCGTCCGCGCCGGCGAGCAGGCCGCGGACGAGCACGCGATGGACCCGGCCGGGATTCCGTCCGCCGCGCCCCCGTACCGGCCCGTCGTTCTCGGCCTCGACACCGGCCACCCGCACGACGCGGTGATGGAGTTCGCCTTCGACGCCGCGGCCCGCCGTTCCACCGCCCTGCGGGTCGTCCACGGCTGGAGCCTGCCGCCGTACTTCGCGTACGGCATGCCCGTGGACCTGGAGCTCAACGCCGAACTCCGCCGTCAGGACGCCGCCGCGCTGGCCGAGGTACTGCGTCCATGGCGGCAGAAGTTCCCGTCCGTGGAGGTCGTGGAGGAGCCCCGCCCCGGCAGCCCGGCCAACCACCTGGTGGACGCCTCCCGTGAGGCATCCCTGCTCGTCGTGGGCCGCCGGATCCGCCGCAGTCCGCTCGGCGCCCACATCGGGCCCGTCACGCACGCCGTCCTGCACCACGCCACAGCCCCCGTCGCCGTCGTACCCCACCAGTGACGCCCCCCCACCCAAGCACCCCAAGCACCCCAAGCACCCCCAAGGAGAGCAGAGATCATGAGAGCAGCGGTCGTACGGGCCCTCGGGGAGCCCCTGGTCATCGAGGAGCGCCCCGATCCCGAGCCCGGACCGGGCCAGGTCCGCATCCGCGTGGAGGCGTCAGGGCTCTGCCACACCGACATCCACGCCGCGCGCGGCGACTGGCCGGTCAGGCCGAACCCGCCGTTCGTGCCCGGTCACGAGGGCGTGGGACTGGTCGAGGCCCTCGGGGACGGCGTCACCCATCTCACCGTGGGCCAGCGCGTCGCCGTGCCATGGCTGGGGAGTGCCTGCGGGCGGTGCGAGCACTGTCTGTCGGGCTGGGAGACGCTGTGCGAGCGGCAGGTCAACACCGGGTACGGCTGCGACGGCGGCCACGCGGAGAAGATGCTCGCCCGGGCCGACTTCGCGCAGCCGGTGCCCGACGGGATCAACCCGATGGAGGCCGCCCCGCTGACCTGCGCGGGTGTCACGACGTACAAGGCGCTGAAGGTGGCCGGTGTCCGGCCCGCCCAACTCGTCGCCATCTCCGGGATCGGCGGCCTCGGTCACCTGGCGGTGCAGTACGCGAAGATCGCGGGAGCCACGGTCGCGGCTGTCGACGTCACCGACGACAAGCTCGCACTCGCCGCTGAACTCGGCGCCGACCTTGTGATCGACGCCCGCCGGGAGGACCCCGGCGAGGTACTGCGGCGGCACGGCGGTGCGCACGCCGCGCTCGCGCTCGCCGTGAACGAGGCCGCGTTCCGGGCCGTCAACTCCGGCCTCAGACGCGGCGGCAAGCTCGTCATGGTGGCGCTCCCGGCACACGGCACGATCCAGGTGCCGATCTTCGACACCGTCCTGGGTGGTACCTCGGTGATCGGCTCGATCGTGGGCACGCGGCAGGACCTGGCCGAGGTCTTCCAGCTGCACGCGGCGGGCCGCACGAAGGTCGTGTACGAGACCCGTCCGCTGGCCTCGGTGAACGAGTGCGTCGACGAGGTGCTGCGCGGCCAGGTCAAGGCCCGGATCGTCTTCGACCTCGGCACGGAGAGCTGAGAACGATGGACCGCCGGAGGCCGCGGACCGGAGCCGGCCCGACTGAACCCGGGCCGGGTCCACGGTCGGGGGCGGCCCGCGTGTCGCGCTGGGTCCCGGACGGTGCGACGGTGTTCAGGAGGGGTTTCCCGATGCCGGACAGGAAGGCGATGGGGACGATGGAACTCCCGCTGGTGGTGGGCGTCGACGGATCGGAATCCAGCCTGCGGGCCGTGGACTGGGCGGTGGACGAGGCGGCACGTCATGGGCTGCCACTGCGCCTGGTCTACGCGTCGCTGTGGGAGCGCTACGAGGGGGGCCGCCCGTCCTTCGGTACCGGTCGACCCGCCGAGGAGGTCATGGCGGAGCACATCGTCGCGTCCTGCGCCGAACGCGCGCGGCTTCGCGATCCGGAGGTGAAGGTGTCGGGTGAGGTCCTGCCCGACGACGCCGTCTCCACGCTCCTGCACGCCGGTCACGAGTCGTTCGCCCTGGTCACGGGATCCCGTGGCCGTGGCGAGCTCGCGGGGATGCTGCTGGGGTCGGTCGGCCTGACCGTGGCGGCCCGCGCCGTCTGCCCGGTCGTCGTGGTCCGGGGCGGGGAGCGGAACCAGCGGGGTTCCTTCGGGCGGGTGGTGGTCGGCGTCGGCGACTCCGGTCACGGCGCCGCCGCGGTGCGGTTCGCGTTCCGAGAGGCCGAGGCGCGCGACTGCGCCCTTCATGCCGTACGGGCCTGGCGCCGTCCCGCCCACGACCCCGTGGACGACCTCGTGGCCGAGGAGGACGCCGTCCGTGTCCACGAGGAACGGGCCGTTACGCGACTCGACGAGGGGCTGCGCCGTCCCGCACGGGACCATCCCGGGGTCGAGGTACACCGCCAGGCGGTCCATGGGCCCACCCACAGGGTCCTCCTGGACGTGTCGGCCGACGCCGACCTGGTCGTCGTCGGCGCCCTGCGGCGACAGGGCCACTTCGGCCTGCAACTCGGAAGGGTCGCCCACGCTCTGCTGCACCACTCCGAGTGCCCGGTCGCCGTCGTCCCGCAGCCGGCCTGAGCTCCGCCTCGCGTGGGGCGACGGCAGAGCGACGGCACGACCGGGGAACGGCAGCGGCGGAGCGTACCGGAGCCACTGGGACGACGCGGCGATTCGGCGCCTCGCGGTGCCGCCCTCGGCATAGGCTCCGGAAGAGGGTGCTCCGCTTCAGCGACAGGGCCGTGGGAGACGTGCATGAAGTGGTTGGTCTCGCTGGCCGGTGCCGGGCTCGTCATGGTCACCCTGCGGGACCTGTTCCACACCCTCTGGCACCCCACTCGCCGCGGCGGTCTGAGCCGCCTCGTCATGACGGGCCTGTGGAGACTCGCCCGGCGTCCCCGCGTGCGCGGGCGTGTGGTCGGGCTGGTCGGGCCGCTCGCCATGGTGACGGTCGTGGGCATGTGGGCCGGCACCGTCATCCTCGGCTGGGCCATCGTCTACTGGCCCCACATGCCCGAGTCCTTCACCTTCGCGCCCGGTTCCGAGGCGGCGCGGGAGCCGGCATTCCTCGACGCGTTGTACCTGTCACTCGTCACGGTGGCCACCCTGGGGCTCGGGGACATCGCGCCCGGCGAGGGCTGGCTGCGCCTGGTCTCGCCGCTGGAAGCCCTCGTCGGCTTCGCCCTCCTGACGGCCATGGTCTCCTGGGTGCTGGAGATCTACCCGGCGCTGTCGCGCCGGAGGGCCCTGGCCGTCCGGCTGGCGCTGCTGCGCGGCGCCGACCCGACGACGGGTCAGATCGACTGCACGACAGGGGCCTTGCTGCTGGAGGGCCTCGCCACCGAGGTCGTGCGCGTCCGTATCGACTTCACCCAGTACGCCGAGGCCTACTACTTCCACGACGGGGAGGACCACGCTTCGCTCGCGGCCATGGTGGGCCATGCCGCCGCCCTCGCCCAGCGCGGGCAGGCGGCCCGGCGGCCGGACGTGCGCCTCGCCGGCGACCTGCTCGCCGGCGCGCTGGACGACCTCGCCGCCGTCCTCGACCAGCGTTTCCTCCACACGGGCGGCACGCCGGCGGAGGTGTTCGCCGCGTACGCCGTCGACCACGGCCGCAGCCCCACAGGACACTGACCACCACCCTCCGGCGCGGAGCGCGGCGCCCGGGACACGGTGCAAGGGACGGGCGGTCGGAGGAGAGGCGGTTCGCTCACCCCACGGGGAAGCGGGGAGGGGGCTCAGCTCGACGGCGGCCGTACCGACTGCCGGAGCACCAGTTGGGTGCTCAGGACGACGTGGTCGTCCCCGGCGACGCGGTCCTCGCGTTCGAGTGCCAGGCGTACGGCGGTTCGGCCGAGGTCTTCGTAGGGCACCCGTACGGTGGTCAGGGCCGGTGTGAGGTCGGCGGCGAACGGTACGTCGTCGAAGCCCACGACGGAGACGTCACCGGGTACGTCGAGGCCGGCCTCACGGAGGGCGGCCAGGACGCCGAGGGCGACCATGTCGGTGCCGGCGAAGACCGCGGTGAACCCGACGCGGGCGCGCAGCGCGTCGCGGGTGCGCAGGTAGCCGGAGGTGCGGGTGTAGGCCCCGGGGACGTCCAGCTCCTCGGAGTAGGGCACGCCATGGGCGCGCAGGGCGTCCAGGTGGCCGGTGCGGCGCTGTTCGGCGGTGTTGAGCCCGCGTTCGGCTCCGAGGTGAAGGACGCGCCGGTGACCGGCGGTGAGCAGGTGGGAGGTGGCCTGGAAGGCGCCGCCCCGGTTGTCGTACTCGACGATGGTGGCCGGAAGGCCCGCAGGCAGGGGCGGGCGGCCGACCAGGACGAGCCGGGAGCCGGCGGTGTCCAGGGCCCTGGCGTAGTGGGCCATGCGTTGGTGATAGGCGTCGTTGAGTTCCGCGCCGCCGACGAGCACGACCGCCGCCGCGTGCTGCTCCCTCATCAGTAGCACCAGGTCGTCCTCGCGCGCGGGATCGCCGTGCGTGGCGCAGACCAGGCTCAGGCGTCCCCGGGTGGCGGCCTCCTGCTCAACGCCCGCCGCGATGTGGGCGAGTGAGGGGCCGGTGATGTCGCGGATGACCAGCGCGACGGGGCCCGCGACTCCGCCGGAGAGCGCCTTGGCGTGCACGTTGACCACGTAGTGGAGGGACTCCACCGCGGCCATCACCCGGGCCCGGGTCTCCTCGGAGACCGGGTAGTTCCCGGCCAGGGTGCGGGAAACGGTTGCCACGGACACCCCGGCCCTCGCCGCGACGTCGCGGATGGTGCTCGGCTTGTCCTTCCCCGCCCCGCTCCGCCGTCGCTTGCCGCGCGGGCTCGTCCCGCTCTCGGTCGCCTGCTCGGTCACGCCTTGACGTTACTGCATCCGCGGCCACTCGCACGCCCGGAATCCGAGGTGTGGCGTCCTGATGTGAGAAAACGTTTACTGCCGTCGGCGGACCGCGCCGCCTCCCGGCCCTTGCGGTGGGCCTGCCCTTCGAGCGGCAGGTCCGGTGGATCGTCTTCGGGTCGCTCGCGCCCGCCGCCCATCGCTGAACGGTGTCAGGCGCTGTTGACCAGGTCGGCCCGGCGCACCGCGTGCAGGGGCGGCTCTCCGGTCGTGAGCCGCCCCAGTTCGTCCACGACCGTCCGTCCGAGCCGCTCCAGTTCGTTGCCGAGCGAACCGGCGAGGTGCGGTGTGAGGAAGACGTTCGGCAGCTCGTACAGGGGCGATCGCGCGGGCAGCGGTTCCGGTTCCGTGACGTCGAGGATCGCGCTGATCCGGCCGCCGGTCAGCTCCTCCACGAGCGCCTCCGGGTCGACCAAGGCGCCCCGCGCGGTGTTGACGAACACCGCGCCGTCCCGCATCAGGGCCAGCCGCCGCCGGTCCAGCATCCGCTGGGTCTCGGGGGTGTCGGGGGCGTGCAGGCTGACGATGTCGCTGGTGCGCAGCAGGTCGTCGAGGGGCAGCGGTACCGCGCCGAGAGCGGCGGCCGCGGCGTCGTCGACGTAGGGGTCGTACAGCGCGACGTCGAAGTCGAAGGGGGCGAGCAGTTCCAGCACCCGGCGGCCCACCCGTGACGCGCCGATGATCCCGACGCGCCGGCCGAGATTGCCGACGCGCGCCAAGTCGTCGGTGGCCGGGGGTGCGTGCTCGGCCCGGAAGCGTTCCCGCAGCCGGAACACGTCCTTTCCGGCCAGCAGGATCGCGGCCAGCGTGTACTCGGCCACGGGCAGGGCGTTGGCCCGCACCGCACTGGAGACGGTCAGGCCGCGTTCCCACACGGCGTCGGCGAGCCAGCCGCGCACACTGCCCCCGGCGTGCAGGACGGCCCGCAGCCGGGGCGCCCGGTCCAGTACGGCGGCGTCGACGCGCGGGCACCCCCAGCCGGTGAGGAGCACCTCCGTCCCGGCCAGTGCGTCGGCCACCGCCGGATCGGCGAAGTCCCGTACGACGAGGCCGGCGTCGACGTCGGCCAGCGCCTGGAGCCGTTTCATCAGCCGGGGCGGGAAGAGTTCTGAGAGATGCGCCGGGTTCATGGCGAACAGGGCGCGCGGCAGCTGTGACGTGGGCATGGATCTCCCGCTTCGGCGAGGAACATTCGGCGAGGAACAGAGGAAGAGCAGAACAGTAAACGTATTCCACGCTAGGGATAGTTCCTGGCGTCGGTCAACGCCCTGTGTTCGATCAGCCCGAGAGCGGCAGCCAGGCCCGGAACTCCTGCGTTGCGTCAAACTCCCAGCTAGAGGGTGCTCTACCAGTAACGTGGTCGGGAGCTCGGCGAAACGTATGCGCCCGTACCTCTTGTCGTCGATGCCCCGCAGGCTCTACGGTCCCACAGCAAACGGTTACTGAAACTTCTCCGACCGTTCTCTCCCACTCCGTTCCAGCCGACCGCGCGGTCCCCCCCATCGCAGTCGCTGTGCCTGTCCTTTTCGTGGAGGACCGATGACCCCCTTCCGCACCAGAGCCGTCGCCGGTACGGCCGCCGCTCTCTCGCTCTCCCTCGTCCTCGCCGCCTGCTCGTCCGGAGACGACACGAGTTCCGCCGCCCGCCCGGCCACCAAGGGCAAGGTCCAGCTGGAGTTCTGGAGCTGGACCGAAGGCATCTCCGGCCAGGTCGCGGCGTGGAACAAGGCGCACCCCGAGACCCAGGTGAAGTACGTCAACGCGGCCGGTGACACCGTCTACCAGAAGCTGCGCGCCGCGATCACCTCCGGCAACGCGCCCTGTCTGTCCAAGATGGACGGGATGAACCTGGCGAACTTCGCCGCCGACGGGCTGCTGACCGACATCACCAAGGTCGCCGCCCCCTACAAGTCCCGCTACACCACCGCCGCCTGGAACGCGGTCAGCCCCGGCGGCGCGACGTACGGCATACCCACCGGCTCCTCGCCGCTGTTCACCGCCTACCGCGCGGACCTGTTCCGGAAGTACGGCCTCAAGGCGCCCAGGACCTGGGACGACGTCATCGCCGCAGGCAGGGCGGTCCAGAAGAAGGACAAGGGCGTCAAGATCTTCAACATGGCGGGCGAGGACCCGAGCACTCTGGTCGACCTGTCCTGGCAGGCGGGCGCGCAGTGGTACAAGGTCGCCGGCGACCACTGGGAGATCGGGTTCACCACACCCGAGGCACTGAAGGCGGGCGACATCGTGCAGCAGCTCGTCGACGACAACCTCGCGTCCAACGCCTCTTATCAGGACCCGGGCGTCTTCAAGACCTGGGACCTCGGCAGGACGATCCTGATGACCACGTCCACCTGGCAGTTGCCGATCTACGACACCAACTTCCCCAAGTCCAAGGGCAAGTGGCAGCTCGCCGACGCCCCCGTCTTCGACCCGGCCAAGCCGCAGACGTCCAGCAACTTCGACGTCACGGCGGTCCTCAAGGGCTGTAAGTACCCCGACCGCGCCGCCCAGTTCGCCGCCTGGCTGTCCAGCAGCAGGGAGTCACTGACCGCGCTCACCGACCCCTCGTCCAAGTCGGGACTGTTCCCGGCGGTCAAGGACGTCTCGCCGTACGTCGACAAGATCATCCCGACGGACATGTTCAACGGTGAGTCGGACAGCGCGCGGATCATCACGACCGCGGCCACCCGGGTCGGCGAGCAGTGGCAGTACGGGCCCGACTACGCGGCCATGTACTCCGAGATGCAGAAGCAGTGGGGCAAGGTCATGAAGAAGGAGCTCACCGTCAAGGACATGCTGACGCACCTTCAGAAGTGGGTCCTCGCCGACCTGAAGAACAAGGGCGTCAAGGCCGTCGCCGCCGGAAGCTGACCCGTCGGCCACCCCACTTGGAGACGAGCGTGTCCACCCTGACGCGACCTGAGAAGGTCGCCACCGACTCCCCGGTCCGGCGGACCTCCCCCCGCCGGACCGGGAGACGGGGAGCCTACAAGGGCCTGCTGTTCACCCTGCCCTTCCTGATCGGCTTCCTCGTCACCTATGTCCTGCCGATCGTCTACGCCTTCAGCGAGAGCCTTCACGAGAAGAAGAGCAGCGGCATCGGCTTCGGCCCGGCGAAGGTCGTCTTCACGGGCTTCGCCAACTTCTCGGCGATCCTCGCCGACGGCACCTTCTGGGCCGGGATGCTGCGCACCCTGCTGTTCGGGGCCGCGCAGATCACGGTGATGCTGGGCATCTCGCTGCTGCTGGCCCTGCTCCTGGACGGTGTCGCGGCCCGCGCGGTCCGCTTCTTCCGCGCGGGACTCCTGGTCCCGTACGTCGTCCCGGGCGTGGTCTCGACGCTGATCTGGCTGTTCCTGTACAGCCCGACGGCCAGCCCGATCCTCGACCTGGCCGACCGAGCGGGCACGCACTTCAGCTTCTTCGGCGGCCTCAACACCTATCTCTCCCTGGGGAACCTGCTCACCTGGCAGGGCCTCGGCTTCAACATGATCCTGATCTCCGCCTCCCTCCAGGCGCTGCCCCGGGAGCTGTACGAGGCGGCCCGGCTGGACGGGGCGAAGGAGTGGCGGATCGCCTGGTCGGTCAAGGTCCCGAACATCACGGGGATCCTCGTGCTGACCGGCATGTTCTCCCTCATCGGCCGTCTGCAGCTGTTCGCGGAGCCGCTGTTCCTGCGGTACGTCGCCCCGGAGTCCATCAGCACGGACTTCACGCCGATGCTGGAGATCTTCGACCGGGCGTTCAAGACCGGCGACTACCAGTACGCCGCCGCCGAGTCACTGGTCCTCGCCGCCGTCACGGGCGTCCTCGCCCTCGTCTTCTACCGCGTCACGAACAGGAAGATGTCATGAGCAGCCCTGCCGTCCAGGCCCCCGCGTCGGGCGGCGGCGTGCGTCCCACCCGTCGCGCGGTCGTCCTCACCACCGCCCTGCTGGTCGTCTTCCTCCTCTACTCGCTCGCCCCCACCTGGTTCCTGCTGGTGGCGTCGACGAAGAACCAGTCCGACCTGTACTCCACCTTCGGCCTGTGGTTCTCCTCCAACCACCTCGCCGACAACTTCCGGGAGGTGTGGAGCTACCACGACGGTGTCTTCGGCCGCTGGATCCTCAACTCCGTCCTGTACTCCACCGTCGGCGCCGCCGGCTCGACCCTGGTCTCGCTCGCCGCCGGATACGGACTGTCCAAGTTCGGCTTCCGCGGCCGGGGAGCCCTGTTCGCGGTGATCGTCGGAGCCTCGCTGCTGCCGAGCACCCTGCTGGCGTTCCCGCTGTACCTGGTCTTCGCGGAGGTCGGCCTCACCAACACCGTCTGGGCCGTGCTGATCCCGTACTTCATCAACCCCTTCGGCGTGTACCTCGGCAAGGTCTACGCCGACAGTTCGGTGCCCACCGAGCTGATGGAGGCGGCCCGCATCGACGGTGCGAGCGAGACACGGATCTTCCTCTCGGTCGCGCTGCGGCTGATGCGCACCGGCGGCATCACCATCTTCATGCTCGACTTCGTCAACATCTGGAACAACTTCTTCCTCCCCTTGTTCATGCTCAACGGCGAGCGCACCTTCCCCGTGACCCTGGGCCTCTTCTCCTGGGTGCAGCAGGCGCAGACCTCCCGCGACATGAACACCCTCGTCCTCACCGGGTCGCTGCTGTCGATCATTCCGCTGGCCGTGTTCATGTTCGCGCTCCAGAAGTACTGGCGCAGCGGAATCCTCATGGGCAGCCTCAAGTAAAGGAACAACCGTGCCCAACGCACCCAGAAGACGTGACGTCCTCAAGTACGCGGGAGCGACCGGTGTCGTCGCGGCCGCCGTCGGGCTGCAGGCCGCCGCACCGGCCGTCGCGGCCGAGTCGGACACGACAGGCGCGTCAGGCGCGCGAGACCGTGTCCCGCTCGACGTCGTCGTCTTCGGCGACGCGGACAACGAGGCCGCGCACGACCTCACCGCCACCCTGTCCGACATGGTCACCGGCGGCCTCGGCCAGAGCGCCCGCGTCCTCAACCCGACCACTCCCGCGTCGTACTGGGGCGGCACCCTGACGTTCGACGTGGCCGTCCGCCCGACCGGCACCACCTACGTCACCGTCCGGCTGTGGGGCGACGACCACGACACCACTTCCGAGGAGGCCGGGTCCGGCACCAACATGTGGCGCCTGCAGCTGTTCTGCGAGGGCAAGCAGGTCGGCTACGAGGACCAGGGCGCCGTCGACAGCCTCGACATCCTCGACACCGCGCCGCGCACCCCGGGCCGCTTCTTCTTCCACACCCTGCCGCTGCCGGAGAAGATGACCGCCGGCAAGGACAAGGTGACGCTGGAGATCCGGGCGATGGGCCGCATCTGGTCCTACGGCCAGGACGCGAGCCAGCTCTACCGCACCATGACCACGCCCTCGCGCGGCATCTACCGCCTGTACACCCACACCGACCCCTACTTCGTGCCGCCCAAGGGCGAGGTCCAGGGCACCGCGCCGACGGCGACCGTGCGCACCGGCGGCGAGGACGTCCTGGACGCCATCAAGGCGCGGGTGCTCAAGGACCAGAAGAACCTCCTGACCAGCGCCAACCCGGCCACCCTGGACGGCTGGGCCATGCAGTCGCTGGCCGAGGGCTACCTGTGGTCGGGCAGCCCGGCGTACGGCAGGCCGGAGGCGATCGACCGGGTGCTCCAGGCGATCGACGGCCGGTACATGGCCTGGAAGGCCGACGGCACCGTTCTGACCGGCTCCGACCAGCAGTGGCAGGGCTTCGGCAGGGTCGGGCTCGTCCTGGCCCTGCTCTGGGAGCACCTCGGCGACCGCCTCGACACGCAGGTGACGGGCTCGCCGTACGCCATCGCCAACCCGGGCTTCGAGTCGGGCGCCGACACCCCCACCGCGTGGCAGATGCCCGGCTGGGCCACCGCCGGCGGCGGCACCTGGGCCCGCGACACCACCGTCTCCCGCTCCGGCACCGCCTCCCTCAAGCTCCAGGTCACCACCACGGGCGGCTACAGCTACGTCAACTCCGCGCCCCGAACCCGCATAGGCCAAGGCACGTACAAGTACGGTGCCTGGATCAGGACGGACGGTGTCACCGGACTCGGCGCCCACATCGACCCGCTGTTCTTCGACGCGAGCGGCAAACTCATCGGCAGCGACCACAAGGTGTACGCGAGCAAGGGCACCCACGACTGGGAGTACGTCGAGTTCGTCCTCGACACTCCGTCCGGTGTGACGCAGATGGAGATGCACCTGCGCCTGTCCGGCCCCGGCACCGCCTGGTTCGACGACGTCACCCTCGTCGCCCCCGCCGACACCACCACCCCCGTGCCGCCGGCGCGCACGGCCGCGTACACCGACATGCTGAAGTCCAGCCGCGACTACTGGCGGCAGCACTTCCCGCACTACAGCAACCAGGCCCAGATCTGCGCCATCGGCCTCTACCAGACCAACCGCGGCCTGAAGCTCCTCGCCCCGGACCTGGCCCTCCCCGAGGACAAGGCCCGTGACTACCTGTACCAGTCGGTCGGGACGGTCCCCTACCTCGGCCCCGAGGACAAGGACGGCAAGCCGACCAAGCCGCTCGGCGACGGCTACCACCAGGTCACCAGGGCGGGCCTGACCCGCGAGCTCGGATACGTCGGCAGCTACGGCGAGGTCATCGACTGGCTCGTCATGATGTACGAGTCGGTCACGCGCGGCTACCAGGGCCAACAGGCGCCCGAACTGCGCGACCACATGGTCATGATGACCAAGGCACGAGGAAAGTTCCGTGTCATCGACGTGGACAAGGACCACCACCGGATCTCCCGTATCGAGACGGTCATCGGCTGGCGCAACGAGGTCTACCCCGGTGAGACCGCGTACGCCTCCCGTACCGCGTGGGACTCCAACCCCGTCATGTCGGCAGCCGTGTTCAAGGACCCCGAGATCGTCGGCTGGACCCAGGAGATGGTCGCCGACGGCCAGCTCTACCCCCAGCTGAACCTCCAGGCCACCCACACCTGGACCCGTGTCGGCCTGAACGCGCTGCGGTTCATCTCCCGCGACTGGCCGGAGTTCCAGTCCCTGGCCGCCCGGCCCGCCCGCGTCCCGACCGGCTGGGACCGGCCCGACTTCGTGCTCACCGACGAGGACAACGGCTGCGTCGCCGTCAAGAACGGCGAGGAACTCCTCTTCGCCTCCCTCTACTTCCGCTCCCGCCAGGGCGTCAACAACTACGCCCGCGTCCACCACGTCACGCCCGTCGACCAGCGCTCGGCCACCATCCGCGAGCGCAGCGCGGGAACCACGGACGGCACGTTCACGGCCCGCGACTGGGTCCTGTGGGACTACGCCATCAACGACCCCGGAGCCGGGCACATCCCACCCGGCGGCTTCCCGCCGCCCGGAGACACCCTCCACCAGGCCCTCGCCGGAGACGTCTACCACCTCGCGCCCGTCCCCGACGATGTCCCCGACCCCGCCCTCGGCGTCCACTTCGACGGCGTCGAGACCATGCTGGTCGGCCGCGCGCCCTTCTACCTCTGCGTCTACGGCGACTACCTGATCGCCATGAACACCAGCACCGACACGACGTACACCCTGCCCGCCCGGCCGGACTTCGGGCCGGCTCGTGACCTGGCCACGGGCCGGACCGTCGGCGCCGGACAACGACCCAGGATCGGCCCGCACAGCACGCTGGTGCTCCACCGGGGCCACCGGGACGACGGCTGATGATCGACGTCGGGCGCGTCCGCCTGTTCCACACGGTGCTCGGCCCGGTGGACGCAACGACCCTGCTCCTCGTACACGGGTGGGGCGGCGACGGCAGGGAGTGGTCGCCCCACGCCGAGGTGCTGGCCGAACGGTTCCAGGTGATCGTTCCGGACCTACGGGGTCACGGCCGCTCGGAAGTGCCGGATGCGGGCAACACGCCCAGGGCGATGGCGGACGACCTCGCCGCCCTGACCGAGAGCCTCGGCACCGGCCCGGTGGTCGCCGTCGGCCACTCCATGGGCGGGCAGGTCGTGAACCTGCTCGCCGTCCACCACCCGCACACCGTACGGTCGCTCATCGCCCTGGAACCCGCCCACGGTGCGCACGGAGAGGAAGTGGCCGACATCCCCGCGCGTCTCACCGAGTACCGCACCCGGGGCGCCCGCGCGGCAGCGGCCTTCGTGGCCCGGGCCTTCTCGCCGCAGGCCCCGGTGGGTCTGCGGACCGCACATGTCCGCGCCATGCTCGGCACGCCGGACCACGTCATCGCCCAGGCCTACGCGGGCATGTACACCGACCCCGGCGCGGTCGGCGTACGCCCGCACAGCGAGACGTACCTGCGCCGACGCACCCGGCCCGCACTCACCGTGTGGACCTCGGCGGAGGCCGCCGCCTGGGAACGCACGACACTTCGGGTGCCGGGTTCCCGGGTCGACCACTGGCCCGGCCCCGGGCACTACGTGCACGAAGAGCAGCCCGAGCGCACGGTTCGACTCATCGAGGAGTGGGCGACCACGACCACCGGTGCCTGACGCCTGACGACGGCGGCCAGAACACACCGACTCGCTCACCCGCTCCCGCGCCGGGCGAGAAGCAGCGCCACGTCGTCCTCCGGTTCCCGGTGCAGGGCGCCGAGCAGCATGTCGCAGGTCTCCTCCAGTGGGAGCCGGGTGCCGTCCAGGAGCCGGACCAGGTCCCGCAGCCCGGCGTCGATGGACGCCTTGTGGCTCTCCACCAGGCCGTCGGTGAACAGCGCGAGCAGCGTGCCTTCGGGGAGTTCGCGCTCCCCGGCGGTGAACGGCACGCCGCCCACCCCGAGGGGAACTCCGGCCGCGACGTCGAGGAGTGCTGCTTTACCGGCAGGGTCCACCAGGACCGGGGGCGGATGACCGGCGCGGGAGACCTCGCATCGGCCGTGTCGTGGGTCGCAGACGACGTAGAGGCAGGTGGCGAGCGAGTCGGAGTCGCCGAGGGAGGCGGCGATGCCGTCGAGGTGGTACAGCAGCTCGGCCGGAGGCAGGTCGAGCCGGGCGAGGGCGCGGGTGGCCGTGCGGAGCTGGCCCATGATGGCTGCCGCGTGCACGCCCTTGCCCATCACGTCGCCGACGACCAGGCCGACCTTGCCGTCCTTGAGGGGCAGTACGTCGAACCAGTCCCCGCCCACGTCGCTGACCGCGGGCAGGTAACGGGAGGCCACCTCGATGCCCGCAGGGTGCGGTGGCTCCTGGGGGAGCAGGCTGCGCTGGAGGGTGAGCGCGGTGTTGCGTTCGCGTCCGTACAGCCGGGCGTTGTCGATGCCGATGGCGGCGCGCGTGGCCAGTTCGGCGGCAAGGGTGAGGTCCTGGTCGTCGAACGGCCGGGGGTTCACCGTCCGGCACAGGCTGAGCGTGCCCAGTACCTCGCCGCGGGCCACCAGGGGAGCGGCCAGCCAGGAATGGACACCGGCCCGCCGCAGCGACTCGGCCGCGCGGTCGTCCCCGGCGATGCGCCGTATCGCCGCCTCACTCACCTGGTGCAGCAGGATCGGCCGCGCCTCGCGTACGCACTGGGTGATCAGCCGTGACGAGCTGTACGAAGCCGACTCGCCGACCGGCCCCGCGGCACCGATCGCGTCCGTGGGGGAGCCCGCCCTCACGGCGAGTGTCCGGAAGTCGAGAGAGTCGTCCGCCCGCGGTGCTGCCGTGCCACCGGGGCCGACCACCGAGTCGAGCACGTGGACGGCCGCGAGGTCGCCGAGCTTCGGAACGGCCACCTCCGTGAGCTCGTGTGCCGTCCGGGGGAGGTCCAGGGTGGTGCCGATACGGACGCCCGCGTCGGCTATCACCGCCAGGCGCTCCCGCGCCTGCGCGACCTCGGCCGCCGCCCGCTGCCGCTCGGAGACGTCGAGTACGGCCATCGCCAGGCCGAGCACACGTCCGTTCGAGTCCTCGATCCTGTGGTACGACTCCGAGTAGGCGTGCTCCTCGCTGTCCGCGGCCGTCCGGCCGATCGTCTGCTGGTCCAGCAGCTGTTCGCCGGTCTGCAGAACGTGCCGCATCCGCGACTCGATGGCCTGCACGTCGAGTGCCGGCAGCACCTCGCCGACGCGGCGGCCCAGCACGGCCTCCTCCGGCACGCCGTTCATCCGCTCCAGCGACGGATTGACCCGCACCCACCGCAGGTCGGTGTCGAACACCGCGATGCCCACCGGCGACTGGCGGACCAGGATGTGGGACAGGGCCAGGTCACGCTCGACGTTCCGCACGGTCTCGGCATCGGTGCCCAGGCCCAGGGCGTGGATGTCACCGCGGGCATCACGCAACTGCATGGTGCGGAACTCCACCCGGCGCGTCGAGCCGTCCTTGTGCCGCACCGGAAAGACTCCCGCCCAGCGCGCGCCGGTGCGCACGCGCCGGAACAGCTCGCGGGCCCGCTCCCGGTTCTCCGGGGCCACCAGCAGGGCGCCCGCGTCCTGGCCCAGCGCTTCGGCGGCGGAGAAACCGAGCAGCAGCTCGGCTTCGGGGCTCCACAGCGCGATACGGCCGTCGCTTCCCAGGACCAGGGCCGCGACCTGCAGCAGGTCGAGCAGCCCGCCGGGCGCGGCGGTGATGCCGTCCGGCCGGCCGTACCCGGTCCGGGTCTCTCGCTGAGGCATACCGGACGCTCCTCCCCGCGGCGGCGCCGGAACCGCCCTGGGTCCGGTTCGGGGGGCTTCCTTGTCAGTCATACCCCGCCCGGGGGAGCACCGCACGCCATGAACGTGAGTCGCCGGTCACCGGCGGCGCAGGTCATCACGACCGAGAGCGAGGCAGGGCGACGCGAGACGTCCGGCTCGCGGCCGTCGGTGCCCTGCCTCCCCCTTATGGCACAACAATCCTCTGAGCGGTGTGTGGCGTCGTGTTCCGTGACGTCACACGGGTGAGCATGGTCGGACCCAGCCCCCTTCCCGTACGAGGCGATGCGATGCCCGACAGCGCCGACCATGTCGACCCCGAGAGCGTCGCACCGGGGTGGATCCGGCAGCACCGGCCGGCGGAGCAGTCGCTGTTCAGTGGCATCTACGGACTGGTGCTGGCCAGCGCGCTGGCGTCCGCGCTGGACGCGACGGGCGAGAAGGCCGATCCGGGGCCGGACGCGCTGTGGGTGGTGCTCACCGCGCTGGCGTCGGCGGCCGCGCACGGGTACGCGCACGTCATCGCCCAGCGCGCGTCCGCGGACAGTTCGGCCACCACGAGCAGATGGCGGCTCGTGCTCGCCGAGTGGCCCCTGGTCGCCGCCGTGGTGCCCACGGTGGCGATACTGCTCGCCGCCGAAGCCGGGTGGTGGGCGGAGGCCACGGCTGTCAACTGGGCCCTGCTCTTCAACACCGCCGCCTTGTTCTGCTGGGGTGCCTGGGCAGCCCGCACGTCCGGGCACAGCTGGCCGTCGTCATGCGGGGCAGGCGTCATGGACATGTTCATCGGCTTACTGATCATCATCGCGAACGCCGTGATCCATTAGGCCGTACGACGGTCAGGCCGCACCGGTACGGCTCGTCGAGCCGGCCGTCGGGGAAGAGCCGCGTCAGCGCGGCGCGGTTCGCGTCGAGGAGACCGTCCCGCTCGACGGGTTCCATGACCACGAAATGCGAGTGGGTGGAGAGGTTGCGGATGTGCTCCTCGACGGTGATCCGGCGCGACCAGGTGACCTCCCGTGTGGCCACCCGGACGGGATACGGGGTGAACAGCTCGGCCACCGTCGTCGGGAAGCCGCGGGTGAAGGGCGCGAGCCGGTCCTCCTCCGCCGCGACCCAGGGGACGCGGATGTCGGCCTGGTTCCACCACAGGGCCAGCGCGCCGTGCGGGCGCAGCACGCGCAACGCCTCGGGGACGGAGCGGGCGGGGTCGGTCCAGTGCCAGGCCTGGGCGTAGGTGATCACATCGAAGCTGCCGGCGGCGAAGGGCAGACGGTCCCCCTCGCCCCGCACCAGGCGGATCTCCGGCTGGGCCCGGCGCAGCTCCGCGGCCATACCGGCGCCCGGCTCCAGGGCGACGACGCGGGCGCCGCGCTCGCGCAGCAGCCGGGTGGCGATACCGGTGCCGGCCCCGCAGTCCAGCACGTCGGCGCCGGCCAGTGTGTGACCCGCGAGCTCCTCCAGGGCTGCGAAAAGGGCGGGTGGATAGTCCGGGCGGGCGGCGGCGTACTGCGTGGCAACGGTGTCGAAGGACAGGGCGCGGGCTCGGTTCGCGTGGGATGCCATGCCGGCGATCCTTGTGGCAGAGGGTGGAGTTGTCAGCGGGGCGGGGCGGGGCGGGGCGTCGGCGGCGTACCGCGTGTGCGTTGGGCGGGCCCTGGCGGACCCGGGCCGCTGCAGGGCGGACCGTGAGGTGACCGCGACGCGGCCCGACGCGCGATCGCCGGTGTCGGGTGTCACGCTGATGTGGCGAGGAGCTGATGTCACAAGGACCTGCGAAAGGGGATCGCCGTGATCACCACTGACCTCACTCCCGGCTCTCCCTGCTGGCTCGACCTCGGTGCCCCCGACGTCCGGGCCACCGCGGCCTTCTACGACTCGGTGCTCGGCTGGGAGTACGAGCCCATGGGGGAGGGCGAGGACGTGGAAGGCGGGATGTTCAAGAAGGACGGCAAGACCGTCGCCGGGCTCGGCAAGCTCACCGAGGAGGGCGCGCGCCCGGCCTGGATGATCTACTACAGCGTCGCCGACACGGACGCCACCACCCAGGCCGTGGAGCGTGCGGGCGGCACGGTCCGGGTGCCGTCGAGGGACCTCGGCGACTGGGGCCGGATGGCGCAGTACAGCGACCCGCTGGGCGGCCAGTTCGCCGTCTGGCAGCCAGGGAAGGACACGGGCTTCGAGCTGGTGGAGGAGCCGGGCTCGCTGTCCTGGACCGAGCTGTACACGAGCGATGCCGCGGCCTCCCAGGAGTTCTACGGCGAAGTCCTCGGCTGGCAGTTCAGCGACATGCCGCTGCCGGGCGGCGGGGGCACGTACACCCTCATCACTCCCGCCGGGCAGCCCGAGGAGCGTATGCAGGGCGGCCTCATGGAGGTCGCCAAGGAGAACCTCGCCCTGGCCGGCGGGCGCCCGTACTGGCACCCGGTCTTCGCCGTGGCCGACTGCGACACCGCGGTCGCCGACGTCACCGGGAACGGCGGAAGCGTGCAGATGGGGCCGGACGACGCGGAGGGTGTGGGCCGGCTGGCCGTCTGCCTGGACCCGTCGAACGCGGACTTCGTGGTGCTGGCCCCGGACCGGAACTGAGCTCCGCGAGGGAGCTTCGGCCCCGGTTTGCTCAAAGGCTGACCCACGGGCCGGTTTCGCGGGCCGACCCACGAGCCGCCCGTGGGCGCGGCACGAACAGCGTGAGCTGCCGCATCGGCCACCGTCCATGCCCCGGCCGACGCCTGTCCGGTCGGCGGCAGAGGTCCGCGCGGCGCCCCGGCACGCTGCCCGACGAAGCCGCCGCCGGGCAGGCATGGTGTACCCATGATCGTCCTTGCCCTGCTCTTCGCGGTCCTCGGCGCCTTCAGCAACGCGCTGGGTACGGCCTTCCAGCGCAAGGCCGCTTCCACCGTGGCCCGGGGCGGTGGGCTGGGGCTGCTGCTCGCCCTCGTACGTCGGCCCGCGTGGGCCCTGGGGATCATCGGCGTGACGGGCGCCGCGGTGTTCCAGGCTCTCGCCCTGGTCAACGGGCCCATGGCGCTCGTCCAGCCCATGTTCATCCTCGAACTGCCGTTCGCGCTGCTGGTGGCCGTGCCCTTGCTGCACCGCCGGTTGCCGGCCGCGGGCTGGTGGGCGATCGGGGGAGTGGTGGCCGGACTCGCCCTGCTACTGGCCTCGGCGGCTCCCTCCGGGACCCGGCACCAGGCCTCGATGGATCGGTGGGTCCCGGCTCTGGCGCTCACTCTCGGCGCGATGGCCGCCGCGGTCGTCCTCGGCCGGTCCTCGTCCTCCGCGTTGTTCCGCGCCGCCGCGCTGGCGGCAGGTGCCGCGGTCGGCAACGCGCTGACCGCCGCACTCATGAAGTCGGCCACGGGACGCCTCGCCGACGCGGGACTGCCCGCCTTCCTCACCACCTGGCAGACCTACGGATTCGCGATCACCGGCGTCGTGGCGCTCCTGCTGCTGGAGAACGCGCTGCAGGCCGGCCCGCTGGCCGCGTCACAGCCCGCGCTGACCATCGGCGACGCCGCGGTGAGCCTCGTGCTGGGTGTCGCGCTGTACGACGAGAGCGTCCGGACGGGCTGGTGGCTCCTGCCCGAGGCGGCCGGCGCGCTCCTGATCCTGTGGGGCGTGCTGCGGCTGACCCGCGTGGTGCCCCGGCTCGGCGATGTCGTGCACTGAGGCGACGACCGGCGGGGTGCCGGGCACCTGGATTGAACGTTTCAATCACGAGGACCCGTGGCGGTGGGCGTGGTAGCGGGATTTCCTCCCGTCCGCTTCAGGCATTGCCTGTGAAAGGGCTTGACCCTGGTGGTGGTCGAGCTTAGCGTCTGCGGGCGCAGCGTAAAACGATTCAATCCGCTGCTCGTCCCGTGCTCGTGTCCCCATCGAAGGGAGTCCGCACGTTGCCCGCGCCCCGTGACATCGCCGGTCCGTCCCGCCGCCGGATCCTGTTCACCGCCACGGCCACCGCCACCGCCACCACCACCACAGCCGCGGCGGCTGTCACCTCGACCGTCACCCCTACCGTCACCCCGGTGGTCCCCGCCCCGGTCGCCGCCGCCCTCCCCGCGCTGCCCCCGGCCGCCCGCGCGTCCGGCGCCGGGCCCGCCCTCCCCACCCTCGCCGTCTTCGACCTGTCCGAGGTCCGTCTCCTGGACAGCCCCTTCCTCGCCAACATGCGCCGCACCTGTGACTATCTGCTCTTCGTCGACGCCGACCGGCTGCTGCACACCTTCCGTCGGACCGTGGGCCTGCCGTCGGCGGCGGAGCCCTGCGGCGGATGGGAGGCCCCCGACGTCCAACTGCGCGGCCACACCACGGGCCATCTGCTCAGCGCGCTGGCCCAGGCCCACGCCAACACCGGCGAGTCCGCGTACGCCGCCAAGGGCCGCACCCTGGTCTCCGCGCTCGCCGAGTGCCAGCGGGCCGCCCCGGCCGCCGGCTTCACACGCGGGTACCTCTCCGCGTTCCCCGAGTCGGTCTTCGACCAGCTGGAGGCGGGCGGCAAGCCCTGGGCGCCGTACTACACCCTGCACAAGATCATGGCCGGTCTGCTCGACCAGTACCGCCTCAGCGGCAACCGGGAGGCCCTGGACGTCCTGCGGGAGATGGCCGCGTGGGCCGACGCCCGCACCGCGCCGCTGTCCCACGAGCGGATGCAGAACCTGCTCAAGGTGGAGTTCGGCGGCATGAACGACGTGCTGACCCGGCTCCACCTGGAGACCGGCGACCCGGCACACCTGCGCACGGCCCGCCGGTTCGACCACGAGGAGCTGTACGCCCCGCTCGCCGCCGGCCGCGACGAACTCGCCGGACGGCACGCCAACACCGAGATAGCCAAGATCGTGGGGGCCGTGCCGTCCTACGAGGCCACGGCGGACCCGCGTTATCTGGACATCGCCGACACCTTCTGGACCACCGTCGTCCGCCACCACTCGTACGCCATCGGCGGCAACTCCAACGCCGAACTCTTCGGACCGCCCGGCGAGATCGTCAGCAGGCTCTCCGACGTCACCTGCGAGAACTGCAACAGCTACAACATGCTGAAGCTGGGCCGCCACCTCTTCCTGCACCGGCCCGAGCGCACGGACTTCATGGACCACTACGAGTGGACCCTCTACAACCAGATGCTGGGAGAACAGGACCCCGACTCCGCGCACGGGTTCGTCACCTACTACACCGGCCTGTGGGCGGGCTCCCGGCGCGAACCCAAGGGCGGCCTGGGCTCGGCCCCCGGCAGCTACAGCGGCGACTACGACAACTTCTCGTGCGACCACGGCACCGGACTGGAGACCCACACCAAGTTCGCCGACTCCGTCTACTTCCGGTCCCGCGACGGCGAGCCGCCGGCTCTGTACGCGAACCTGTTCATCCCGTCCGAAGTGCGCTGGTCCCAGCAGGGCGTGACATTACGTCAGGAGACGGCGTACCCGTCGGACGGCCGCACCCGGCTCACCGTCACCCGCGGACGCGGACGTTTCGCGCTACGGATCCGGATCCCCGCCTGGGTCGCCGACACCGGGCGCCCCGCCGTCCTGAAGGTCAACGGCCGTCCCGTCCACGCCCGGCCCCGACCGGGCAACTACGCCACGCTGGAGCGGAACTGGCGCACCGGCGACACGGTCGACCTCACCCTGCCCCGAAGACCCGTCTGGACCCCCGCGCCCGACAACCCCCAGGTGAGGTCGCTGTCGTACGGGCCTCTGGTGCTGGCGGGGCAGTACGGCGACACCGCGCTCGCCACCCTGCCGACGATCCGCCCGGAGTCGCTGCGCCACGTCCCGGGCGCCTCTCCACGGTTCACCGCGCTCGTGGACGGCCGCCCCATGGAACTCCGGCCGTTCCACGAGGTGCACCACCAGCGCTACAACGTCTACTGGGCGGTCACTCCGTCCCGTACCCGCGAACGGGACGTCGCCCACTACCCGTTCGACGAGGGAACCCGCGACATCACCGGCACCTTCGCCGCCGCGACCCTGGCCGCCGGCGCCACGTGGGCGGACGACGGCACGGGCCCGGCCGTGTCGCTGGACGGGCGCGGCGGCCATGTCGCCCTCCCCACGGGCCTGGTGAGCGGTCTCGACGAACTGACGATCGGCGTCCGGGTCCGCGTGGACACCCTCACCGCCTCGGCCCGCGTCCTCGACTTCGGCTTCCACAAGGAGAGCTACCTGTTCCTCGCCGCGACCACCGGCGCCGGCCGGGCCCGTGCCGCGCTGAAGATCGCCGGAATGGAACGGGAGGACGTCATCGACGCGAACGCGCCTCTGCCCGTGGGCCGTTGGACCCATGTGGCCATCACCCTGGGCGGTGGCACCGGGGTGCTCTACCTCGACGGTGTCGAGGCGGGCCGCAACCCCGCCATGGTCGCGAGCCCGCTGCTGCTCGGCGTGACCACCCGCGCCTACCTCGGACGCTCCCAGAACAGCACCCATCCGTACCTGCACGGCGCCGTACGCGACCTACGGGTGCACAACCGGGCCCTGACCGCGCCCGAAGTCGCCCGCCTGGCCGCGGGCTGAACGTCTCGTCCCGTCGGTACTCCCTCCGCAGGAGCTCACGCATGCCCGACACAGCCCCAGGTACCACCCCGGACACCGCCCCCGAAGTCCCCTTGTCCAGACGCGGGTTCGTCGCCGCGGCCGGCGCCGGCACCGTCCTCGCCGGCTTACCCGGCCTCGCGCTCGCGGCACCGCCCGCCTCCGCCACGGCCCCGGACCCCGCACCCGGAACCGCTGCCGGCGCCCGGCGCTTCACCGACCCGCCGGGGGACAGCCGCCCCACCGTCTACTGGTACTGGAACGGCCCCGTCACCCCCGAACTCGTCGACCGGCAACTCGCCGACCTCCGGGCCAAGGGCATGTACGAGGTGATCCTCTTCTCCTTCGACAACGATGCCATGCGCCCCGTGTTCTTCACGGAGGAATGGTTCGCCGTCGTCGAGCACGTGCTGCGCACCGCGGAGCGCACCGGCATGCGCGTCTGGCTCTTCAACGACGATCACTTCCCGAGCGGACGGGCCGGCGAGTACGTCGTCAGGGGCGGCACGGTCGGCTCCCGCACCTATCCGCCGCGCCCCGACCTGCGCCTCAAGGCACTCTGGCGCTCCACCACGGTGGTCGAGGGCCCGGCCCGCGCCGATCTGCGCCGCAGCACCGGCCTCGGAGTGGAGGCCGGACACCTGGTCGCCGACGCCGCGGTCCTCGGTGGGGCGGCGGTTCTGCGCGGAGGCGGAGACTGGACCGATGTCACGGTCACCGCCAGTGGAAAGGCGGATCACACCGCCGCCGGGCTCGTCGTCCGCGCCTCCGCCGACGGCCTCGACGGTTACGCCGTCGCCTTCGACCAGACCGGCGTCGTCACCGTGCTGCGCCTGACCCGCGACGCCGACCCCGTCGAACTGCTGCGCAGCAGCCGCACCGACGGCTTCAACAAGACCAAGTACCACACCCTCGCCGTCACCGCCCGCGGCGACATCCTGGCGATCACCCTCGACGGCCGCGAGAAGGGCACTGTCGCCGACGGGCGGTACGCGTCCGGCGGTGTCGGGGTGCGCGCGGTGGGCGACGAGCGAGGTCTGTGGGACAGCATCGTCGTCACGGCGGCCGACGGCACCATCCTGTACTCGACGACGTTCGACGACCCTGCCACGGCGGGCGACTTCCCCGAGCGGCCGTCCCTCGCCGTCGAGGCCGTCGCGGCCGCGGCCCGGCCGCTCGGCTCCACCGGCTCCACCGGCTCCACCGGCTCCACGGACGCCGACGACCTCGTCGATCTGACGGCGCCGCTCACGGCGGACGGCTACTGGCAGGTCCCGGCGGGCCGTTGGCAGATCGACCTGTTCGGCGGGGTCCCGCTCGTCGACGACACCCAGGGCTACAGCCGCAGTTACGTGGACCTGCTCGACGACGAGCCCGTGCGGCTGTTCCTCGACATCGTCCCGGGCGAGTACCACCGCCGGTTCCGGCGGTACTTCGGCACCGTCGTCCCCGGCTTCTGGGACGACGAGCCGTTCTTCGCCTCCGCCGAGGCCCACTTCAAACGGCTGCCCTGGTCGCCCACGCTGGACGCGGCGCTGCGCGCGGTGGACGTCGAGCCCGGCGTGGCCTACGCCGCCGCCTTCGACGACCTCGGCCGCACCGGCCGTATCGCCCGCGGCCGATACTGGCAGGCCGTCTCCAACCGGTTCGCCCGATACTTCCGCGCACAGGCCCGCTGGTGCGAGGAACGGGGCGTCGAACTCATCACCAACCCGCTCTACGACGAGACCGCCCCCGCCAAGCGGATCCCCAGCACCGGGGACCTGCACAAGGTCAACCAGTGGGCGCACGTCCCCGGTGGCGACATCATCACCGCCGAGTACGTAGCGGGCCGCCCGACCATGATCCCGCGCAACCCCGTGTCCGTGGCCCACCAGACGGGACGGGAACGGGCCCTGCTGGAGATGTTCGGCAACATGGGCTGGCAGGTCACGCCCGGCTTCGTGCACGCGACCGTCGGCGCGCAGGCCGCCCGAGGCGTCAACCTGACCGTCCTGCACGCCCTGTGGACCGACGAGGCCGTCGTCTACTTCCCGCCGCCGTTCGGGCCCCGGGCGCCCTGGTGGTGGACCATGCGCCCGCTGGCCGAGTGGATCGGCCGCGTCATGGAGGCCGGGCGTGGCACCTCCGCCGCCCGCACGGCGCTCCTCCAGCCCCAGCGGGCCGCCGAGCAGTGGACCGGCACCGCCCGCCAGGGTGAGACCGACGCCGCGCTCGCGGACGCCGCCTACGCGCTGGAGCGCGCCCAGGTCGACTTCGACCTCCTCCACGACGGCGCCCTGACCGGCGACCCGGACCTGCGCTGCCACGCACGTGTGCGGGCCGGACGGCTCGCCGTAGGCGCCGCCCGCTACGACCTCGTGGTGCTGCCGGTGACACCCACCCTGGACGCGGCCGCCGTCCGGTCCCTGAACGGCTTCGTCCGGGCCGGCGGGACCGTCATCGCGGTGGGCACCCTGCCGAGCGACGAGGCCGACGGCAACGACCGCGCCCTGGCCCGTGCGCTGGCCGACCTGTTCGGCGACACCGTCTCCGGCAGGCGCTCCCTCGGGAACGGACACGCGGTCCGGGTCGCCGACGTCGAGGCCCTGGGCGCCGCGGCCCACGACGCCGGCGCCGCGGCCGCCGTCCTGGAACCCGCCCGGGAGACGGTCCGGGCGTTGCGCGTCACCCGGGGCACGGACACCGCCTTCCTGTTCAACAACGAGAGCGGCACGGCCGTCGAGACCACGGCGGTCCTGCCCGCCGAGGGAGTTCCCGAGCTGTGGGACCCGGCGACCGGCGAGACCGACCCGGCAGCCGTGTACCGCGCGAGCCGACGCGGGCTGCACGTGCCGCTCGCCCTCACGCCGTACGAGACCAGGATCGTCGTCGTGCGCCGAGCCCCCACGGCCCCGCCGCACCTGACGGACGCCACGCTCCCGGTCCTCTCCGTCGAGCGGTACCGCGGTGCCCTGCGCGCCGGGGTCGAGGCGTCGTCCCCGGGCAGCCACCGGCTCACCGGCACCGACGCCGGACGCACCTACCGCGGCACCGTCCACGTCGACGACCCGCTCACCCCGGTCCCCGTGACCGCCGACTGGACCCTCACCCTGGACCGCGACGGGGACACTCCGGTGACCGGCCCGCTCGGCAGCTGGACCGCGCACGCCCCGCTGTTCTCCGGCACCGGTACCTACACCACGCAGGTGGACCTGGACCGCGCCGTACTCGACGGCCGCCGGGTCCTGCTCGACCTCGGCGACGTACGCGACGTCGCCGGCGTCACCGTCAACGGCACCGGGCTCGCCCCGCTGCTGTGGGCGCCGTTCGTCACGGACGTCACCGGACTGCTCGTCCCCGGCCGCAACCGCCTCGCGGTGCGCGTCTCCAACACCCTCTCCAACGAACGCAACAAGCCTCTGCCCTCCGGGCTGCTCGGCCCGGTCACCCTGCGCTTCCGGCGACGCGTGACCGTCGGCCTGGACCGCGTCTGACGAGCCGCCCGCCCCCCGATGAAGGACCGCCATGCCCCGATCCAGATTTAGATCCCCATCCCCATCCCCATCCCCATCCCCATCCCCATCCCTATCCCGATCCCGCGCCGGGCGCCGGCGCCTCGCTCTCCTGCTGCCCACCGTGGTGACCGCCTTCGTCACCCTCCTGACCCCTCTGCCCGGCACCGCGCAGGCCGCCCCCGCCACGCGGCTCAGCCCCGTCCACCCGCGCACCCAGCACCTCGACGAGGCGCTCGGCATCGACGACACCACCCCCGTCCTCAGCTGGGAGACCACCGCCCGAACTCCGGGCGCCCTGCAGACCGCGTACCGCGTCCAGGCAGCCAGCTCGCCCGAACGCCTGCGTTCCGGACGGCCCGACCTGTGGGACTCGGGGAAGGTCGCCTCCGCCGTACCGGAGACCACCTACGCGGGCCGCGCGCTCGGCTCCCGCGCCCGCGTCCACTGGCGCGTCCAGCTGTGGTCCGGCGGCCACCGCGTCTCCGGCTGGAGCGACCCCGCCGTCTTCGAGACCGGCCTGACCGAGTCCTCCGACTGGCGGGCCCGGTGGATCACCCACCCCGAATGGCGCCTCAGCGCACGCGAGATCGAGCCCGTCATCGTCACGTTGCCGCGGACGACGGCCCGTTACCTCCGCCTCGACGTCACCCGCCTCGGCCTGCCGCTCAAGGAGAGCGTCGACACCCGCACGTGGCGGCTCCAACTGGGCGAGATCGACGTACGCGACGCCGAGTCGGGCACGACCGGGCTCGCCAAGGGCGCGACGGTCACCGCTTCCGAGAGCTACACGGTCCGCAAGACCTACGAGCCCGCCCTCGCCGTGGACGGCCTGCCCAACAGCGCCCTGCAGACCGCAGCCGGCTACTGCAGTGCGGCCCACACCTCCGCCGACGCGCCGGTCACCCTCACCCTCGACCTCAAGTCGGCCAAGACCTTCGACCAGGTCGCCCTCTACCCGCGCGCCGATGTCCTCACCGAGGCCGGCGAGGTCCCCAACTTCCCCGCGGATTACGCGGTTTCGGTGGCCGAAGCCGTGGCCCGCTCCTTCACCACGCTCGCCCGAGTCACCGGCCAGAGGCCACCGAAGCCGTACCTCCCCGCCGGACTCCCGCTGCTCGCCGACGACTTCACCCTCCCGCGCGGCATCCGCGGCGCCCGTCTCCACATCGCCGGCCTCGGCGTCTACGAGGCCACCCTCAACGGCGAACCGGTCGGCGACGCCGTACTGGAGCCCGCCAACACCGACTACCGCGAACGTGTCCAGTACGCCACCTACGACGTCACCGACCGCCTGCGCAGTGGCGCCAACACCCTCGGCGTGGCCCTCGGCAACGGCATGTCCAACGTCGTCAGCACCGCCGACCGCTACCGCAAGCTGTACGGCAACATCAGCGACCCCAAGCTCATCGCCCAGCTGGAGGTCACCCTCGCCGACGGCAGCGTCCGCACGGTGGCCAGCGGCGACGACTGGCGTACCACGCTCGGCCCCACCACCTCCAGCAACTGGTACGGCGGCGAGGACTACGACGCCCGCCGCGAGATCCCGCACTGGGACGAGCCCCGGGGCGACCACCGCTCCTGGGAGCGCGCGGTCACCGTGCCCGCCCCCGGCACCGCCGCCGCGCCCGCCGCGCTCAGCGCCCGCGAGACCGAACCGATCCGGGTCGTGGAGACGCTCACCGGCAAGGAGGTCGACGGCGCCGACGGCAGCCGCGTCTTCGACCTGGGCCGCAACATCGCCGGCTGGCCGGAGATCACCGTCAGCGCGCCCGCCGGGACAGAGATCCGTATCCACCCCGCCGAGAGCCTCAAGGACGGCCACGCCTTCCAGTCGATCAGCAACGTCGGCGCGCCCCTGTGGGACAGCTACACCACCCGCGACAGCCGCCCGGCCACCTGGCACCCGAGGTTCAGCTACCACGGCTTCCGCTACCTGGAACTGAAGGGCGTTCCCGAGGGGGCCGAGGTCACCGTACGCGGCAAGGTCCTGCGCACCGACAACGCCACCGCCGGCACCTTCACCAGCTCAGACCCGCTGATCAACGGCATCCACGGCCTGATCCGTGGGGCCATCGAGGGCAACATGATGAGCGTCCTCACCGACTGCCCGAGCCGGGAGAAGCTCGGCTGGCTCGAACAGGACCAGCTCGTCTTCCCGGCGCTCGCCGCCAACTTCGACATGCGGGCCCATCTGCGCAAGATCGTCCGTGACATGGCCGACGCCCAGACCGCCGAGGGCCTGATCCCGAGCACCGTCCCCGAGTACACCAACCTCCCCGGCGCCTACCGCAACGACTCCAACTGGGGCGGCGCCTTCGTCCTGGTGCCCTGGCAGCTGTACACCACCTACGGCGACCGGGACACGCTGCGCACCTACTACCCGCGGATGCGGCAGTACGCGGCCTTCCTCGAGACGCAGGTCTCCGGCGGCATCTTCGACTACGGCCTGGGTGACTGGTTCACCCCGGACCGCACCTTTCCGCGCGCGGTGGCCGGCACCTACGGCTACTGGCGCGTCCTCGACGCCCTGAACGGCATCGCCACCGTCCTCGGCGACGACACGGCCGCCGCGGACTACCGGGCGAAGGCCGACACCGCCGTCCGGGCGCTGGCGGCGAAGTACTACGACCGGGCGACCGGCACCTTCGGGGGCGGCGGTCACGGCGCGGAGGCCCTCGCCCTGGACATGGGCGCCCATCCGGTGGGAGAGAGGGACCGCCTCCTTGCCCACTTCACCGCGGCGGTCGAGACCGCCGGTCACCACCTGCTGCTCGGCGAGATCTCCCTGCCCGCCGCCTTCCGCGTCCTGTCCTCGGCCGACCGCGACGACATCGTGCACCGGATCGCCACGCGGACCACCAGCCCCAGTTACGGCTACCAGGTGCTCGCCGGGAACACCACGCTCGGCGAGTCCTGGGACGGCGGCCCCGGCCAGTCCCAGAACCACTTCATGCTCGGTGCCATCGACTCCTGGTTCACCGGCCGCGTCGCCGGTATCGCGCAGACCCCCGACTCCGTGGGCTACGCCGAACTGCTCGTCGACCCCGCGGTCGTGGGCGACCTGACCTCGGCGTCGGGCTCGTACCGCACCCCGTACGGCCTGGCCCGCACCGACTGGGCCCGCAGGGACGGCCGCTTCCGCCTCACGGTGGACGTGCCCGCCGGCAGCACGGCGGAGATCCACGTCCCGGCGGCCGACGGCCACGCCGCCGGGCCCAAGGGAGCGCGTCCGATCCGGTCCACGGCGACCGAGGCGGTGTACGCGGTCGGCTCGGGCCACTGGACGTTCCGCTCGACGCTGCCCCCCGCTCACCCGACCATGTAGTGACCCGCGGCCCGCAGCACGGCGCAGGCCTCGTCCCGCCGTTCGCGGGGAACCAGGACCAGGTCGCTGTGGAAGCTCGACGAGACGAACACCGGAACCCCGGCCGCCGCGAGCGGGCCGAGTACGGCCGCGAGCATCCCGGGCAGATCAAGATCGTGGGACAGTTCGCCGTAGAGCCCGGCCCAGCGTTCCTGAGGGGCGGCGTCCGGGGGCTCCTGTTGTGACGTCGGCCGGCTCTCACGGACCACGGTGAGGCCTTCCGGCGCACGGTGCAGGACGTACCAGGAGCCGTCCGGCGGAGGGTGGCCGACGGGCAGGTGCTCGACGGTGAACTCGGTGGGCAGCACCCGTAGGCGCTGTGCGGCGGCAGTGGTCATGCGGGCACCCCGAAGTTGCGTCGTTGGGTTCTGGCGAGCGCGGCCGGGCAGCTCCGCGACGAGGCGCCGGGCGGCGGCCACGCCGACGGAGCCAGGGCAGAGGGCACCGGACCGGCCCTGATTCAGTCGCCGGTGGTGCCGTCGATCATTTCCCGGAGGATGTCGGCGTGGCCGTTGTGACGGGAGGTCTCCTCGATCATGTGGAGCAGGATCCAGCGCAGGTTGACGCGGCCGCGCAGGTTCTCCGGTACGTCGATCTCCAGCGAGGCCTGCTCGGCGACGATCTTGCGGGCACGCTCGCACTGGTCGAGATAGGTCTGGACGATCTCGTCGACGGTCTCGTGGGGCTCGATCCGGAAGCCCGCCTCGGGGTCGTCCGGGGTCTCGTACAGGGGACGCTCGTCCAGACGCAGGAACTCCAGACAGAACCAGCCGTGCTCGGTCTCGGCCAGATGCTTGACCAGGCCGAGCAGGCTGGTGCCGGAGGGGACCATGGGCCTGCGCAGGTCGGCGTCCTCCAGACCTTCGAGCTTCATGAGCAGGGTGGCGCGGTGGAAGTCGAGCCATTGCGACAGGGCCTCCAACTCGCCGGTGGTGCCCTGCGGGTCGATCCGTCGAACGGGTGATGCGAACATCGGGTCCTCTTCGTGTCGTGGGGGGCGGGCGCGTTACACCGTGATGGGTGACGGGTGGGGTTCGAAGGGAAGGGCGGAGGGCCCGAACCGGTCGCGGACCCAGTCGTCGTCGTAGACCGTATCGAGATAGCGGTCCCCGGTGTCCGGACCGATCGCGACCGCGGTGGCGCCGGCGGGCATGGCGGGCCCCAGGTGGGCCACGGCGGCCAGGACGGAGCCGGTGGAGCCGCCCACGGCGATGCCGCGGGTGGCGGCCAGCAATCGGCACATGGCCACCGCCTCCGGTTCCGGGACGAGTACGACCTCGTCGACCAGGCCGGGGCGGAGGATCTCCGGGCGGCGGCTCGTGCCCATCCCCGGGATGTGGCGGCGGCCGGGCGGGTGCCCGAAGGTGACCGACCCCTCCGTGTCGACCGCGACGACGCGGGTGCTGGGCGCGTGCGCGCGGAAGTACTCGGCGCAGCCCATGAGCGTTCCGCTCGTCCCGACGCCGACGAACAGGTAGTCCAGGTCGGGGAACTCTCCCGCGATGCCCGCCGCGGTGCGCTGGTGGTGGGCGAGCGGGTTGGCCGGGTTGGCGTACTGATTGGTCCACAGCAGGCCCGGGTCGGCGGCCAGCCGCTCGTGGATGTGGTCGATGCGCGACTGGAGATACCCACCGCGCGTGTCACGCCGGGTGACGACGACGACCTGGGCACCGAATGCCTTCATCAGGGCGATGCTCGAGCGTGGTGTGTTCGGGTCGGCGACGCAGGTGAAGGCATAGCCGCGTGTCGCGCACACCGACGCCAGCGCGATGCCGAGATTGCCGGAGGAGGACTCGATGATGCGCGCGCCGGGAGCCAGCAGACCGCGCTGCTCGGCGTCGTCGAGCAGCGCGACCGCCGTCTTGATCTTGATCGAGCCGGCCGGGTTGAGGCCTTCGATCTTCAGCGCGAGGTCGATGCCGGGGACGAGTCCGGGCAGGTCGAGGAACAGGTCGTCCAGGATGAGGTCGCTCGGCCGGCCGTATCTCATCCTCGGCCTTCCTGGGCCGCGAGCAGTTCGCTGACCTGCTCGTCGGACAGGTCCCTGACCTCGAGGAAGACCTCGGCGATCGCGGCGGGATCAAGGCCGGCGGCCCGGCCCGCGGCGCGGACGAGGCCGGCCTGGGCGGCGACGGTGGGGGCCTC
This sequence comes from Streptomyces sp. NPDC046862, assembly GCF_040704615.1. Taxonomy (NCBI): domain Bacteria; kingdom Bacillati; phylum Actinomycetota; class Actinomycetes; order Kitasatosporales; family Streptomycetaceae; genus Streptomyces; species Streptomyces sp. NPDC046862. The sequence goes on along the minus strand of NZ_JBEYXP010000024.1, from coordinate 85,307 downwards.
GAACATGACGCGCAGCGGGACCTCCACGCCGAGGGTCTCGCGCAGGCCCGAGGCGACCTGCGTGGCCAGCAGCGAGTTGCCGCCGAGGTCGAAGAAGTCGTCCTGGACGCCGATCGGGTCGACACGCAGCACGTCCGTCCAGATCCCGGCGACGACCTTCTCCAGCGCGGTCGCCGGTGGCCGGTAGACGCTGCCGAGGGCGGGCCTCGCGCCGTCGGGTTCGGGCAGGGCGGAGGTGTCCGCCTTGCCGTTGGCCGACAGGGGCAGGGCTGACAGCCCGGTGAAGGAGTCGGGGATCATCGGGTCGGGCAGGGTGCGGCGCAGGAAGGCGCGCAGTTCGGTGACGGTCGGGTCGGGACCGGCGGTGGGCACGTAGTAGGCGGCCAGGCGCCCGTCGCGAAGCACCACGACCGCCTCGGCTATCTGCGGGTGGGTCCGCAGCGCGACGGTGATCTCGCCGAGCTCGACCCGGAATCCGCGGACCTTGACCTGGTTGTCGAGCCGGCCCCTCCACTCGACGGTGCCGTCCGCGTTGTGCCGTGCCAGGTCGCCGGTACGGTACAGGCGGGCGCCTGCGGGGATCTCCGGGCGGGTGCCGGCGAGCGGGTGCGGAACGAAGCGTTCGGCGGTCAGCGCGGGCCGGTCGAGGTAGCCGCGGGTGACTCCCTCGCCGCCGATGCACAGTTCTCCGGGGATCCCGATCGGCTGCGGGCGGCCGTACCGGTCGAGAACGTACAGGCCCGTGTTGTCGCACGGGGTGCCGATCGGCACCCGCTGGACGCCGTCGGGGCAGTCGAACGCCGAGGCGTAGACGGTGATCTCCGTCGGCCCGTAGAGGTTGGCGAGCAACGGCCCCGCCGCGCCGAAGACGCGGTGGAAGCGGCGCACGTGCTCCACGGGCAGCGCCTCGCCCGCGCAGAAGACGTACCGCAGGCTCGCGGCGTGCGCGACGAGGGCCGGATCGGATTCCAGCAGGTCCAGGAACGGCCCGAACATCGACGGTACGAAGTTCACGACCGTGACGCCGTGCCGTCTGATCGATGCCAGCAGCGCGTACGGGTCCTTCTCGGCTCCGGCGGGCGGCAGCGCCAGCCGGGCGCCGGCCGCGGCCCACCAGAACAGCTCGGGGACGGACACGTCGAACGACGTCGGGGTCTTCTGCAGCACGACGTCGCCGGGACCGATCGGGTAGCGGCGCTGATGCCAGGCCAGCATGTCGGCCGCCGACCGGTGCTGCACCATGACGCCCTTGGGCCGGCCGGTGGATCCGGAGGTGTAGATCACGTAGGCGAGGTTGGCGGTGGTGGGTGCGCGTCCGGAGACGGGCGAGGGGATCTCGGGCAGGTCGTCGACGAGGACGACCGGCAGGCCCGCGGGAAGCCTGTCGGCCAGTCGCCTCTGGGTCACGACGACGGCGGGCCGGGCGTCGTCGAGCACGGCAGCGATCCGGTCGGGCGGGTAGTCGGTGTTGACGGGCACGTAGGCGCCGCCGGCCTGGAGCACACCGAGGACGGCGACCATGAGGTCGGCGTCGCGTTCGGCGAGGACGGCGACCGTCACCTCGGGGCCCACGCCGTGGCCGCGCAGGACCGCCGCCACCTCCCGGGCGCGACGGGTGTAGGCCGCGTAGTCGAGTGTTCCGCCGTCCCACACCAGGGCCGGGGCGTCAGGGGTGGCCGTGGCCTGCCGGTCGACGATCTCGTGCAGCAGGGTGTCGTGGAAGCCCCGGGTGGTCCGGTTCCACTCGACAGTGACCTGTTCGATCTCCTGCGCCGTCAGGCACGGCAGCTCGGACAGCCGGATGTCCGGCCCGGCCACGGCCGCTTCGAGCAGCGTCGTGAGATGCGACCACCATCGGCGGAGGGTAGCCGCGTCGAACAGGTCGGTGGCGTACTCGAGGAAGCCTTCGTAGACGTCGCCGCTCTGTCGCAGCTGGATGCTGAGATCGCACTGGGCGCCGCCGCGGTCGACGGTGACCGGAACGACGTCGAGCCCGTCGAGCGCGACGGACGGCGCCGGCGCGTTCTGGACGGTCAGCAGCACCGGCACGAGCGGGTTGCGGCTCAGGTCGCGGCGCGGGGCGAGGTCCTGCACCAACCGGTCGAACGGCAGGTCCTGGTGCTGCAGTGCGCTCAGCGTCGTCGCCCGGACCCGGCCGAGCAGCTCGGCGAACGTCGGGTCGCCCTCCAGCCGGACCCGCAGCGGCAGTGTGTTGATGAAGCAGCCGATCAACTGCTCGGTCTGTGCGTCACGGTTGCCGACGGCGGTGCCGATGACGACGTCCTCCGTGCCGGTGAACCGGCCGAGCATCGCGCCCCAGGCGGCGAGCAGCACCATGAAAGGGGAGACCCGGTGCGTGTTCGCCAGGGCGGTGACCCGGGCGGAGAGGCCGGCCGGAAGCCCGACGTCGATCTGGGCGCCGGTGTGGCTCTGCAGCGGGGGGCGCGGCCGGTCGGCGGGCAGGTCGAGTGCGTCCGGCGCGCCCGCCAGGGTCTCGCGCCAGTAGGTCAGAAGCTCCCGTTCACGGTCCGCGGTCAGCTGATCGCGCTGCCAGATCGCGAAGTCGACGTACTGCAGCGGCAGTTCGGGCAGGTCAGGAGCGGACCCCGCGCGCTGCGCGTTGTAGGCGGCCGACAGCTCGGCCAGCAGAACGCTCATCGACCAGCCGTCGGACACCAGGTGATGCAGCACCACGGTCAGGACGTGGTCGTCGTCCGCGAGCCGGAAGAGCGTCGCGCGCAGCAACGGCCCCTTGTCGACGGAGAAGCCGAGGGCGGCCTCGGCCCGCAGCAGCTCCGCCAGCCCGGCCTGCCCACCGGGGACATGACGGACCTCGACCGGTACCGGCCCGGCGGGCAGCACCCGCTGCACCGTCTGCCCCTCGATCTGGCCGAACACGGTCCGCAGCGCCTCGTGCCGTTCGACGACCAGGCTCAGGGCACCGGCGAGGGCCCGCACGTCCACGGCACCGCGCAGTCGCAGCGCCACCGGCACGTGATAGGCGGACGTGCCGGGCGCGAGGCGATCGATGATCCACAGGCGTTCCTGCGCGAAGGAGGTCGGGAAGATCGCAGAAGTGTCGGGAGCCATGGCTTCCTCCAGGTGGGGGCGGTCCGGGTCAGGGGGTCGTCTCGGCGTCGTCACGGCGGCGCATGGGCTCCGGCAGGCGCTCGGCGCCCGCCGCCACCTCGTACCGGCTGCGGTCGGCCCGGGTGATCGGACCAGCCGTGCGGACCACCGCGCCCTCACCGCGGGCCTGTTCGATCAGTCTGGAGATCCGTTCGACCGTCGGGTCGGTGAACAGCTCGTGCAGCGGCACCGTCACCGCGTAGGTCTCCTTGATGCGGGACGCGAGCCGGGTCATCAGCAGCGAGTGCCAGCCGAGCGCGAACAGGTCGTCGTCGCGGCCCACCGCCGGCAGCGCCACCATCTCCGCCACGAGCCGCGCGACCTCCCGCTCGGTGTCCGTCGCCGGGGCCGCGTCACCGGCGCGCGGCGCCGAGCTGGGCAGGGCGCGACGGTCGACCTTGCCGTTCGTGGTCACCGGGATCGCGTCGATCTCGATGAACGCGGACGGGACCATGTACTCCGGCACCCGTGTCCGCAGATGGCCGCGCAGCTCACCCGGCGACCAGCCGTCCCGTTGCCCGGGCACCACGAACGCCACCAGTCGCTGAGTGCCGTCCGGTCCGGGCTCGGGCAGCACGACGGCGTCCCGCACCCCGGGGTGGGTGGTCAGCGCCGCCACGATCTCGCCCGGCTCGACCCGGTAGCCGCGCACCTGCACCTGGTCGTCGATCCGGCCGAGGTATTCCAGAGCACCGTCGGGACGCAGCCGGCCCAGGTCGCCGGTGCGGAACAGGCGCTCGCCGGGCAGCACCGGATGGGAGGTGAAGCGGGCCGCGGTCAGCTCCGGCTCGTTCAGGTAGCCGTCGGCGAGCAGGACCCCGCTGACGCAGATCTCGCCCTCGGCCGCGGGCCGCCCGTCCTCGTCCAGCAGGACGATCCGCGCACCGGCCAGTGGCGGGCCGATCGCGATGTCGTCGTCGCCGGGGCCGACCGGGCCGACGGTGGCGACGACCGCGGTCTCCGTCAGGCCGTACAGGGTGGCCATCGGCACCGACGGGTCGCCGTGCGCACGCCAGGTCGACAGATGCCCCGGCATGAGCTTCTCGCCGCCGAAGACGAGGTGTCGCAGCGTGAGCCCGGTCAGCCGGTCCGGCGCGGCCAGGGTCATCTCGCGGAACACCGCGGGTGTATGGCCCAGCACCGTCACCCGCTCCCGGCGCACCAGGTCCCAGAAGGCATCCGCCGACATGGTCGACCCCGCCGGAACGATCACCAGGGTGCCGCCGTGGACGAGGCAGCCCCACAGCTCCCACACCGAGTAGTCGAAAGCGAAGGAGTGGAACTGGGTCCACACGTCGTCCGGGCCGAACCCGAACCCGGCGGTGGCCGCGAACAGGTTCGCCAGCGCCCGGTGCCCCACCGGCACGCCCTTCGGGCGGCCGCTCGAACCCGAGGTGAAGAGGACGTAGGCGAGCCGGTCGAGGTCGGCGTGCGGGAACGGCGCGTGCGGCTCGCGCTCCGACCGGTCCAGGACGGTCAGGCCGTGCTCATCGATCAGGTAACGGGGCCGGGCGCTGTCCAGCACCAGGCTCCGCCGCTCCTGCGGGTGAGCCGGCTCCAGGGGCACGTACGCAGCCCCGGACTTCATCACCGCGATCACCGCGACCACGAGGTCGATCGAGCGCCGCAGCTGGATCGCCACCAGGTCGGCCGGCCCGGCGCCGGCCGCGCGCAGTTCGGCGGCGAGCTCTCGGGCGCGGGCGTCGAGCTCCCGGTAGCTGAGCCTGAGCCCGTCGCAGACCAGGGCGGTCGCATCGGGACGAGCCGCCGCGTGCGCCTCGAACCGCTCGTGCACGCACCGCAGCGGACCCCGCACCGGCCCGCCGTCGAGCACCAACTCCCGGGCCGACGGCTGAGGCCTCAGCTGCGGCAGGTCGCCGAGCGTCTGTTCGGGCTCGTCGACGAAGGCCTCCAACAGCGCCGTCAGATGGGCCGCCGCCCTGCTCACCGGCTCGGCGTCGAACAGACCCAGGTCGTACTGCAGCCGGCCGGCCAAGGCGCCGTCGATCTCGGCGACGGTGAGCACCAGGTCGAACTGCGCGCCCCCGGACGGCAGGGACAACGTCTCCACCCGCAGGCCGCCGATCGTCCCCGCCGAGCCCGCCCGGTTCAGGGCCAGCGCCGACAGCACCGCGCCGTGCTCGCCGATCGGGCGCTGCCAGGCCAGCACCGCCTGTACCAGAGGCGACCGTGCCCGGTGCCGGACGGGCTGCAGCCGGTCGACCAGCGCGGAGAAGGGCACCTCGGAGTGCGCGAGTGCATCACGCGCCGCGTCGTGTGCCCCGGTGATCAGGTCGGCGACGGACCTGCCCGGCGTGACGTCCGCGCGCAGCGGCACGATGTTCACCAGCAGCCCGACCGTGTCCCGGTGCGCGGCCCTGCCGCGGCCGTGCGCGGGCGACCCGACCAGCAGGTCCTCCTGGCCGCTCCACTGCCCGAGCAGGGTCTGGTAGGCGGCCATCACCACGCTGTAGGGGGTGGTTCGCAGCCGCTGAGCCAGCTCGACGATCCGGGCGGACAGCCGTCGGCCGACAGCGAAGGGCACCTCGCCGGTCTCCATGCGCCGCGTGCCCGGCGTGCCCTTCGCCGTCGGCAGCGCGAGCAGCGTCGGAGCACCGTCGAGACGCTCACACCAGTGCGACAGCGACTCCTCGGCCGGCGCGGCCAGGGTGTCGGCGTAGGCCGAATAGGGCGCGGGCTGCGGCAGGTCCGGTTCGGTGCGGCGCAGCGCCGCCGGGTACAGGACGTCCAACTCCCGCAGCAGCACCTCCATCGACCACAGGTCGGTGACGAGATGGTCGACGGCGATGACCAGGCGGTGCTCGTCCGGGGCGAGGAGGAACAAACCGGCCCGCAGCAGCGGGCCGTCTTCCAGGTCGAACGGCTCATGGGCGAACGCGGCGATCCGCTCGTCCAGTTCCGCGGCAGTCCAGCCGGCCGCGTCGAACTCCTCGAACCGGGGCGCCAGCCGGGCGTGCACATGGCCGACAGGGGTGCCGTCGCCGAACGGGAACGTGGTGCGCAGCGCCTCGTGCCGGTCGGACAGCTGCTCGATCGCCCGGCGCAGCGCGGACGCGTCGACCGGACCGGTGATCCGCAGCGCCATGGCCAGAAGGTGGGCCGGGCTGCCGGGCACCAGATGGTGCTCCAGCCAGAACGAGGCCTGCCCGGGTGGGCACGGCAGATCGAACGGCGGGGTCGGCACCGGCGGGGTCGGCACCGACGGCCCGACCGGAGCGTGGGGGCTCCGTGAGACCGCGACCGCGATCGTCTCGACGAGCTCGGATCCGGTCATGGCCAGGGCGTCGTCCGCCGGGGTGTCGACGCCGAACCGGGTGGCCAGCCGGTGCTGCAGCTGGATCGCCGCCATCGAGTCCAGGCCGAGCGCGACCAGGGGTTCGTCCAGGTCGATCTGCTCGGGCCGCAGCCGGGCCAGCGCGGCCAGTTCCTCGCGCACGAGGTCCGCGGCCAGCAGGATCCGGGCGACCGCCCCGCTCGGGAGCGGCTTCGGCTCCCGGGGGCGCGGTGCGGCGGGGACGGTGGTGTCGTCGGCGACGGCGAGGATCTCCAACTCCCCGCTCAGGTAGGCGGCCCGGCAGGCGTGTCGCTGTACCTTGCCGCTGGAGGTCTTGCGCAGCTCGCCGGGTTTGATGACCGCGACCGTGTGCGGCCGTACCTCGTGGTCGGCCAGGACCGCGGTGCGGATGCGGTGCGCGAGCCCGGCCAGGTCGCTCTTCTGCTCGCGCGGCCCGACCTCGGCCACCACGACGAGCTCCTCGTTTTCCTCCAAGGTGACCGCGAAGGCCGCGCAACCGCCTTGCCGGACCCGCTCGTCCGCGGTCTCGGCCGTCCGCTCGACGTCCTGCGGATAGTGGTTGCGGCCGCGCACGATGACCAGGTCCTTCCTGCGGCCGGCGACGTACAGCTCGCCGTCGTGCCGGTAACCGAGGTCACCGGTGCGCAGGAAGGGCGTCCCGTCACCGTCGGCCAGACGGGCCCGGAAGACGCTCTCGGAGACCTCCGGCTGGTTCCAGTAGCCCTGCCCGACCCCGGCGCCGGCCACCCACAGTTCGCCGGTCCGGCCCGGCCCGCACAGCTCGCGGGTCTCCGGGTGCACGACCTCCATCCGGACCCCGGCCGGGGTGACCCCGGAGGAGACCCTGCCCTGCGGGTCGCGCAGCATGCCGCTGCCGACCCGGCGCGCCGAGGCCAGCAGTGTCGCCTCGGCCAAGCCGTAGCAGGGCGTCATCGCCGACGCCCGGAGTCCGCACTCGGCGAACGTGGCGGTGAACCGTTCCAGTGTCTGGGCCCGGATCGGTTCGGCCCCGTTGAAGGCCAGTTCCCAGTTGCTCAGGTCGAGTCCGGCCCGCTCCTCGGGGGTGATCCTGTCGACACACAGGTCGTAGGCGAAGTTCGGCCCGCCGCTGGCCGTAGCACGGGTCCGGCTGATCGCCCGCAGCCACTGCACCGGGTCCCGCACGAAGGCCATCGGCGACATCAGGGTCGAGGTACCGCCGCAGTACACCACCTGCAGGATCGAGCCGATCAGCCCCATGTCGTGGTACATCGGCAGCCACGACACCGCGCGGGTCCGTTCGGACGTGCCGAACATCTCCTGGATCATCGCGGAGTTGGCCAGCAGGTTGCCGTGGGTCAGTACGACACCGCGCGGCCGTCCGGTCGAGCCCGAGGTGTACTGCAGGAACGCGATCGTGTCCGGGCCCGCTCCGGGATGCTTCCAACGCGCCGCCGGCTCCGGGCCGATCAGGTCCGTGGCGATCGGCTCGCGGCCGCCGACCGTGGTGTCGGCCGGCAGCCGGTCACGGATGAACGAGGTCGTCAGCACGCACGCCGGCTCCGCGTCCTCGATGATCGCCAGGACCCGCTCCACCGAACGGCGCTGCCGGGTCGGCGGATAGGCCGGCACGGCGATCGCTCCGGCGTACAGGCAGCCGAAGAACGCCACCAGGTAGTCCAGGCCCGACGGGTACCAGAGCATGACCCGCTGCCCGGCCAGGCCCTCGGCCTGCAGATACGCGGCGACCGTGCGGGCGCCCCGGTCCAGCTCCGCGAAAGTGAGGGTGGCCTCGTCCTCGCCGTCGTCGGCCAGGAAGGTGAAGACCACGGCGTCCGGGCGTCGCGCGGCCATCGCGCCCAGCACACCGATCCAGGTGTCCGCGCTCTGCATAGTCCTCATGCCTTTCACTCCGGGATGTTCCTGGGGGGCGAACGGGCCGTCAGATCACGGCCCGGCCGTGCGGGCCGAACCTGCGGTCCTCGGACTTGCGCAGGTCGGCCGTGACGTTGATCCGCCGCAGCCACCTGTCGGTGCCGTCGTACCGGGCCTGGAACGGACGTCGGCCGTGCACGGCACGGAAGTTGTCGATGATGAGCATTTCGCCGGGAGCCAGCACCACGTCACGCATGCTCGCGTCGAACTTGCTGATCACCTCTTCGAGCGCCCCTTCGGCCGCCGGATCGTCGAGGTCGCGCTCCATGAAGGCCGGGTCGAGACGGACGAACGGCGCCCGCCGGTCGCCGCCGAGTATCGGCACTCGCACCGGGTTGGTGTTCATCTCCCGCACCCGGTCGAAGGCGTCGGAGACGGCCTCGACGTCCTCGTCGAAGCCGGTGGTGTCGGCGTTGAACTCCGCGGTGTGCGACTCGTCCGGCTTGATGATGAACCGGTCCTGGAACAGCAGCTCCCGGGTCCTGGGCGTGAGGTCCAGGTCCTGCAGCGGCGCGAACATCGTCGGCACCCCGTCGTGGTTCCGGATCCCGATCAGCATGATCCAGTCGGCCCGGTAGGGGTGGAAGGCATCCTCGTTGTGCCACTCCAGGAGCGCCGTCGAGCTGGAGCCCAACTGCGACTCCTCGTGTCCGCTCACCGGGAAGACGTCCAGCACCATCCGGCCCCGCTGCTGGGTGAGGTACGAGAACGGGTTGCCGAGCAGCGACCCGATCATCAACAGCAGGCAGGCGGCCTTGTCGACCTCGCGGCCCTGCGGGTCGTCCGTGTACTTGGTCGGCGTCGGACCCGCCGCGGACTCGTCGATCGGCAGCCCGGAGATCACCACGCCGCCATAGGGCCGACCCGAGACCCGGAACCCGGTCAGCGCCGATCGCAGTCGCTCGGGCATCTCGTGGGCGCGCACCGCCAGGCGTTCGAGCCGCAGCTCCAGAGCGGTGTCGGGGTCCTCGTCGAGCACATCGTCGACCAGTGCGAGGATCGCCGCGGTCTCGGCGTCGGTCAGCCGGATACGCGGCGCACCCTCGTCGGGGGAGAGTGGATCGGACGGCGACGTCCCCTGCTGTACGGCCGAAGTGGTCTGACCCACTGGATACCTCCTCGCTCGTGGCGGGCCGGGGCCCGCCCATGGGTCGTCGATGGTCCGAGCCTGCTTCCGTCCCCGGTCAGGACGACAGTCGGGAACATCCCTGACAGCAGCGCCGGGCCCGTCCGGCAGTGGCGCGGCCTACCCTCGGCCCATCCGGCTGAAGGAGAGGTCATGTCAGCGCTCATCGAGGCGCGGTACAACGGTCCGGCCGCCAGCGCCAACGGCGGCTACGCGTGCGGGACCTTCGCCGCTCTCACCGCTGCGCCCGCCGCCGTCACCCTGCATCTGCCGCCGCCGCTCGGGGTGCCGCTCACCGCCGAGCCCGCGGGCCGCCGCACCCACGTGTGGAACGGCGACGACCTGGTGGCCACGGTGGCCGCGGCAGCCGGGGACGTTCCGATCGTGCCGCCGGTCCCGGCCGAGGTCGCCGAAGCCTGCCAGTCGGACTTCGGCGGCCGGGCCTTCCACCCCTTCCCCTCCTGTTTCGTCTGCGGCCTCGACCGGGCCGACGGGCTCAACCTGCGGCCCGGACCTGTGCCCGGTCGGCATGGCACCGTCGCCTGCACATGGCAGCCCGACGCCTCGCTCGCCGGTCCCGGCGGCACCGTCCGCCCCGAGGCCGTGTGGGCAGCGCTCGACTGCCCCGGTGGCTGGACCACCGACCCCGCCCGGCAGGCGCGAGTGCTGGGCCGAATGACGGCCCGGATCGCTGTGACGCCCATCCTCGGCGAGCGGTGTGTGATCGTCGGCCGGTCCGACCCCGGGCAGGGCCGGACCCTCACGAGCCACACCGCGCTCTACCGCGACGACGGGACGCTGTTGGCCGGGGCGAGCGCGATCTGGGTCGCCATCACCGCGGGAGACGTACCCTCACCCCGCGCGTCGGCTCAGCGGCCCTCCCGCTGAACGGCCTCGCTGGTCAGGCCGACCAGATGGGCGACCTGGGTGCGTGAGCCGATCCCCAACTTGGTGAAGATGCGGGCCATGTACGTCTCCACCGTCTTCGGACTGAGACCGAGGGCGTGGGCGATCTGCTGGTTGGTGCGCCCCTCGCTGACCAGCTGTGCGATCTCCATCTCGCGGCGACTCAGTGTGTTCAGCACCCCGCCGGGCTGCGCCGCGGCCGGCACGGTCGGCCGCCGTGACGCGCCGGGCGCCGCGACGGGCTTGCGCCGCCCGCCGCCGAGCGCCTCGACCGCCAGGGCCAGCGAGCGTCTGGCCTGCCGCGCCCAGATGTCGGCGAACGGGGCGGCCAGACCCAGGGCTCGTTTGGCTGCCTCGGCCGCGCCGGACGGATCACCCGACGCCAGGAACACCTGACTCCGCAGTGTCAGCGCGGCGGCCCGCATCGGTGCGCTGCCGCACCGCGACGCCAACTCCTCGGCGCTGTCCCGACAGCGCGCGGCCGCCTCGACGTCTCCCTCCTGCAGCCGCACCCGGCCCAGTCCCACTTCGGCGAACGGCCTCAGATAGTGCTGCGCCCCCGGGCCGGCGACGTCGATCACCCGGACGAAATGCTCGGCCGACCGGTCCAGCAGGCCCAGCAGCCGCTCGGACTCGGCGACCCAGTACAGAGTCTCCAGCCGTCCGGCCAGTTCCTCGTACGCGCAGGCATCGACCAGCTCGGCCGCGGTGTGGGCCGGGACGAGCGCGTCGTCGGGTCGGCGCCGCCCGATCCGCACGATCGCCTGCTGTGCCAGGCCCTGTGCCCGTACCACCGGATCGGCGTGCCGGACCGTGCCCGCCAACCGGCGGTCCAGGCCCGGATCAACTCCGCCCGAGCTCAGCGCCGCGGCGCTGAGCTCCAGCGTCAGCCCGGCGGTGAAGCCGGACGCCGAACCGTCGGCAGCGCCGCGGGAAGTGCCGCGGGTAGTGCCGCCCTGCCGGGCGGCACAGGGCAGGGCGGCCTCATGTTCCAGTAGTGCGATGCCCTCACAGAGCACCGCCCGGGACCTGGCGTACCGGCCGAGCAGCCGCGAGACCCGCGCGTACCATTCGACCGCCTCGGCCCGCTGCGGGGAGGGAAGCTCCGTCTGCGGCGGCCGCAGCGCGCTCCACAGCACTCTGCCGCTCTCCTCCAGGCGCCCGGCGATCGCCAGCTCCTTGCCCAAGCCGGCCAGCTCGACAAGGAGATCGACGCTGCCCGGCTCGCCGGAGTCCGCCGCGGCCAAGGTCGCCGACTCGGCGGCCCGCACGGCCCGGCCGAGCATGTCCGTGGTCATCAGCCCATCGCTTCGCGGACACTGCGCGGGCGCATGTCCGTCCAGTGTTTCTCGATGTAGCCGAGACATTCGTCCTTGGTGCCGCGGACCCCGACGGTCGTCCAGCCGTCCGGTACCTCGCGACCGACCCGCCAGATCGAGTACTGCTCCTCGTCGTTGACCACGACGTCGTACTTTTCCGGAATCTGATTGCTCATTTCTTATCCCCCGTCAACTCGCGGATCAGAGAATCGGCAACCAGTCTGCACAGGGTGCACTTCAGAGCACAGTGACGGTTCCATCCCTGCAACATGAAGAATTCATACGGCGGGTTGTGGCGCTGGGACTTAGCAGCGAATTGAGTCATGCGCGTGACGGCATATGTATTCCTCGGTACGGACCAATCGGGCTTCCCGCTGTCACGCCACAACTCACGATCAACTACTGGCGCAGGAGACTAGAAATCACCAGTGCTCCAAATGTTAGGCTCCGACTGGTCCGGCGTGGCAGATGACCAGATCAGACCGTTCTGCCGCGTCGCCGGGTCGGGGGAGGACACGTGCCGATGCACGGTTCGCATTTCACAAATAGTTTCACCAGGACGGGGGAGGTCGAGGGGGAATCACACCGGCGGGCGCCCCGCCTGTCCTTGCTCGTCACCCTCGCCGTCCTGGCCGGGTACGCCCTCATCACCGTGATGCACGTGCTCGCCCAGCGGCCGGGTCCGATGCTGTCGGCCGGGTTGTTACCCTGCCTGGCCGCGGTCGTCGTCCTGCAACTGGCGCACTCCGCCCACCGCCCCGGTACGTGGAGGGTGCGCACCCTCGTGCTCACCCTCAGCGCCCAGGCCGTGGTGACCTACGTCCCGTTGCTGTGGATCGGTGAACCCTGGGGCCTGATGGCCGGATTCTTCGCCGGATCGCTGCTGCTGGCCGTCCCGGGCCGAGCCCGCTGGCCGCTCTGCCTCGCGGCCGCGATCGCACTGCCCGTCCTCACCTGGCGCGACGGCGGGGCGGCCGCCGCCGTGCGAGGCATCGGCGACATGCTGCTCATCGGCCTCATCGTCTACGGCGTCAGTTCGATGTCCGCGATCGTCGCCGAGAACCACGAGGTCCGCCGCGCCCAGGACTGGATGGCCGTCACCCGCGAACGCCTTCGTGTCGCCCGCGACCTGCATGACCTGCTCGGCTACAGCCTGTCGGCGATCATGCTGAAAAGTGAACTCGTCCACAGGCTGCTGCCGGCCGACCCCGCCCGCGCCCGCGCCGAGGTCACCCAGGTGGTGGGGATGGCGGGCACCGCCCTCGCGGACCTTCAGCGGGTCACCACCGGCGACGCCGATCTGTCCCTTGCCGACGCCGCGCACTGCGCACGGTCGACCCTGACCTCCGCGCGGATCGAGGTCCGGACCGACATCGCCTGTGGTCCCCTCCCGCGTCGGGCCGACACCGTCCTGTCGATCGTGCTGCGCGAGGCCGTCACCAACGTGCTGCGCCACAGCAGGGCTCAGCGCTGCACCGTGCACGCCGGCCGCGACGAGGCCGCCGTCCTCCTCCAGGTCGCCAACGACGGCGTCGAACCCGGCACCGAGCCCGGCAACGCCGGCAGCGGCCTGCGCAACCTCACCACGCGTCTCACCGCCATCGGCGGAACCCTCACCACCGGCACCACCCCCGAGGGCTGGTTCCGGATGAGCGCGCGGGTCCCCCTTCTCCCCACGCACGGCGACCCGGCCCGCGGTGGAGACGGCCCGTCGGTACGGGAACGGGAGGGCGGCGGTGATCCTGGCGGGGAAACCGAGACGCGGCGCGGGCGTGGCTGGGCCCTCCGGCTGTCCAGGACCATCACTGTGACGGTGCTCGCCGGGTACGCGCTCACCGCCCTCGTCCGTGTCGCGGACACCGAGCCCAACGGCAAAGGCACGGCAGCCTTCCTCGGCTGCTTCGCCGTCGTGTTCGTCCTGCAACTGCTGCACTCTCTGCGCCGGCTGCGGACCTGGCCGGTGCATCTGCGCGCGCTGTCGCTGACCGCCCAGACCGCCGCGACATACGTGCCCTTGGCGTGGATCGGTGAGCCCTGGGGCGTGATGGCCGGGTTCCTCGCCGGATCGCTGTTGCTCGGCAGCGGTGGCCGAGCCCGATGGGTGCTGTACGCCGCCGGTGCGCCGGCCGTCGCGGCGGCCGCACTGCTGTCGGGCGAGTCCGCGGCACAGGCCGTCGACCTGGCCGTCACAGCCCTGGTCGGTGGCCTGGTCGTGTACGGCGTCAGTTCGCTCTCCATGCTCGTCGCCGAGAATCACGTGGGTCGCAGCGCGCAGGCCCGTCTGGCCGTGGCCCGCGAACGCCTCGTCGTGGCCCGTGAACTGCACGCCCTGCTGGGCGGCAGCCTGTCGGCCGTGAGGCTCAAGAGCGAGCTCGTCCAAGGGCTGCTGCCGGCCTCGCCTCACCGTGCCCACGCCGAGGTCGTCGAGGTCCTCGGCATCGCCCGCAAGGCCGTCACCGATGTGCGCCTCGTCGCCGGTGGCTACCGCGGACGACTCGCTCGACCCGCCGCCCAGCCCGGCATCCGGAAACCCTTACCAGCGGTAACGGCGTCAAAGGTTGTATAGGACCTTCGGGATGTAAAGGGCTGCTGGTGGAGAAGCGGTTACTCAAAATACTCGTCGCCGAGGACATGGACATGGTGCGCGGTGCCCTGGTGGCGCTGTTGGAACTGGAAGAGGACCTGAAGGTCGTCGCCACCATCGACAGCGGTGAACAGATCGCCCCCGCCGCCCGCAAGTGGCGCCCCGATGTCGCGATCATCGACGTCGGCCTGCCCGAGCTCGACGGCCTCAGCGCCGCCGAGCTGCTGCACCGCGAGGTACCCGGCTGCCGCACCCTCATCCTCACCGGTCTCGGCCGGCCCGCCATCCTGCGTCGAGCCATGGCCGCCCACGTCTCCGGCTTCCTGCTCAAGGACTCGCCGTCCGAAGGCCTGGCCCGGGCGGTGCGCGACGTGGCAGCCGGCCGCCGGGTCGTCGATCCCCAACTGGCCATGTCCGCCTGGGACATCGGCGAGAACCCCCTGTCGGAACGTGAGACCGAAGTGCTCTGGCTGGCCTCCCAGGGGGCCGAGGCCACCGAGATCGCCGCCAAGCTGCACCTGTCGGCCGGCACGGTCCGCAACTACCTGACGACGGTCGTGCTCAAACTCAACGCCCGCAACCGCCTCGACGCGGTCAGGATCGCAGTCGAGGCGGGCTGGCTGATCTGAGAGCCGGCCGAGTCAGCCGGTCATCCCCTTCACCAGGATGTCCATCAGCTCGGGCGGCGCGTCCATGAACCGGTAGTGGGCTCCCTCCAGCATCTCGAAGGTGGTCTCGCCGCAGTCGGACCAGCCGGCCATCAGACGGTGGTCCACCTCCGTGTCCCGCGACCAGCCCAGCGCCGTGATCGGCGAGTCCAGCCGGGTCGGCCGCTCCGGCCGGTACCTCTTGTTGGCCTCCACATCGGCGCGCAGGATGCCCAGGCTCATCTCGATCAGCGACGGCAGCGGCTTGCCGCCGAGCTGGACGATCAGACTCCGCACCTCCTGCGCCAGCGCCTCGTCCGACATCTCCAGGAACCGGCCCGCCGGCCCCTGGTGCGGTGCCACCTGGGACGAGACGAACAGCCGGGCCGGCGCGGGGTAGCCGCGCTCCATCAGCCGTACCGTCGTCTCGTATCCCGGCAGCGCCGAACCGCAGTGCCCGAAGAAGGCGAACGGCCGGTTCAGATGAGGCCGCAGCACCTCCACCAGATCGTCGGCGAGCTCCTCATAGGTGGCATAGGGGTCCTCGCGCAGCCGGTTCTCCCGGCCCGGCGGCTGGATCGGCACGATCTCCACCTCGCCGAGGAACCGCGGCCACTGCCGGTACATGCTGGCGCCGCAGCCCGAATAGGGCAGGCAGAAGACACGGGCGGCGCTCTCGGGCGACGGCTCGCGCAGGAACCACTGCTTCCGGCTGATCGCGGGCGTGCTCATCAGAACCTCTTCCTCTCGGGTCAGGCCGGCTGCGGTTCCTGGACGCCCTCGACGGCCTGTTCGTACAGGTGCCGGGCGTCCTTCTTGATCTCCGTGCGGAGCGGCATGTGCTTGATGCCCGCCACGAAGTTGGAGTGCAGATGCTCGACGGGACCGGTGATCTCGAACCCCTCGAAGTTGTGGATCAGCTCGTCGAACAGGATCTGCATGGTCAGGCGGGCCACCGTGTGGCCGACGCAGTAGTGGGAGCCGACGCCGAAGGTCATGTGCCGGTTCGGCTTGCGGCGGATGTTGAACTCGTACGGGTCCACGAAGACCTTCTCGTCGCGGTTGCAGGCGCCGAGCCACACCACGACCGCCTCGCCCTGCTTGATCAGCTTGCCGCCGAGCTCGACGTCCTCCAGCGCGTACCGCATGAAGTGGTTGGCCGGCGACGCCCAGCGCAGCGTTTCGTCGATCGCGGTCTTGTGCACAGTGGAGACGTTGGCGCGCCAGTCCTCGAACACCGGGGTCGTGGTGAACTCGATCATCGCTCCGGTGGGCACGTAAGGCGTGGTGACGTTGGCGCCCAGGATGAGGCTGTAGCAGTTGGAGAGGATCGCGCCGGTCTCGGGCCTGCGGCCGTCCAGATCGATGCTGAGCAGCGTGCTGATGAGGTCGTCGCCCAGATCGTTCCTGCGGACCTTCACGATGTCGTGGAAGAACGCGAACAGCTCGCGGTGCGCCAGTTCGAGGGTGCGCTTGGCCTCGCCGCTGGTGAACTCCGGGTCCTCCGGCGCGATCGACATCGCGGTCAGCTCGGTCAGCCTCGGCCAGGACTCGCGCGGAACCCCCATCATCGTGCCCGCGGCCGCCATGGGAAGCATCATCATCGCCTCGGCGAAGTCGAACGTACCGCCCGACAGAGCCGGGGCCAGCACCCGCCGGATCTCCGTCTGGATCGCCGGACGGTAGCGCTCGACCGCCTTGTTGGTGAGCGCCTTCTGTACCGGCTCACGCATCCGGGAGTGCTGCGGCGGGTCGGTGGCGGCCATCTGCCGGCCGCGCGCGGGGTCGTCCTTGCCGAGCAGGAACAGCATCGTGCCACGCTGCGAGGTGAACCGGGTGTGGTCCCGCAACACCAACTCGCCCTCGGCGTACGTGGTGACCGACCAGAAGCCGAGCTCGTCGCCCGCGTTCTGCCAGCGCACCGGGTCCTCGGCCCGCATCCTGGCCCACGCGGCGTGCGGATCGCCCTGGCTGAACAGACCGTGGTCCATGAAGTCGACCTGGTCCAGGTCGACGGGCTGGAAGTTCTCCGGACGGGAAAGCTTCATGGTCATGCCTCTTTCCGGGTGTCGGCGAGCAGTTCTTCGATGGCCACGGCGAGCTCGCCGATGGTGGGGTGCAGATAGAGGGTGCGCGCGGATATCGCGACCGCGTACTCGGTGTGCAGGGCGCCCAGCAACTCCGCGGCGATCAGAGAATGGCCGCCCAGCTCGAAGAAGTCGTCCTCGAGGCCGATCGGCTCGACCGCGAGCAGATCGCTCCACAGATGCGCCAGATGCGTCTGCACCGGGCTCCGTGGCGCTACGAAGTCGGAGGCGAGGTTGCGGGTGACGCGGCGGGCCGCGGGCAGCGCGTCGCGGGCTACCTTGCCGGTGGGGCCGAGCGGGAGCGCGTCCAGAAGGATGATCGCCCACGGCACCAGGTAGGACGGCAGCCGGTCGCGCAGTGCCTCCCGGAACTGGGCGGAGCGGCCCGACGGGCCGACCTCGGCGGGGTCGTCGGCCACCACGTAGGCGACCAGGCGCTTGCCGCGGCTGCCGTCGAGCTGGGCGACGACGACCGCCTCGTGCACGTCCGGGTCCTCCAGCAGTGCGGCCTCGACCTCGCCGGGCTCGACCCGGAAGCCCTGCACCTTGATCTGGCGGTCGGCGCGGCCGAGGAACTCCAGAGCCCCGTGGCTCTGCCAGGCGGCCAGGTCACCGGTGCGGTACATGCGCTCGCCCGCGGCGAACGGATTCGGCACGAACCGGTCGGCGGTCGCGTCGGGCCGGTTGAGATAGCAGCGGGCCAGGCCCTCACCCGCCGCGTACAGCTCGCCGGGCACGCCGACCGGGACGGGCCGCAGATCGGAGTCGAGCACCAGCGCCCGGGTCCCGCTGATCGGCGGGCCGATCGGGACAGTGCCGGAGAGCGGTGCGGTCCGGCTGGTCCAGCATGCCGTGAACGTGGTGTTCTCGGTCGGGCCGTAGCCGTTGGTGAAGACGAGGCCGGGGTTGTCATGAAGCGCCTGGGCCAGCTGGGTGCGGGAGATGACGTCGCCGCCCGCGAGCAGGTGCCGGACGCCGGTGAAGGCATCAGGGTGCAGGGCGGCGAGCTGATGGAACAGCCCGGCGGTCAGCCACAGCACGGTCACCTCGGCGGTCTTCAGCAGCCGGGCGAGCGCCGTCAGGTCGACATGGCCGGGCGGGAAGATCTCCAGCCGCGCACCGATCGTCAGCGGTGCCCACAGCTCCAGCGTGGAGGCGTCGAAGGCGACCGGGGCCAGTTGCAGGAACACGTCGTCGGCGCGGAAGTCGGCCCAGTCGGGCGCCCGCACCAGCCGGCTGACGGCCGCGTGCGGGATGGCGGCGCCCTTCGGCTCTCCGGTCGACCCCGAGGTGTAGCTGACGTAGGCGAGGTTCCCGGCGTGCACGCGCGGACGTGTGAAGCCCTCGGTCGCGGGGCCGTCGACCGCGACCACCGTTGTGCCGTCCGGGACGCGATCGGCCAGGTGGTCCTGCGCCACGACCACGGCCGCGCCCGTGTCCCGGACCAGATGCTCGATCCGGGCAGGCGGCAGGTCGGCGTCGATCGCCGCGTAGGCACCGCCCGCCTTCAGCACCCCGAGCAGTGCCACGACCAGTTCCACCGAGCGTTCGGCGAGGACGCCGACGACGTCGTCCACGCCGATGCCCTCGGCGACCAGCCGTGCCGCGAGCCGGTTCGCCCGCTCGTCCAGCTCGGCGTAGCTGAGTGTGGTCCCGGTGCAGCTCACCGCCGGACGGTCCGGCGTGCGTGCCGCCTGAGCCTCGACCAGCTCGTGCACGCACGCCGCGGGCACCGGCGCGATCCCGGTCTTCCCGAACGCCAGGACCCGGGCCACCTCCTCCTCGGTCGCCAGCGGAAGAGCCGAGACCCGCGTGCCGGCACCGCCCTCGGCCAGAAGGGTCAGAAGCTGCGCGACGAAGGTGGTGGCGGTGTCCGGCTCGGTGGCCGGCGCCCAGGCGAGGCGACCCCTACGGCCGCCCGGTGCCGCCCACACCCGCACCACCAGCGGCGCGCCGGTCACCGCCGCCACAGGCGCCGACGGGTCGGCCCCGGCCTGGTACTCGATGTCGAACGGTTCACCGATGGTGCCCGCGGACGGCGGCGTGGCAGCCTGCTCGGTCAGGTCCCCGAACGTGGTTTCCGCCGTGACGTCGGCACAGATCGTGGAGACGACCCGCCCGTCGCCGACGACGGCGACCCGCACGTTCTCCTGCGTGCTGCGGCGGTGCAACAGGGCGATCAGGGCGGCCAGTACGGCCTCCTCCGGATACCCGCCGAGGCCGAACTCCTCGGTTCGCGCGGGGCCGGGGGACTGCTGCCCTATGACGGTGGTCATCAGGACTCCTCGGTGATGGAGCGGGCGGGTATGCGCAGGGCGACGCCGCACGGGCCACCCGGGTCGCCCACCCGTGCGTCGGGCCGGGCGGCGACGGCGGTGAGCAGATCGAGATAGTCGTCGGCGATGGCGGCCACACGGCCGTCGCTGTACAAGTCGGTGCGATAGGTCTGGACGAGATGCGCCTCTCCCGCGCCGCCGGTCAGCCGCATCGCGAACCGGCCCTGGGAGCGCTGATAGGGCACCTGCTTGGTGAGCGTTCCCGACAGGCTCGCCTCCACCGGAACGTCCGGGTTGGTCTCCTCGGTGAACAGCACCGGCAGGTCCAGGCCCGGGCACAGTCGCGCGATGTCCGCGACCGGCAGATCCCGGTGGTCGAGGTCGGCGGCGACCTGGTCGCGCACCCGGGCCAGGAGCTCGCGGAAGGTCAGGGCGCCGTCCAGCCGGACCCGGATCGGCGGCTCGTTGATGAAGACGCCGAGCACGCCCTGGGTCTCCGGCCGTTCCCGCAGCGAGATCGGACTCATCAGCACGATGTCGTCCTGACCCGAGTAGGCGCCGAGCAGCACCGCGAACGCGGTCAGCGAGACCATGTAGAGGCTGGCCCGCTCCCGCGCGGCCAGGGCCCGCAGCCGGTCCACCAGAGCGACGTCGATCGGCTTCTCCCGGGTCCGGCCGGCGAGGCTCAGCCGCTCCGGCGGGTCCAGGTCGTACGGAGGCCGCAGGGTCCGCGCACCCGCGAGCCGCTCGGTCCAGTAGGCCTCGAGCCGCTCGCGGTCCCGCTCGAGCCGGTCGTTCTGCCAGGCGACGACGTCCACGGCCTGCACCGGCAGCGGTTCCAGCGGCGGTTCGTCGCCGGTGGCCATCGCCGCGTAGGCGATGGACAGCTCCTCGCAGAAGACCTCCAGGGATCGAAGGTCGCCGATCTGGTGGTGCATGACCAGCACCAGCACGTGCCGTTCGGGAGCCAGACGCAACAGCCGCAGCCGGACCAGCACGTCGGTGGCCAGGTCGAACGGTTCGTCGAACACCGCCACCGTGGCTGCCGCCACCTCGTCCTCGGTGACGTCGACCACCGGCGCGGTCAGCGGCCGCGGCTCGGGATCGACGCAGGCGACCAGTTCGCCGTCCTCCATCACCCACCGCGTGCGCAGAGGCTCATGACGGTGTGCCATCCAGGCGAGCGCCCGCTCGAAGGCCGCGACGTCGAAGGGCCCGTCCAGGTCCATCGAGCCCACCAGCACGAAGGCGTCCTTCTCCGGATCGTCCTCGTGGTAGCTCCAGTAGATCCGTTCGGTGCCCGAGGTCGCGAAGCGCTGGACGCCCGCGGTGCGCGGCAGCCGCGGGATACCGTCCGCAGCCGTCGTGAGGGTCCCGGACGTGATGCGGGCGGCGATCGAGGCGATCGTGGTCGCGTTGCCGAACAGCGAGCGCAGCGGCAACTCGACACCCAGCCGATCGCGGACCTCGGCGACCATCCGTACCGCCGCCAGCGAGTTGCCGCCGAGGTCGAAGAAGCCCGCGGTGACCCCGACCCGTTCCAGGCCGAGCAACCCGGCCCAGATGTCCGCCAGTTCCTCCTCGGCGGGGGTGCGTGGTGCGAGGTACTCCTGCTGCACCACGGCGGCGTCGGGTTCGGGCAGCGCGTCCCGGTCGATCTTGCCGTTGGCGCTGAGCGGCAGTTCGAGCACGGGCACGAACAGGGCCGGCACCATCCACTCCGGCAGCCGCGCCGTCAGATGAGCCCGGACCGAGGTGACGTCGAGCTCGCCACGCGGCACGACGTAACCGATGAGACGCAGGGTGCCGAGCGGGTCGGGCCGGGCGGCGACGGCGCAGCCCACCAGATCCGGGTGCTCGGCGAGGACCGCCTCGACCTCGGCCGGCTCCACCCGGAAGCCGCGGATCTTCACCTGGGCGTCGGCGCGGCCGAGGAACTGGAAACCGCCGGAGGACGGGCGGCGCACCATGTCGCCCGTGCGGTACAGCCGCGCGCCGGGTGCGCCGAACGGGTCGGGCACGAACCGGTCGGCGGTCATGCCCGGTTTGCCGACGTAACCGCGGCCGACGGCCGGTCCGCCGATGTACAGCTCGCCGGGCACCCCGTCGGGGACGGGCCGCAGCCACGAGTCGAGCACGTAGAGGTCGGCGCTGGCGATCGACTCTCCGAGCGGCACGATCAGATCGGGGTCGCCACCGTGGTCCACGACGCGGACCGACGATGTGCAGCACGCCTCGGTGACACCGTAGACCTGCACCAGGTCGCCGTCCCATCCGCGCCAGGCCTCCAGGCCGCGCAGCGTCGGCGCCGTCTCCGACCCGAAGATCAGGCGGCCCAGGCTCGTCGGGACCGCGGCCCGCTCCCGCTCCCCCCACCCCACCAGTCGGGACGGTGTGGTCGACAGCGTGGTCGCGCCGGTCTCCGCGACCAGGTCCCACAGATCCTGTGTCTCCAGCGGCGGTTCGCCGTCGGGCAGGGCCACCGACCCGCCGGTCGTCAGGTACGGGTAGACCTCCTCGGCGACCACGTCGAAGCCGAGCGGCGCCAGCTGAAGCGCCCGGTCGGCCGGAGTGACGCCGAACGCCCGCGCCAGCGCCGCGGCGAAGGCGGCCAGGCCGCGGTGGGTGTTCATCGCGCCCTTGGGACGTCCCGAGGAGCCCGAGGTGTAGACGATGTAGGCGAGCTGCTCGGGACCCACCTCCACCTCGGGAGCGGTGTCCGGGCCCTCCAACGGCCCGTCCACGAGGACGGCCTCCACCTGAGGCAGTGCCTTGGCCAGCACCGATGTCGTGACCGCATGGGCCACGCCGGCGTCGGAGAAGATGTACCTCAGACGGTCGGCCGGGTAGGCGGGATCGGCGGGCACGTAGGCGCCGCCCGCCTTGAGGATCGCCAGGAACGCCACGATGAGGTCGGGCGAGCGAGGCAGCAGCACCCCGACCGGCGTCTCGGCGCGGACCCCCCGCTCGCGCAGCACGTGCGCCAGCCGGTTGGCCCGCCGGTCGAGCTGGGCATAGCTGAGGCTCCGCTCACCGCAGATCACCGCGACGGCGTCAGGGGTCGCCGCGGCCTGCCGCTCGATGATCCGGTGCACGGCCTCCGCCGGCCCGTCCGCCCGTGCGGCACCGGCCGTGTCCGCCTCCATCAGCGGCAGTTCGGAGATCTGCCGGTCGGCGTCGGCGAGTACCCCGTCGAGCAGCGTGTTCAGATGCCCGGCCATCCGCTGGACTGTCCCGGCCTCGAACAGTTCTGTGCTGTACTCCAGGGACACCAGGTGGCCGCCGTTGACCGGAGAGATGTCCAGTGACAGGTCGAACTTGGCCGTCCGGGTCGCGACCGCCTTGGCCTCGAACACCAGGTCGCCGACCCGCCACTCGCCCTGGTCCACGTTCATCAGCGAGAACATCACCTGGGCGAGCGGCCCGCCGTTGCCGGTGTACCGGGCCGGCTGCAGCTCCTCCACCAGCTTCTCGTACGGCACGTCCGCGTGGGCGTAGCCGCCCAGACAGGTCTCCTTGATCCGGCCGAGCAACTGACCGAACGTCGGATCACCGGACAGATCGGCGCGCAGCACCAGCGTGTTGACGAAGAAGCCGATCAGCAGTGCCACCTCCGACCGGTCACGCCCGGCCACCGGCGTGGCGACGGTGAAGTCGGTGCGGCCGGTATAGCGGGACAGCAGCACCGACCACACCGCCATGACCAGCATGAACGGGGTGACCTCCCAGTCCTTGGCCATCTTCTCGATGCGCGCCATGTGCCCGTCGGGCAGCATGTAGGAGAAGGTGGCACCGGCCGCAGTCGGCACGGCAGGACGGGCGAAGTCGGTCGGCAGCAGCAGCGGCGTGACCCCTGCGAGCTGGTCCTTCCAGTAGCCGAGCTGTTCGTCGAGGTACTCGCCCCGCAGCGTTTCGCGCTGCCAGACGGCGTAGTCGGCGTACTGCAGGCGCAGTTCCGGCAGCCGCGGCCGTCGCCCCGCCGTGAAGGCCTCGTAGCAGATCGCCAGCTCCTGGAACAGAATGGCCGAGGACACTCCGTCGGTGACGATGTGGTGCATCACCAGCACGGCTGTGTGCTCGGTGTCAGAGGTGCGCAGCAGCCGCATACGCAGCAGCGGCCCGGCCGCCAGGTCGAAAGGTTTCTCGATCTCGGTCTGGACGAGGTCCTCAAGATCCTCGGGACGGGCGTCGGTGACCGGCAGGCCGATCTCCAGCTCGTCGTGGATCACCTGGACGGGCTCGTGGCCGTCGAAGGCGAAGACGGTGCGCAGCGCCTCGTGCCGGGCGACGACCGCGTTCAGCGCGCGGTGCAGCGCGGCGACGTCGAGCGGTCCGGTCATCTTCACCGCGGCCAGCACGTTGTAGGTGGGCTGGCCGGGGTCGACCTGTTCGAGCAGCCACAGGCTCTGCTGCGCGAAGGACGTCTCGACGACGAGCGTGCCGGGATCCTCGGTAAGGATGCTCATGTCCGCTCCTCCCTGTCATCGGGCGGCCGCGGTCGCGGCCTCGCGGTTGCGGCGGGTGCGGTAGCTGGAGCGGTCGATCCGCTGGATCGGGACGAGTTTGGGCGCGCCGTCCCCGGTAGCCTGGACACCGTCGATGTACTCGGCGGCCGCGGCGACCGTCGGCGACTCGAACAGCCGGCCGAGCGGCAGGTCCACGTCGTAGACCTCACGGACCTTCTCGACCACCTCGACGCCGAGCAGCGAGTGCCCGCCGAGAGCGAAGAAGTCGTCGTGCACACCGATGCGGTCCAGGCCGAGCGCGTCCGCCCAGATCTTGGCGATGGCCTTCTCGGTCTCGGTGGCCGGCTCGCGCTGGGCGGCGGCCTCGTCGGCGGGAAGCGTCACCGGCAGCGGCAGGCGCGTGTGGTCGAGTGTGCCGTCGAGGTGCAGTGGCCAGTCGTCCACCATCACGAAGGCGGACGGGATCATGTACGTCGGGAAGTAGACCTGCAGGTGCGAGCGCAGCTGCGGGGACACCGAGCGGATCCGGGCGGCGCGCACCGGGTCGTTGGTCCACTCGCCGGGCGGCTGGGCGGCCGGGGCGACCGCCGACAGCACCGGTCCCAGCGGAGGGCCGTCTCCCGCGCGCGGCAGCAGCAGCACATCGACCGTGCCCGTTCCGGAGCAGCGGACCGACACCTCGTACCCGGCGTCCTGGCCCGCGGTGACCAGCTCCTGCGGATCGACCGGTCCGCCGGGCGCGGCGAGCACCGGCCGGATCGACTCGGTCAGCTCGCCCACGGTCCGCACCCGGCCGCTGTGCAGCAGTTCGAGCGACTGGAGCTTCACGTTCAGCCGGATGTCGGGCACCCCGGCGAGCATCAGCGGAGTCTGCGACTGTCCGGCCAGACGGTCCTTCAGACGGGCGGTGGTGAGGCCTTCGACGTCCCAGTCGAGGGTCGTCCAGGGCACGTCGGCCGGCTGCCCGCCGATGTGCAGGACGACGTCGTAGCGGAAGAGGGACAGCTCGTTGCGGCCGCGGCCGAGCTTGGGCAGGAGGCTCACCCCGGTCACACCCGGCAGCCGGGAGGCCAGATCGACGAACGCCTCCGGCGCCACGACCAGTTCCTCCTCCGCGCCCGCCCGGCGGGAGACCTGCTCCAGCAGGGCGTCGGCCGGGTCGTCGGGGTCGGCCGCGCCCCAGGGAGCCGACAGGTGCAGTGCCTGGGCCAGCGGCAGGCTGCGTACGTCGCCGAGGTAGATGCGACCGCCGTCGCGGACCACGCGCAGGCTCTCGCGCAGGACGTGCTCGAGGTGACCGAGGCCGGGGAAGTAGGAGACGACGCCGTTGAACACGACGGTGTCGAAGGAGTCGTCGTCCAGACCCGAGAAGTCGTCCGGACCGCGCTCCAGCAGCCGCACCGACTCGGCCTTCGTGGCCAGCCAGTCCTGGTGCTGCCGGATTCGGGTGAGGGCGCGGGCCGACAGGTCGGTGCCGACATAGGCGCCGTCGCAGCGGGCGGCCAGCTTGAACAGCAGCGACCCGGTCCGGCACCCGATCTCCAGGACGTCGTGCGGACGCAGGCCGAGGACGCGGCGGAACGTGGCCTCGGCCCACTCACCCATCTCGCCCGCCGAGACGAAGT
The DNA here is from genome assembly GCF_040704615.1 of Streptomyces sp. NPDC046862. NCBI lineage: Bacteria > Bacillati > Actinomycetota > Actinomycetes > Kitasatosporales > Streptomycetaceae > Streptomyces > Streptomyces sp. NPDC046862. The sequence continues at coordinate 59,912 of NZ_JBEYXP010000024.1, read as the reverse complement.
CGCCGGTGCTGGGGCTGGTCCAGCCACCCAGGTTGAGACCCGGGTCGGCCTCGGCGGCGCGGTTGCCGTAGGCCTCCTCGAACGCCTTGCGCCACCTCTCGACGTCCCCGGAGTCCTCGCTGTCCTCGCGCAGCGACACGTAGGAGACCAGCCCGGCCTCCGGGTCGGGGTGCGGCAGCACCGCCGCGCGGCCGACCTCGGCGTGGGCGGCCAGACTCCCGGCCAACTCGCTGAACTCGACCCGGTGACCCTGGAGCGTGAAGGCGTGCTCGGCCGGGCCGAGCAGGTCGAGGGTGCCGTCGGCGAGCCAGCGGGCGCGCAGCCCGCTCCGGTACAGCCGGGCGCCGGGACGGGACGGGTCCGGTACGAACGCCGCTGCCGTGCAGACCGGACGTCCCCAGAACCCGCGCGGCTCGTACGGCAGTCCGAGCCAGAGCTCGCCCGGCACGCCGATCGGCACCAGTTCGGTGTGGTGGTCGAGGACGAAGAGGCGGGCCCCACCGGAGGAGCGGGTCACGATGTCGGCGGCGGCCTCGGCCGCACCGGTGAGGGTCTCGACCTCGACTCCCGGCAGGGCGCGTTCGACGTCGGCCAGCAGTGCCGGCCACGGCTGTTCGGCGTCCAGGACGATCCGGCGCAGTGTGCCCCGCAGCCCGTGCACGGCAGGGTCCGCGAGCAGCGCCTCCAAGGCGGACGGCGTGGTGCGCAGAGTGCCGACCGTAGCGGGCACCCCTTCGTCGACGACCAGCGTGGCGCCCGCGGTCAGGGGCCAGAGCAGGTCCCACGGCGCGGCGTCCAGGCCGGCCCGGGCACGTGGCAGTACGTGCTCGCCCACCGTGAGGGGGAAACGTCCGCTCATCCAGGTGAGCCGGTGGACGACACCCGCGTGGGTGGTGCAGAGCCCGGCCGGGGTGCCGGAGATCTTCTTGGCGTACGACAGGACGGCGAGCGCGTCCGTCGACACGGCGGTCCCGGGAGGTGTCCCCGGGTAGCCCTCGATGCGTTCGCCGACCGTGTCGAGGGCGAGCATGCGGACCGAGCCGTCGACCTCGTCGAGCCTCAGCCGGGAGTCCAGCAGGGTGTCCCCGTCGGTGAGGACCAGCTTGGAACGGGTGTCGGTGATGGCCGCCCGGACGTCGGCGCCCTTGTGCTCCGGGTTCAGCGGGACAGCGGCACCGCCCGCCTTCAGCACCGCGAGCATCGCGACCAGCCGCAGCGCCGACGGCGTCAGCACCACCGGGACCGGCGTGTCGGTTCCGACGCCCAGGTGCCGGAGCCAGTGCGCCAGCTGATTGGCCCGCACGTCCAACTCTTGGTAGGTCCAGGGCGTCCCGTGGTCGAGGACGGCGATCGCGTCGGGAGCCGTGGCGGCCCGGCGTTCGACCAGCGCGTGCACGGTGGAGGGCTCGGTGGCCTCCGGAACTCCGGCCAGCTCGGTGGTGACCGTCTCCCGCTCGGCCGCGCCGAGCAGAGGCAGTCGCCACACCGCCAGGTCGGGGTCGGCGACCGCTCCGGCCACGACCGTGGTCAGCCGGTCCAGCATGCGCCGGACGACGTCCTCGCGGTACAGGTCGGTCGAGTAGTAGACCATCCCGGAGATCTCGCCGTCGTCCTCCACCGTCAGGTCGACCTCCAGGTCGAACCGGGCGGTGTTGGTGCTGAGCGCCTCGACCTCGAAGCTCACCTCGGGCAGGTCGATCCGATACCTGGGTTCGTTGTGCAGGCCGAGCTGGTGACGGACCAGCGGGGCGTGCGACATCGAGTCGCGCTCCGGATTGACCTCCTCGACCATCTTCTCGAAGGGCACATCCTGGTGGTCGTAGGCGCCCAGGCACACATCGCGGGCCTGGCGCAGCAGTTCGCGGTACGTCGGCTCACCGGAGAGGTCCATGCGCAGCGGGAGCTCGTTGAGGAAGCAGCCGATCAGCGGGGCGATCTCACCGCGGGTGCGCCCGGCGATGGGACAGCCGATGATGATGTCGTCCTGCCCGGACCAGCGGGCCAGCACGACCGAGTAGGCGGCGACCAGCGCCATGTAGGGGGTGGCACGCTCGGACTCGGCCAGCCGGGTCAGGCCGGACACCAGCTCGGCGGGCATCCGGTAGCGGACCGTGCCGCCGTCCCAGGTCAGCGTCGTCGGCCGGGGAAGGCCCGTCGCGGCGTCGACCAGACGGGTCTCGTGCAGCCGCTCGCGCCAGTAGACCAGCTCTTCCTCCATCTTCTCGGGGGTGAGGTAGCGGCGCTGCCAGGCGGCGAAGTCGCCGTACTGCAGATCGAGCGGTTCCAGCGGCGACTCCTGACCCGCCGAGAACGCCCCGTACAGGGCGGCGATCTCACGGATCAGCAGGTTCAGCGACCAGCCGTCGGTGGCGACGTGGTGCTGGCAGAGGATCATCAGGTACTCGTCGTCGGCGAGCCGCAGCAGCAGCGGCCGCAGCATCAGGTCGGTCTCCAGGTCGAACGGCCGGGACGTCTCGCTGGCGCAGTGCTCCCGCACCGCCGCCTGCAGGGCGTCACCGGCGAGATGGCGCAGATCGGTGACCGGCAGCTGAAGGTCGGGGGCCTCGTTGACCCGCTGCACGCCACCCTTGCCGTCGGGGCCGACGTGGTAGGTGGTCCGCAGTACCTCGTGCCGCCGGACGGTCTCCGTCAGGCACCGCCGCATGACGTCGACGTCGAGGTTGCCGCGGAGCCGGGCCGCGCCGGCGACGTTGTACATCGTCTCTTCCGGCAGCATCCGGTTCAGGTACCAGATGCGCTGCTGGGCGAACGAGAGCGGAAGTCCGGACCTTTCGTCGGCGACACGGGTGATCCGGGCGTCACCGCGGCCGATCCCTTGCCGGTCGAGCAGGCGGTCGAGCAGCCGTCGCTGCTCGGCGGAGAGCGGTCGCATCGCGTCATACCTCCAGGTGGACGGTCGGGCTCAACAGCTGCCTGATGTCGTGTTTGAGCCGGGACAGGAGGATCGGCTCGGCCTCCCGGGTGAAGAAGTGGCCACCGGGGAAGACCTGCAGCCGGTAGTCGCCGTCCGCGCCGGACTCCACTGCCCAGCCCGCGGCCTTGGCAGGGTCGATCGTGGTGTCGGTCGCGCCCAGGTACACCCGCACCGGGCACCCGAGCGGTTCCTCGGGCAGGTGCCGACGAGCCCGCAGCATGCCGAGATCGGCACGGATCACCGGGCGGAGCATGTCCAGGAACTCTTCGTTCTCGAGGATCGCGGCCGGGGTGCCGCCTGTGTCGACGAGGAACCGGGTGATTCCGTCATCGGTCATCCGGCCGGCGTAGTCGCGCGTGTGCAGGACGGCGGGAGCCTCGCAGGCCGCGGCCACGAATCCCGTCGGGCGCCACGGCCGGCGCCGTCGGATCGCCCGGCACAGCTCGTATCCGACGACCGCCCCCATGCTGTGACCGAAGATGATCAGGGGCCGGTCCAGCAGTTCCTCGATCTCCTCGCACAGCGGGCCCTCGGCAAGCCGCGTCAGATCCGTGAAGGGCGCCTCGCCGAGGCGCGAGCCGTGGCCCGGCAGCTCGACCGCGACCAGGCCGACCCCGGCGGGCAGCAGCCGCGGCCAGTGCCGGTACAGATGGGCGCCACCGCCGGCGGGGGGCAGACACACCAGACGCACCGCCGGGTCGTCGTCGCGGGACCAGTTCCGCAGCCAGGCCATTGGTCTCCTTCGTTCGATGTCTGAAGTGTCGGCGGCCCGGGCCGCGAAGGTCAGTCGGGATTAGCCCTGACAGGCCCCGCTCACGACGTGGGCGTGAGGGTGAGGGTCTTGTCCCGGTCGGCGGAGACCGCGGCACGGGTGAACGGCCAGCGTGTGGTCTCGCCCTTGGCCCACAGCCCTGTCTGGTCGGTGTAGTTGGGGTGGAAGGCGTGACCGGAGACACCGCCGGAGTTGATCCAGCCGGACGCGTCCCAGTCGGACAGGTCGACGACCATCCGCATCGACGGGATCCAGTCGACCTCGTAGCCCTCGGGGGCGTACCAACTGTTGGCGTTGACCGCCGAACTGCCACCGGGCAGCTCGTACGGGCCCCGGTCGAGCAGCCACCGCACCGGGGCGGGGCCGCCCGTGCCGAGGGTGCTCTCCTTGAGGGTCAGGCGGTGGATGGAGCCCCACCGCCACTCGCCCGGATCGTCGCCGAGCCTGCCGGTCAGCTCGGCCGCCGCCTCGTCCAGGGCCTTGCGCAGGACGTCGTCCCTGGTCTTCAGGTCCTTGCCGTCGCTCCAGTACGGGTCATCGGGATTCCGCAGCAGCGACCGGACCACCTCGAGCCAGCGACCGCCGCCGTCGGGCTCGTGGCTCGCCCGGGTCCGCTTGAGGTCGTCGGTGAAGGTCAGCCGGACCAGGGCCCGCCAGACGGCATTGAAGTAGGCGGCCGCGGCGGAATCCACGGGTTGCTCGTAGTCCCAGCCCTTGAGCAACTGCCAGGCCTTCTCCGCTTCGGGGCCCGGCCTGACGCGGAGCAGATACGGCACGAGCGCCTCGGCGAACGGGCTCCTGCTGTCGCGCTGGATGCGGCGCATGTCCTCGGTGTCGAGCGGGCCTGCCTGCTCCAACAACTCGGTGATGCGCTCGCTGCGGTGGCCGTCCGACCAGTCCTTGGTGATCAGGTGTGGGTAACCGGGGCCCGTGGCGGCGTTGTTGGCCGTCACGATGTAGCCGTCGGCCGGATCGTAGGAGCGCGGCAGCTCATCGAAGGGCAGGTTGCCCTTCCACTCGTACCGGCCGGTCCAGCCGGGCACCGGGTAGGTGCCGTCACCCTTGGTGCGTACGGGGACACTCCCGATGGCCTGGTAGCCGATGTGGCCGGCCCGGTCGGCGTAGACGACGTTCTGGGCGGGGGCGCTGAAACCACGCAGCGCCTCCCGGAAGGACTTCCAGTCCGAGGCCCTGTTGATGGCGAAGACGGAGTCGACCGTGGCCGAGGGTTCCAGCGCGGTCCAGCGCAGCGCTACGGCGTGGCCGCCCGGCGAGGCGGGGACCGCGGGGCTGCGGCCGTGCTCGCCCGCCTTGCGAACGTCGTCGATGGCATTGGAGATGATCGGGCCGTGCCGGGTGGCGCGCACGGTGAAGGTGACAGGGTCACCGCCGGCGACCTTGATGGTCTCCTTCCGGGTCCGCAGGGGCAGTTTCTCGCCCCGGTACTCGTAGGTGCCGCCGTCGACCTTCTCCAGGACGAGGTCGGTGACGTCGGCGCCGAGGTTGGTGAGGCCCCAGGTGATCTGCCTGTTGTGGCCGATGAACACGGCGGGCATGCCGGCGAAGCCGAAGCCGGTCACGTCGTACGGGCAGGTCGAGTCGACCTTCGTGCAGTGCAGGCCGGTCTGGTACCAGATGCTCGGGGACTGCGGGCCGAGGTGCGGGTCGTTGGCGAGGATCGGTTTGCCGGACTTGGTGCGGCTGCCCGCGACGACCCAGGAGTTGGAGCCGATGCCGGGGCCGCTCGGGCCGAGCACCCGGTCGAGTGCCGCGGTGACCCTGCCGATGTCCCCGGCCTTCTCCATTCCGCTGCCGGAGGCGGACCGCACCGAGGGCCGGGTGTCGTCGCCGGCCCTGGTCCCGCCCGTGTCGGGGACGATCGGGCGCTGAGTCGCGAAGTCGTAGCCGGGATACAGCTGGGCGACGCGGTCCAGCGGCAGCTCGGCGGCCAGCAGACTGCGCTGCAGCTCCTCGTCCATGTTGCCGCGCAGGCTCCACGACATGGCCTTCAGCCAGGCCACGGAATCGACCGGGGTCCAGGGCTGCGGGCTGTAGTCGCCGTTGACCAGGCCGAGCACCGCGTACTCGGCGCTGAGCCGGGCACCACCGCGCTCCTTGAGGTAGGCGTTGACACCGTCGGCGTATGACTGCAGGTGGCTGCGGGTGTCGGGCGACAGCAGGGCCAGCTCCTTCTGGGCCACGCGGCGCCAGCCGAGCGTGCGCACGACCTTGTCCGTCTCGACCTCCGACTCGCCGAACAGCTCGGAGAGCCGGCCCGCGGTGATGTGGCGCTGCACGTCCATCTGCCAGAACCGGTCCTGGGCGTGCACGTAACCCTGGGCGAGGAACAGGTCGTCGGGGGACGAGGCGTAGATCTGCGGCACGCCGAACCTGTCCCGGACGACCTCGGCCTTGCCTTCCAGCCCCGGCACCGCGACCTGACCGGCCGTGGTCGGGAAGGAACGGCGGACCGTCCAGGTCACGTACACGGCACTGCCCGCCACGACGACTGTGACGAGCGTGAGGAACCAGGCGAGGATCCTGAGCCACAGGCGCCTGCGCCGCTTGGGGGCGGGAGCGCCCGCCGAAGCGGGGTCGAGAGCCCTGTCGATGTTCCCCGCCGAGACCTGCCTGAGGGCGATGACCAGGGCGGTCGCCGCGGCCGCCGCACTGAAGAGGAACGGTGCACGCAGGCCCAGCATCTCCGCGGAGAAGCCCGCCACGAGCGCGCCGAGCGGGCCCATGCCGACGGCTACAAGCCGGTAGGAGGAGTTGACCCGTCCCATGAGCTCTTCCGGCACCAGCACGTGCCGGAGAGAGACGGCGATGACGTTGCAGACGCCGACGATCGCGCCGACCACCGTCAGCGCCGCGGTCGCGACCACGGCACTGGAGGTGAGTGCCGCGACGGCGAACGCGACGGGCGCGGCCGCCAGGGAGATCCGCAGCGTGGCCGCTCGGCCCAGCCGGTCGGACATGACCGGCGCCAGCAGCGAGCCGAGGACGGCTCCCAGCGCGATGACCGCCAGCAGGATCACGTAGGTGGTGCGGCCGACGTGCAGCACCTCGAAGGCGTACAGGACCGCGACGGAGATCGCCGAGAACACGGCCATCGTGACCAGGCCGACGACCAGGCAGAGCGCGCGCAACAGCCGGTTCCTCCACAGCCAGCGCATCCCGGCCGTGATGTCGGCGACGATGCCGGCCGCCCGCAGCGGCTCACGCTGCTCAGGCACGACGCGCGGCGTCACCAGGCCGAACACGAGTATCCCCGCTATCGCGAACGACAGCGCGTCCAGGAAGAACGGAAGGCCGTTCGGCAGCGCGAACATCAGCGCGCCCAGCGGTGGCCCGATGAGGTCGATCGTGAGGGTCTGCACGCCCTGGACCCGGCTGTTGGCCTTGTCCAGCAGATGCGGCGGCACCATGTGGGGGACCACCGCTGTCGCCGCGTTGTCGCGCAGCGTCGCGATCGACCCGATCAGGAAGTTGAACACGATGAGTGCCGCGATGGTCGCTCCGCCGGTGGCGACCAGCAGCGCGAAGACCAGCGCGGCGGCCGTCGCGACCGCGTCGCTGATCCACATCATCTTCCGGTGGTTCCGCCACCGGTCGGTGACAACGCCGCTGAACGGGCCGACGAGCACGAACGGCAGGCCGCCGGCGAACCAGACGAAGGCAACTGCGCTCGGGGAGTAGTCCAGCGACACCGCCAGCAACGGCAGCGCCCCGACCCGTATGCCCTCACCCAGCCCGGACGCCAGGTCCGCGGTCCACATACGCCAGAACTGGCGTCCCAGGTCCCGTCTGCCGGGCGGTTCCACGCCGTTGTCGACGGCTTTCGTCTCGATCGCGGCATCCGCCATGAGGCTGCCCTCTCCGCTGGCTCAAGCTCGGTCGGTCACAACGTGACACGTGGGCCCGAGCCCGGAGAACGGCGTTGTCAGGGGGGTCCCTGACAGGGGAAGACCGACTCGGCCGAGCTGTGAACGGGCGATGCCGAGCCGGTGAGCAGACTCCGCCTCGGTCACCTCGACAGCCGCCGGCGCCGTCCGCGGCGGCGGCCCGGCGACAGGGCCGCACCGCGCCCGTCCGGGCGAGCGCGAGCGTCTGGGCGGCCATGAAAGCGATGAGCGAATCCGTTCGCCACGGCGGCCCCCCACCGGCGGCCATCAGCCTCTCCCACCGGTTCGGCGAGCGCCGTCGGGTCGCGTCCACCCCCTCACCAGGCCGGGCTTCCGGCAGCTTCGCGCTGAGCGGCCATCCGCTCGGCATCGAATGCCGGGCGCTTCGGCGCCAGGCCGGAACGCAGGCGACGGCGTCGCTCCCGGCAGGGGGAATCCCGCTGTGCCGACTCACGGCGGACCATGCCCGGCTACGCGGCTCCGCCCGGGAATCCGGTTGGCATCGTCGTGCCGAACCAGGGCGTTCTCCAATCCTCCGGGACTGTCAAGGGCGGGCCACAGGCCCGTCGCGCGCGGCGCGTCATCGCCGGGACAGGCCGCTGCACTTCACGTCGGGCCGTGGATATCCTCCCCCCGCAGTTCCTCGGTCCCGACTGCTCCTGGGGGAGATCATTGTGAACCTGCCGATGCCTGGGCATGACACCGAACTGCTCCAACTGACGCGCGAGGAGGTCATCACCGCCTGCGCGGACATCGATCTGCCCGGTGTGGCCGCGGAAGCCCTGGTCCAGCACACGCGGGGCCGGACGTGCCTGCCCGAGGAGGCGTACCTCCCATGGACCGCGCCCGACGGGGCGGCGGCGCGCTCGCTGACCCTGCAGGCCGCAGTCCTGACCGACGACGGCTGGGTGTACGGCGCCAAGACCATCAATGGCTGTCTGTCCAATCCGGTGCGCGGACGGGCGCGTGCCCAAGGCGTCATCATGCTGTTCGACCCGCAGACGGCCCACCCGGTGGTCCTGATGGAAGCGGCTTACATCAGCGCGATGCGCACCGCCGCGGTGACCGCCGCCACCGCCCGTACCCTGGGCGCCCCCGGTCTGTCCCGGGTCGCGCTGCTCGGCTGCGGCACCCTCGCCCGCGCCCACCTGCGCCTGCTTCCCTCCGTGCTGCCCGATCTCAAACAGGTGGCGCTCTTCGACGTCAACGCCGAGGCCTGCGCCCACCTGGCCGGGGACCTACGCGCCTGCCATCCCGACCTCGAGGTGGTGGAGGCGGCAAGTGCTCGTGCCTGCGTCGACGGGGCCCAGCTCGTGGTGCCCGTGACCACCGTCAATGAGGGCTACATCGGTTATGACTGGCTCGCGCCGGGCGCGCTGGTCGCGCACGTCTCGCTGGACGACCTGTTGCCCGAGGTGATCGAGCGCGCGGACCTGCTGGTGGTGGACGACTGGAACCTGATCGCCGCCGACACCCGTCGCATCCTGGGCCGGATGCACCGCTCCGGGCAGGTCCGGGCTCCCGGTGCCCGTGGAGCCGGCGGAACCGCCAAGGTGGTTGACGCCCATCTGGGGGACGTGTTCGCCGGCACTCATCCGGGACGCCGGTCACCCGCCGACATCGTGGTGAGCAACCCGTTCGGGATGGCCGTCCTGGACGTCGCCGTCGCCCACAGGGTTTTCAAAACCGCTCGGGCCGCCGGGCTGGGCCGCCCCCTCGTCCTCTGACCGGGGATCTGGGAAACAGCGACGGGTGGGCGGGACCGTCTACACCGGATGTCCGGGGTATCGCACGGCGAGCGCGGCGATGTCGTCGTCGAGCCTTCCGCCGCTGAACCGCAGCAGGGCTTGGTGCAGCCGGTCGAGCAGGCCCTGGGAGGAGGACGGATCCTGTCGGCCCATCCAGTCCTGCAGGGGGAAGAACTCGCCCGAGCGGTCCCGGGTCTCCGTCACGCCGTCGGTGTAGAGCAGCAGCTGGTCGCCGGGGCCGAAGTCCACGGTGTCGACGCGGTAGTGGTCTCCGATGAGCGTCGCGAGGTTGAGGGGCGGCGAGGGGTCGCTCGGCTCCAGAACGTGTGTGGTCCCGCCGTGCACGAGCAGAGGTGGGGGATGCCCGCAGTTGAGGAGTCTGACGAGGCCGCCACCGCGCGGGATCTCGGCAATGAGCGCGGTGGCGAAACGCTCCGGCAGGTCCTGGGCGGGGAACGCGGCACTGTGGCGGCCGATGCTGGTGTCCAGACGATGGATGACGGACCTCAGATCGGCCTCGTCGTGCGCGGCCTCCCGGAAACAGCTGATCAGCGCCGAGGCCGCCCCCACGGCCGAGAGTCCCTTGCCGCGTACGTCACCGAGGAGCAGCCGGACGCCGTACCGCGTGTCGGCCGCCTCGTAGAAGTCGCCGCCGATCCGGGCCTGTGCCTGGGCCGCCACGTACAGCGACTCGATCTCGATGTCCTCGAAGCGGCTGGGCAGAGGGCGCAGCAGCACCTTCTGGGCCGTGTCGGCAACGAGCCGGATCTGGAAGAGCGTCTCTTCCCGCCGAAGCCGTACGTGGCTCGCGTACGCGGCCGCCAAGGTGACCGCGGCGATCGCGGCCGCCGTGTACGGCGTCCCCAGATCGCTGTAGACGAGGCTCACCCCGATCATGACCAGCAGGCAGAACGTCCCCAGCAGGATCGTGGGGAGCACGGGCCACATCGAGGCCGCCAGGGCGGGCGCGGCGGGCAGGAGGCGGCTGAAGGCGATCTCCCTCGGTGTGGCGAACGCCAGCGCGGTGATGAGGACGGTGAGGATCACCGGTGACAGCCGGACAGCTTCCCAACGGCCGCCGCGCGGACGACGGCGTCGCAGTCGCCACAAGATAGCCACGAAACGCATCATATCGGCAACAAAGTGCGTTTCGAGCTCGGCGGAAACGCCTGGCTCACGCCCGTTGCCCGCGAGGAAGGCCGCCACGGCGTTCGCCGAGGAGCAGCCGTAGGGTCCTGGACAGTGGGGGCCGGGCTGGGCCGCGCAGCAGCGCCGCCCCCTTGGCCTGCGCCGCCCGGGCCGTCAGGTCCTCAATGCCGATCATGGCGCGGAACAGCGGACGGCCCTCGGGCGGTACGAGACCGGCCAGCGGCCGCCCGGCGTCCAGTGACCGACGCGCCCGGCCGAGGACGTGGGACAGAAGGGCCCGGGTGCCGGGGGTGTCCCGGGCGAATTCGAGGTCGGCGCGGGTGACCCCGTGCTCGTCCAGGGACTCCTGGGGGAGGTTGAGACGCCCCTCCGCGAGATCCTCGGCCAGGTCCAGCGCGATGTCAGTGATCACGTCCTGGGAAGCTGGAGTGCACACCCGCGTAGCCGAGGCTGAGGGTCTCGCGGTCCACCCGTACCTCGCGGTCCACCCGTACCTGGCGGTCCTGAAGCGGACGTACGAGATCGTCGGCCGCGTCCATGAGGGGGAAGAGGTCACCGCCGTGCTGCCGGCCCATGAGGTCGGCGACGGCGATGAACGCCTCCAGCGGGCAGTTGCCCGCGCCCGCCCCCCCCCGGCCGGCCAGCGCGGCGTCGACGCGTACCGCGCCGCGGTCCACGGCGACGACGGTGTTGGCCACGCCGAGGCCGAGGTTGTGGTGGGTGTGGATGCCGAGCTCGGTGGCGGGATCGAGGACGTCCCGGTACGCGAGGAAGTGGTCCCGTACGCCGTCCATCGTTCGACGAGAACACCTGGGAGCCCACCACCCACCAGGGCATCAGCATCTGGGGCCATACCCCTGTCGGCCGGAGAATCGTCGACAGGCTCGACCAGTTCCGGCTCGGCGCCCGCTCCCTCACCCACCGTGAGGAGACCGTCCCGGTCCTGAGCGGTACGGGCATCCCCGACGACTGAGACGCCCGGCCGGGGCCGGGGGAGCCATGTCGACCTCCCTGGGCTCCCCGGGCCCCGGACTCCGGGCGTGCCGTAAAGACGACGCCTCCCCCTCCACTCAGGAGCTGACGGTCAGCAGATCGCGCTGTTCCTCGGGGAGTTCGACCTTGTCCTGGTACAGCAGCGCCTGCGCCGGGTCGAAGACGAGCACCACTTCGCCCGACAGGCCGCCGTTGCCGCTGAGGACCTGGACGGCCTGGTCACCGAGCCGGACGTCGTACTCGTAGCGGGAGCCGACGTAGGAGCTGGTGAGGACCTGGGTCCTCAGCTGGTTGACGGCGGACGTCGTGCCGGAGTGCGCGACGACCTCCAGTCGCTCGGGGCGGATCGCCACGGTGACGGAGTGACCGGCCGGGACGCGCTCGTCGCTGTCGACCTGCACCACGTCGTCGCCGCAGTCGAGGAGGATCCGGTAGCGCCTGCCCTCCTGCCCGATCACGCGGCCGGTGAGGAAGTTGCAGCGGCCCACGAAGGCGGCGACCGCCGGGGAGGCGGGCCGCTCGTAGATCTCGTGCGGCGTGCCGATCTGGATCATGTTGCCGCCCTCCATGACCGCGATGCGGTCGCTCAGGGCGAGGGCCTCCTCCTGGTCGTGGGTGACGTAGACGGTGGTGATGCCCAGTTCCTCCTGCAGGCGCTTGAGCCAGGCGCGGGCCTGCTCGCGGAGCTTGGCGTCGAGGTTGGACAGCGGCTCGTCGAGCAGCAGCACGGTGGGGGAGTAGACCAACGCGCGGGCGAGGGCGACGCGTTGCTGCTGGCCTCCGGAGAGCTGGTGCGGGTAGCGGTCGCGCAGCTCGGCGAGGCCGACCTTGTCCAGCGCCTCGTGGATCAGGGTTTTCTGCTTCTCCTTGGGAACCTTGCGGATGGTGAGGGGCAGGGCGAGGTTCTTGGCGATGGTCATGTGCGGCCAGAGCGCGTAGGACTGGAACACCATGCCGAGGTTGCGTTCCTCGGGCGGCAGGAACACCCCCGCGGAGGCGTCGACGAAGGGTCTTCCGCCGATGGTGATGGAGCCCTCGGTGGGCTGTTCCAGTCCGGCGACGCAGTTGAGCGTGGTGGACTTGCCGCAGCCGCTCGCTCCCAGGAGGGTGAAGAACTCGCCGTCCTTGATGGTGAAGGTGACGTCGCACAGCACGGAGTTGTCCCCGAAGGTCTTGGCGAGGTTCTTCACGGTCACCTCAGGCATGGTGCTTTCCCTTCATGAGCAGTCCTGCGAGTGCGACGAAGACCGCGGTGATGGCGATCTGGAGGGTTGCCAGTGCGGCGACGGATCCGGCCCGGCCCTGGGTCCAGAGGCTGAGCATGGTGGTGCCCAGGATGTTGTTGTCCGCGGAGCTCAGGAACACGGCCGGCGAGTACTCCTTGAGCATGATCACGAAGGTGAGCACGAGGGCTCCGGCGAACGCGGGGGTGATGAGGGCCCGCAGGACCCGGAAGAACGTCATCAGCCAGTCGGCGCCGGACACCCGGGCCGCGTTGTCGAGTTCGCCGCCGATCTGCATGATGGCCGGGGCGACCGAGCCGAACGCGCTGGGCAGGGCGCGCATGCCGAAGGCGATGATGACGGCGTAGACCGTGCCCTGCAGCAGCGAGCCGACGCCGAACGGCGCGAGAGCGAAGGCCCAGAAGAAGCCGATACCGATGATGATGCCGGGCAGCGACTGCGGGATCAGCGCGAGGTACTCCACGGCCCGCCCGAAGCGGAAGGTGGAGCGTCGGGAGACCATCACCGCGACCACGGCGAGGGCGCTGACCAGCACCGAGCCGACGCCGGCGACGATGAGGCTGTTCCACAGGGACTGCACGTAGTTGTCGGAGTCGAAGACGATCTCGTAGTTCTGCGTGGTGACCGTCCTGAACGGTGACTGCAGCGGGGTGAAGACCAGCGTGAAGGAACGGAAGACCAGGCCGGCGATCGGGACCAGGGCGCCCACGACGACGTAGAACCAGATGCAGACGATGCTCACCCACTTCAGCCAGCCGAGGTCGAGCCTGCGGGGGCGGGTCACCTTGCCGCGCACCGACACGAACCGGGCGGCGTCCTTGAGGAGTTTGGCCTGCACGGCCACCAGGCTCACCGTGACGAACAGGATGATCGTGGAGGCGGCGCCCAGCATCGTGTAGTCGGGGTCCACCGACTGCAGTCCGTTGTGGTAGAGGAACGTCGAGAAGACGTCGATGTTCACCGGCTGGCCGTACAGCAGCGGCACGCTGAGGGTCTCGATCGACACGGAGAACACCAGAATGGCGCTGTAGACGATGGGCGGCCGCAGCAGCGGGACGACCACCTGTCCCAGGATCCTGAGCGGCCCGGCACCGCAGACCTGCGCCGCGGACTCCAGGGACGCGTCGGACTGCCGCAGCGCGTTGGCGCAGAACACGTAGGCGATCGGGGCGAGCGCCACGGCCTCCGTGAGAGCCATCCCGGGGATCGAGTACAGGTTCCACGGCACGCCGCCGAAGACCTGCTGGACCTTGATGCTGACGAACCCGGCGGGGCCGTACATGATGATCCAGCCGAAGCCCAGGATCAGTGACGAGATGAAGAACGGCCACTGCATCGCCAGCGCGACGAGCCGGCCGCCCGGCAGCTTGGTGCGGACCACCACGATGGCCATCGGGATGGCGATGGCCAGGCTCAGCAGCGTGGTCAGCCCGGCGAACAGCAGCGTGTTGAGGGCCACTTCGCCGAAGCCGGCGTCCGTGAAGAGGTCGACGTAGCCGCGGACCGTGAAGGCTCCGCCGGCCTCGTAGAGCGGACGGTTACGGATGCTCTGGTAGAGCGTCGGGACGATCGGAGCCAGTACGAGGACGGCGAGGAACGCGAGGACGGCGTACTGGACGACCTGGTCCCGTCCGATGCCGAGGGGGCGGCGGTAGCGTGGCGGTTTGAACGCTTCTTCATGTTCGTCGGCCGAAGTGCCGACCGGCGGGGGTGGGGTGAGGGTTGACATCTGCTCTGACTCCGATCGTCCCGTGGCTGCCTACTTCTGGAGTCGGCTGAAGTGCTCGAGCCAGGCGTCGGTGTCGTTCTTCGAGACGGCGGCGTAGTCGACGTGGATGATCTTGTCCTCGCCGACCTTGTCGACGACCTCCTGGTAGGTGTGCAGGCCCTCGCCCTTCACGCCCTTCCGGTACGACGCCAGACCGCCCTCGGCGACCGCGCGCTGACCCTCCTCCGAGAGCGCGAAGTCCAGGAACAGCTTGGAGGTCGCCGGATGCGGCGCCTGGGCGGCGATGCCGAGGCCGCGGGGCAGGACCACGGTGCCGTCCTCGGGGAAGACGATCTTCACCAGACCGGCGCTGTCCTCGACGACCGGGTACGCCGGTGAGGCGCTGATCAGGAAGCCGGCCGTGTACTCACCGGAGACGATCTTCTCCAGCTGCGTCCCGGAGGAGGTCTCCGGACGGGTCAGCGGGAGGATCTTTTCCAGCGCGTCCCACGCCTTGGGGTTGCCCTCGGTGAGCGCGCGGGTCACCGAGAAGCCGAACGAGCCCTCCGGGTCGCGGACGGTCACCTTGTTCTTGAACTTGCCCTTGTCGGCGGTCACGATCTTCGCCAGGTCGGCCATGCTCGTCGGCGGCTTCTCCATCAGCGAGGTGTTGTAGGCGATCGTCATCGGGTCCTGCGACATCGAGTAGACGCTGGGCAGGAGCTCCGCACTGGCGCCGAGCTCGGACAGCTCCGGGGACTTGTAGTCCAGCACCGTGTTCTTGCGCTGCGAGAAACTCGTCCAGGCGCTCGCCGCGCTGGAGATCAGCACGTCCGCGGGCGACTTGCCGGCCGCGTTCTCCGAGAGGACCTTCTGGAACAGCTCGTCGCTGTCGAGCTCGTTGACCGAGACGGTCTTGATGAAGTCGTACTTCTTCTTGAAGTCCCGCACGATGGGAGCCATGTTCTCGTCGCCGAGGTTGGAGTAGACGGTGAGCTTGCCGCCCTCCTTCTTCGCCGCCTCGATCAGGTCGCTGTAGTCCTTGGGGTAGTAGCCGGGCACCTTGCCGGCGGAGATCTTGTTCTCCGCCACCGTGGGCTTGCCGTCGTCGCCGCCCCCGCAGGCGGCCAGGAGTCCGAGCGCGAGGACCACGCCGAGGGCGGTCGCGGGGCGGCGACGGGAGGAGAGGCGGAGCCCGGGGGCGGCGCCCGTGGCGGCGACGTCGTGTGAGCCGAGGTGGCTGGATCTGGCCATGGTTCTCCTTCTGGCGCGTGCCTTCTGGCAGCTGTTGCCGGGAGGTTAGAGACCCAGGTCAGGGCGGTAAATCCTTGAGCCCTCAGAGCTCATACTGTGTGTTGTGGTCGTTTTGTACGTGACGCGAGTCACCCGCGACGTGCATCTCTCGTGGCCTGAAACGTGCGTCCTGCATCTGTCGTGCTATCGCCGGTTTACTCGTGTCCTGCCGGACTCATGTGCCGATGCCTCGCTTATGGATGGAGGAAAGCATGAATCTGTGAATTCGCTGAACAATCGGCGCTCACATCCGTATCGAAGAGAGCTTCGCCCATACCGGATGTCCAGCCGGCTCAGAAGAAGTTCAAGAAAGTGCAGAGAGGCCTGATGAGACGCAACTCGCGAAAGAGATCGAACACCACCGTTCGGGCGGTGGGCGCGGTAGCAGCGCTGGCCCTGGGGGCCGGTGGAATCGTGGCGGCGAACATCTACGCCTCTGCCGGTGAGACCAACTCGGCGCAGAAGTCCGCCCAGGCGCAGTCCGCGGCGGCCGCGACATCCACCATCGACTGCCCCGACGTCGGCCAGAAGCTGACGGCGGTGCCGGCCCAGGCACGTACCCAGGTGGACAAGGAACTGGCGCTCCTCGACAAGCAGATATCCGAGGCCTACCAGCGACTGTCCACGTCCCAGCGGGCGATCCAGCAGGACGCCGGCTTCGCGCAGAACGCGATCGTGAATCCGCTGAAGGACAAGCGGAAGGCGACGATCGACCGGATCGTCATCGCCATCGGCCGTGTGGGCACCAAGCCCCAGGGGCTCGACGCCCTGGCCGCCTGCACCCTGCGTGCCACCGGCAACCAGACCAACGCCGGTCAGGGCAACAACCAGGGCGGCAACAACAACCAGGGCGGCAACAACCAAGGCGGCAACAACCAGGGCGGCGCGGGCGGCAACGCCGGCCAGGCCGCCGCCGGAGGCCCCGTCTCCGCCGACTACGTGGACATCACCAAGGTCCGCCCCAACGTGAGCGCCCAGCGCAAGTCGGGCAAGGCCTCGACGGGTACCTTCGCCACCAAGTGCGGCGTGAACGCCAACAAGCTCTACAACACCGACAACGTCATCGTCGCGCCCGGCGTCACCAACGGTGCCCACCACACGCACGACTACGTCGGCAACCAGTCCAACAACGCCTTCGCGACCGACCAGGACTTCGCCAAGGCCAGGACCAGTTGCAAGAACCAGGGCGACAAGTCCTCCTACTACTGGCCGGTGCTGCGCCTGCAGGACGGCACCAAGGAGTTCGACGCCGGTAAGCAGGGCGGCGGCGCCGAGGGCAACATCGGCAAGATCCTTACGGCCAGGTCGTCCACCCTGACCTTCGCCGGCAGCCCGCGCGGCAAGGTCGTGGCGATGCCGAAGTTCCTGCGCATCATCACCGGTGACGCCAAGGCGTTCACCAACGGCCCGGCCAACGCCAACGCCTCCTGGAGCTGCACCGGCTTCGAGAACAAGGTGCAGCTGAAGGACAAGTACCCGCTCTGCCCGTCGGGCAGCGACGTGGTGCGTACCTTCAAGTACCAGAGCTGCTGGGACGGCAAGAACATCGACAGCGCCAACCACCGCACGCACGTGGCGTTCGCCGACGCGAGCGGCAACTGCCCCAGCGGCTTCAGGGCCATTCCGCAGCTGGTGCACCGCATGGTGTACGACGTGGACGCGCCCAGCGTGAAGGACAACGGCAAGACCCGTCCGTTCTACGCGGTGGACGGCTTCCCGGAGCAGGCGCACAAGCCGATCACGGACCACGACGACTTCATCAACGTGTTCGACGCGCGGCTGATGAACAAGGCGGTCCAGTGCATCAACACCGGACGTAAGTGCAGCTGAGTCCAGCGGACATACCGAGGGGCGGGCGCCGTGTCCACGGCACCCGCCCCTCGGCGTCTCCGGCAGTCTCGGTACGCGTCAGGGTGTCGTCTCCGCGGTCAGCCGCCGGGCGATGTCCGCCCGCAACGCCTTCTTGTCGACCTTCCCGACCTTCGTCGACGCGAGTTCGTCCACGACCACGAGCCGTTCGGGCAACTTGAAGCGGGCGACTCCGGCCTCCTCCATGAGGCCGCGGATCTCGTCGAGCGTGACCGTCTCGCCGGCGCGCGGGACGACGTACAGGCACACACGCTCGCCGAGCCGGGGATCGGGCATGGCGACCGCGGCCACCTGGCTCACGGACGGCAACTGGTAGGCGAGGTTCTCCACTTCCTCCGCGGAGATCTTCTCGCCGCCCCGGTTGATCATGTCCTTGTCGCGGCCTTCGACGATCAGGTTGCCCTCGGGTGTGCGGCGGCAGATGTCGCCGGAGCGGTACCAGCCGTCGGAGGTGAAGGCCCGGGCGTTCTGCTCGGCGGCCCGGTAGTAGCCACGGGGCGTGTAGGGGCCGCGGGTGAGTAGCAGCCCGGGCTGCCCGTCGGGGACGTCCTGGTCGAGTGCGTCGACGATCCGCACCTCGTCGGCCGGGCACAACGGCCGGCCCTGGGTGGTGCACACGATGTCGTCCGGGTCGTCGAGACCGGTGTAGTTCAGTAGTCCCTCCGCCATGCCGAAGACCTGCTGGAGCGTCGCCCCGAGCACGGGCTTCACCTTGTACGCCAGCTCGTCGGCCAGCCGGGCGCCGCCCACCTGCACGACCCGCAGGCTCCCGAGCCCGCCCGAACCGTGTTCCGCCGCGTGCTCCATCCACCTGGCGGCGACGGCCGGCACGAGAGCGGTGTGCGTGACGCCCTCGGCCTCGATCGTGGCGAACGCGCGGGCGGGCTCCGGGGACGGCAGGGTGACGAGCCGCCCGCCGGCCAGCAGCGCGCCCAGGATGCCGGGGCAGGCGAGCGGGAAGTTGTGTCCCGCGGGCAGGCTCACCAGGTACACCGTGTCCGCCCCGACGGCGGCCACGTCCGCACTCGCCCGGGCGTTGTACGCGTAGTCGTCGTGGGTCCGGGCGATGAGCTTGGGCAGTCCGGTCGTTCCCCCGGACAGCAGGAAGACGGCCACGTCACGGGCGGCGGGGGCGGACGCGTCGAGACGGGCGCGGTCGGCCTTCGCGTCGGTGGCCGGGGCGCACAGCGCGCGCAGATCCACGCTGCCGGGCGCCATACGGTCTCCCGCGACCAGTACGTGCCAGTCCGCTCCCGTGGCGGCGCGCACCTCGGTGGCCAGCTCGTGGCCGAGAGCCTGGTGATCGAAGCCGCGCAGGACGTCCGGCACCGCGATCGCGACCGCCTCCGCGTGGACGGCCAGATGGCCGAGTTCGGCGCGCCGGTGGGCGGGCAGGGCCATCACCGGCACGATGCCCGCACGCAGACACGCGAGGGTGAGGACCACGAACTCCCAGCCGTTGCCCAGCTGCACGACGATGCGGTCGCCCGCCGCGATTCCCAGGTCCAGCAGCCGCCCGGCGGCCGCGTCGGCCCGTTCCGCGAGTTCCGCGTGGGTGAGGCGCAGTCCGGTGCCGTCGAGCGCGGCCGGGTCGACGAGGGCGGGGGCGTCAGGAACCCTGTCGGCGACCTGCTGGAGCAGGGTGCCCAGCGGCACGCCCGCCCAGTAGCCCTCGGCGACGTAGCGTTCCGCCTCCGCCTCGGGCCAGGGGACCGTGTTCTCAGCGATCGGGGTGGGCATCGTCGGCCTCCCTGGTGACGATGACGGCGTCCAGCGCGACGAGAGCGTGCGCGGTGAGCCGCAAGGGGTTGATCTCGATCTCGTCGAGGAGCGGGTTGGCGGTGAGCAGGGCCCCGAGGGCCGCCACGACCCGGCCCAGGTCCCCGGCATCGAGGACGGGCCCTCCGCGCCAGCCGGCGAGCAGGGCCCGCCCGGCCAGTTCGTCCGGCATGGCGGCGGCCTCGGCCGATGCGAGCGGGGCCAGTCGGATCGCGACGTCGGCCAGCGCCTCGGCCGTGGTGCCGCCCAGCCCGAGGAGCACCAGGGGACCGAACACGGGATCGCGGCGGGCACCGACGACGAGGTCGACCCCGGCCGGAGCCATCGACTCCACGAGGTAGCGGCGGGCGCCCGCGGCGTCGAGCGCGTCGAGCGCCACGTCCAGTTCGGCGGCCGTCCCGACGCCCAGGCGCACTCCGCCGATCTCGGTCTTGTGCAGGACCGCCGCGTCGAGCAGCTTCACCGCCACCGGGCCGCCCAGTTCGGCGAGCGCGGTGTGCGCGGCGGCCCGGTCGGGGCAGGCCCGCCGCGGCATCGTCGCCACACCGAGGCGATCGAGCACGGCCTTCGCCCGGTCCTCGTCGTGGCCGCCCGTGAGGCCGGTGGGAACGTCGGCCGGTTCGGTCGGTGGTACGGCGGGCACCCGGGCCCGCGCGTCGGCCAGCAGGGCGGCGGTGGCGGCGGCCACGCCGCGCGGGTCGGCGGCCACGGCGATCCCCGCCTCCAGCAACGCCCTTCGGCTCCGCACGACCTCCTCGCCGGTACCACCGAGTCCCAGAACGAGGGGAACACCTGCGGCGCTGCCCTCCCGCGCGGCGGCCACGATGTCGACGGCGTCCGGTTCGTGCAGCGCGTATCCCGCGATCACGTCCACGCCCGGGTCCGCGCCGACGGCGGCCAGCACGGCGCCCAGCTCGGGCCCGGGGCGGCCGGTGTCGACGGGGTTGCGCTGGAAGGTCAGCGGCGGCAGCAGCCCGGCCACGGTGTCCTGGGTGGCGGCCGTCAGTTCCGGTACGCGCGCACGGCGCCCGCGCAGGTCGTCGAGGAGCAGCAGTCCTGGACCCGCCTGTGCGGTGACGACGCCGACGCCCGGCTCGGCGCGGGGCCGCGCGCGGGTGACCGCGAGCGCGCCCACGGCGTCGACCAGCTCGCGCTCGTCGGCGACGAGCACGGCGCCGGCCTGCGCCAGAGCGGCCCGCGTGGTCCGCCAGGAGGTGGCGAGCGCCCCGGTGTGCGAGGCCGCGAAGGCACCCACGTCGTGCCGGCCGACGACCAGGGCGACGACCGGGCGCCGGGCGGCGAGCGCGCGCACACTGGCGACCAGCCGGGGCCCGTCCGGCACCGACTCCACGTGCAGCGCGACGGCCCCCGTCCCCGGATCGTCGACGAGGTGGTCGAGCACGTCCGCAGCGGTGACGTCGACGCCGTTGCCGAGACCGACGGCGAGGCTCAGCCCGTGCCCGGCCTCGGTGAACGCGAACGCCAGCGCGTGGTTGACACCGCCGCTCGCCGCGACCACGGCCACCCGCCCGGGCCGGACCCGCGCCACTCCCGGCACGAAGCTGGCGGTCACCCCCGCGTGCGGGGCGAGGAAACCGCTGGTGTTCGGGCCCAGCAGCCGGATGCCGGTGGCCCGTACGACCTCGGCGAGCCGGCGCTGGTACGCGACGCCGGGCCCGCCCGCCTCCGCGAACCCTCCGCCGCAGACCACCGCGGCGCGCGCCCCCGCGGTTGCGGCCTCGGCCAGCACATCGGGACAGGAGGCCGCGGGCACGCAGATCACCGCGAGGTCGACGGGACCGTGTCCAGCGGCTTCGCCGACCGATCCGTACATGGTGTCGTCGCGGCCGTTGACGAGCGCCAGGTGGCCCCCGGCGTCGGCGAAGCCGGACAGCGAACGGGCCATCGCCGCGCCGAGCTTGCCCGCGCTCCGGGAGGCGCCGACGACCGCGATGCCGCGCGGCGCGAACAGGGGGCGCAGGGGACGCGGACCGCTGCCGACAGCGGTGGGCAGGGTGCTGGTCACCGGGTGACTCCCACGAGGTCGGCACGGCCCGAGAGGACCGTGGTGACCGCCCGGTCGCGGTCGGGTTCCGTCTCGATAGCGAGTGCCGGGAGCCTCTCCCGCATCCGGGCCCGCTCGCACACGAGGGTGCGGGTGAGCGGCGTACCGCCCCGCACGGCCACCAGCTCCGGACCGCCGGGACCGTCCGCGCCGGCGGGGCGGGCGAGCTCGGAGAGCAGGGCGAAGACCTCGGGCAGCCCGGCCTCGGTGTCCGGAGCGGTCAGCAGGGCGCCCCAGGCACCGGGCGCCGGGTGTGCCGCCAACGGCAGGTCCTGCGTACCTCGTACGGCGACGGGAACGCCCTCCGCTCCCGTCAGTACGTCGACGACGCGGCCCCGAGCGGACCAGAGCGCACTCTCGAAAGGCGTCTCAAGGGGTTCCGCACCGTACGTCGCGACCCAGCTGCTGTGGCTGGCCGCGACGAAGTCCGGTGCGCGACGGCCGAGCCGCGCGTCGCCGATGCTGCGGGTGAGGAAGTGGTAGGCGAACTGCCACGGTTCGAACGTGTCGTGGTAGCGGCCGAAGTGCTCCCACCAGGCCAGGCTGGGCCGTGCCGAGTCCTGGATCCCGCGTACGGAGGGCTGGGCTGCCCGCTCGTAGGCCGTGAGCGCGGCGGACAGGTCGCCGGGGTGGCCGGCGAGGGCGCGGGAGAGTTCCACCGCGTCCTCCATCGCCATCTTGGTGCCGGACCCGACCGAGAAGTGCGCGGTGTGCACGGCGTCCCCGAGGAGGGCGACGGGCCGCGGGTCCAGGGTGTGCCAGCGGCGGGTGCGCCGGGTGCGGAAGTTGCCCCAACGGGAGTTGTTGGTCAGCAGCCGCCCGCCGTCGATCTGCTCGGCGAACAGCTTCTCCAGGTACTCCTGGGAGCGTGTGTCGCTCGCACCGGGCGGCCGGGTCACGTCGAACTCGTCGAGACCGGCGCGCCGCCAGGACGCCTCGTCGGTCTCCACGATGAACGTCGAGACGGTGTCGGAGATCGGGTACCCGTGCACCGCGAACACTCCGTCCGGACTCCGCTCGTGGACGAAGGTGAGCCCGTCGAAGAGGTAGTCCGTGCCGAACCAGATGAACTTGGCCGTGGCGGTCTCGACACTCGCGCCGAGCCCCGGCCCGAGCGCCTCACGGATCCGCGACCCCGTCCCGTCCGCCGCGACGACGAGGTCGTAGCCCTGCAGGTCGTCGAGCGTGACCTCGGTGGAGAACCTCAAGGCCGCACCGACGTCACGGGCCCGCTCCCGCAACAGCAGGAGCAGCGTCCGCCGTACGACCGCCGCCATCCCGTTGCCGCCGCAGCGGATCCGCTCGCCCTTGAGCCGGACCTCGATCTCGTCCCAGTGCCGGCCGTGCTCGGTGAGCGCCTGACGCAGTACGGGATCGGCCGCGTGGATCGCCTCCAGGGTGCGGTCGGAGAACACGACGCCGAATCCGAAGGTGTCGTCGGCACGGTTGCGTTCGAAGACGGTGACCTCGGCCGACGGGTCCGCCTGCCGGATGAGGGCGGCGAAGAACAACCCGCCCGGCCCGCCTCCCACCACTGCGATACGCATGAGCTCACCGATCCTTCGGAGCAGCAATGACCGGCTGGAGCCGCAGTGACCAGCCACCACCAACGTACGACAAATATTCGACGGTCGTCTAGAAGGTGAAACGTATTGAGTTCGGTGAGGGTCCGTGCCGGCCCTCAGGCCGTGTCGATGAGCTCGTCCACGCACGTCTCGGCGGGGGCCCGCAGCAGGCCGTGCGCCTCCAGGAACGCCTCGTGGGCGAGGCGCCCGTGCCAGCCTCCGGGCAGCAGTTCGGGCGGCAGGTCGGGGTCGCGGAAGGGGAAGAGGCGGTAGTCGTGGATCAGGCGCATCCGCTCCACGAGCGCGGCCGCCCCCTGGAGGGTGCCGGCCCGGTAGCCGGTGAGCCGCGGCCGGTAGACGTCCAGGAGGTCGGCGTACTCCTGGTTCAGCTTGTCCAGTTCCCAGGCCCGGGCGGCGATGTCCCGGTCGGCCTCCAGCCCCGCCGAGCGGGAACGGAACGTGTCGAGCTTCACCGCGGGCACGCCGTCGAAGGCGTTCAGGACGTCACCGACGCGGTCGTGCGGACTGAGCCAGATCGCCGAGGAGAGCGGGCCGAAGCCGAACCAGGCGAGCTTCTTGCGCAGTTGCTCGCGCAGCGCCCGCTCGGTCTCCGGGACGGAGTAGACGACCATGTGCCACTGGCCGTCCCACGGGCCGCGCGCCCGCTCGAAGATCCGGGCGCGCCCCTCGTCGAGGAGTTCCCAGGCCGCGTCGGTGAGGGCGTAGACCGTTTCCCGTCCCTCTCGCCGGCTGTCCAGCCAGCCCTCCTTGCGCATCCGCGCCGCCACCACGCGGACCGTGGCCTCGGGGACCTCGAAGCACTCCATCAGCGCCACGAGCGTGCGCAGTCTGACCTCTCCGCCGCGATAGCGCAGGTAGTCTCCGAACAGGTCGAACACCAACGACCGCGCCTTCACGCGGATCACCTCCTGTCGACCCGGTCCGGGTCACCGCCTCCGAAGTGATTCGAGTGTAGAACGGGCGTCGCCGCACTGACACTCGACTCGGACACCGAACCGACCGCCCACGTGAGGGAACACCATGACCACCATCGCCATCATCGGGGCGGGCCCCGGTCTCGGCGCCGCCGTCGCGCACCGCTTCGGCCGTGAGGGTTTCGCCGTCGCGCTCGTCTCCCGCAACCAGGAGCGGACGAACGCCCTCGCCGCCGACCTGGCCGAGGAGGGCATCGCGGCGCGCGGTTTCGCCGCCGACGTACGCGACCCGGGCACCCTCGTCGCCGCCCTCGACGCGGCGCACAAGGAGCTGGGGCCGATCGAGATCCTGCAGTACAGCCCGGTCCCGCACCGGGACTTCATGCGGCCGGTCCTGGAGACCACTCCGGCCGACCTCGCCGGGCCGATCGAGTTCTCCGTCCACGGGCCCGTCGCCGCCGTGCGGCAGGTACTGCCCGGCATGCGCGCCCTTGGTCGCGGCACCGTCCTCCTCGTCAACGGCGGCACCGCCGTGGTTCCCCACCCGGACCGCGCCGGGACCTCCATCGCCTTCGCCGCCGAGAGCGCGTACGGGCAGATGCTGCACGACACGCTCGGTGCCGAGGGCATCCATGTGGCGCAGCTCGTCATCCCCGGCGCGATCGTCCCCGGACACCACAGGAAGGACCCGGCGGTACTGGCCGACACCCTCTGGGGCATCCACCGTGACCGGCAGGGCTTCCGGCACTTCGCCGACGACCTCGAGTCATGAATCACCCGGGCATCGCACGACGGGCGGGTGCGTGCGATAGAACCGCGGCATGCGCCCACGACCCGGAGAAGTGCTGCACTTCTCGGAGGACCCCACCATCACCGTGTTCCGCCCGCACGTCGCCGCCACCGCACAGCAGGATGAGGCGTACGTGTGGGCCGTCGACGACGCCCGGGCCCCGGACTACTGGTTCCCCCGCCAGTGCCCTAGAGCCATGGCGTGGACCGTACCGGGCGCGTCCGCCTCGGACCGGGACCGCGTCCTCGGGCCGGGCGGCGGCGAGCGCGTGCACGCGATCGAGTACGGCTGGCTGAAACGGTTCCTGCGCGTCGAACTGTTCGCCTACCGGTTCTCCGCCTCCGCGTTCCGGCCGTTCGGCGATCCGGTATCGCACGCCTTGGTGGCGACCGAGCCCGTAGAACCCCTGGGACCGGCGGAGCGAGTCGGCGACCTGCTCCAGCTTCACCGGGACGCCGGCATCCAACTGCGCGTCCTCGACAACCTCTGGGAGTTCTGGGACGCGGTGATCACCAGCACGCTGGGGTTCAGCGGCATCCGGCTGCGGAACGCGAGGCCCAGGCCCGACCGGCCCTGAGCGCGCGGAGGCGGACCCGGCCCGCCGGGAGGGCGCGGGCCGGGTCGTTGGGGGCCGTCGCTCAGCAGATGCGGGGCAGTTGCTCGCCCAGGGGCAGGTCCACGACGCGGGTGCCGCCGAGTCCCGTCCGGGCGACGACCATGCCCGGATGCTCGGACACGCAACGGCCGATGACGGCGGCGCCCGCGCCCTGCGGGTGGGCGCGCATCGCGGCGAGGACGGCGTCGGCGTGCTCGGGCGGCACGAACGCCACCAGGCGTCCCTCGTTGGCCACGAACAGCGGGTCCAGGCCGAGGAAGCCACAGGCGGCGGCCACCGACTCGGGTACGGGGACGGCGCTCTCGGTGAGGACGACACCGGTGCCGGACGCGGTGGCGATCTCGCACAGCGAGGTGGCGAGCCCGCCCCGCGTCGGGTCGCGCAGCACGTGCAGGTCCGGCGTGACCTCCAGTATCGCGGCCACCAGCCCGCCCAGCGGCGCGGTGTCGCTGACCACGTCGGACCCGAACTCCAGCCCCTCGCGCACGCTCAGCACCGCCACACCGTGGGCGCCGATCGGCCCGCTGACGATGACCACGTCTCCCGGAGTCGCCCGCTGCGGACGGATGTCGACGCCCTGCGGGATGAGCCCGATCCCCGACGTGTTGACGTACACCCCGTCGCCGTGACCCGACTCGACGACCTTGGTGTCACCCGTCGCCACCGTCACCCCGGCGGCGGAGGCGGCCGCCCCCACGGCCTGGGCGACGCGTCCCACCACGTCCAGCGGGACGCCCTCCTCCAGGATGAACGCCGTGGACAGGTAGGCCGCCCGGGCGCCGCTCATCGCCAGGTCGTTGACCGTGCCGTTGACCGCCAGGTCCCCGATGCTGCCGCCGGGGAAGAACAAGGGCCGTACGACGTAGGAGTCCGTGGAGAACGCCAGCCGGGCGCCGCCCAGTTCGACCGCCGCCGAGTCGGTGAGCGCGGCGAGTGTCTCGTTGCCGTACGCCGCGGCGAAGAGGTGCTCCGTCAGCTCGGCGGACAGCGCCCCGCCACCTCCGTGGCCCATCACCACCACCGGGTGGTCGCGCAGGGGCATGGGGCACGACCAGTTCGCGGGGTTCACGACCGGCACCATCGCGTCCGTGTCAGCCAACGGGGGCCACCTCCAGCCGCCGGTACAGGTAGTACGCCGCGCACGCGCCCTCGCTGGAGACCATCGTCGCGCCCAGCGGAGTGCGCGGCGTGCAGGTCGTGCCGAACGCGGCACACTCGTGGGGCTTGATCAGTCCCTGCAGCACCTCGCCGCTGCGGCACTCGGGGGACTCGACGGTCCGCACGTCGCCGACGTCGAAGCGGTGCTCCGCGTCGTACGCCCGGAAGGCCTCCGACAGCCGCCAGCCGCTGTCCGGGATCACGCCGATGCCGCGCCAGGCGCGGTCGGTGACCTCGAAGACCTCCTCGATCATGCGCAGCGCGGCCGGGTTGCCCGCCTCGCGCACCGCACGCGGGTAGGCGTTCTCCACCCGGTGCTCCCCGCGCTCCAGCTGACGGACCGTACGGCGCACGCCCTCCAGGATGTCCAGCGGTTCGAAGCCGGTCACCACGATCGGCACCCGGTGGCGCTCGGCCAGGTCGGGGTACTCGGCCATGCCCATCACACTGCACACGTGGCCCGCCGCGAGGAACGCCTGAACCCGGCACTCGGGCGCCGTCATGATCGCCTCGACCGCGGGCGGCACGCGCACGTGCGACACCAGCAGGCTGAAGTTGCGGATGCCGAGGCGGCGGGCCTCGTGGACGGTCATCGCGTTGGCCGGGGCGGTGGTCTCGAAGCCGATGCCGAAGAACACGACCTCCTTGTCCGGCTCGCGCCGGGCGATCTCCAGGGCGTCCAGCGGCGAGTACACCACCCGGACGTCGCCGCCCTCGCCCTTGACCCGGAACAGGTCACGGTCGGTGCCGGGCACGCGCAGCATGTCACCGAAGGAGCAGAACACGACGTTCGGGCGGGACGCGATCGCCAGCGCCTTGTCGATCATCTCCAGCGGCGTCACACACACCGGGCAGCCGGGCCCGTGAATCAACTCGACCTCGTCGGGCAGGAGTTGGTCGATGCCGTGCCGGATGATGGAATGGGTCTGCCCGCCGCAGACCTCCATCATCGCCCAGGGCCGGGTCACGGTGGCGCGGATCTCGTCCAGCAGCCGGCGGGCCAGCTCCGGGTCGTTGAACTCGTCGATGTACTTCACCGCACGCCCTCCTGCTCATGCTGCCCAGGGATGTCCGTGGCCGCTCCCTCCGCCTCGGCCCGCGCCCACGCGTCGCCGAACTCCTCTTCCAGCAGGCCGAGTTGCTCGAACAGTTCCAGCGAGGCGCGCGCCGACTCCTCGTCCAGCCGCTGCAGCGCGAAGCCGACGTGGACGATGACGTACTCGCCCACCTCGACGTCCGGGACGTAGGCCAGGCACACCTCCTTGACCACGCCGCCGAAGTCGACACGCGCCATGCGCGTGCCGTCCCGGTCCTCGATCCCGACCACACGGCCGGGCACCGCAAGACACATCAGCGTCCTCCTTGTCGTTGCCGTCGATCCCTGTGAGCCGCCACGGCCAACTGGCCGAGCGCGAGGCCGCCGTCGTTCGGCGGCACCCGCCGGTGGCGGAGCACCGTGAAGCCGTCCGCGTCCAGCAGCGCCGCGCACTCGGCGTCCAGCAGCGCGTTGGCGAACACCCCGCCCGACAGCGCGGCCACCTCCGCTCCCGTCTCCCGGCGGGCGGCCCGGCAGACCTTCGCCACGGCCACCGCCACCGCGCGGTGGAAACGGGCGGCGATCACCGGAACGGGCACCCCGTGCCGCACGTCGGCCACGATCGCGGCCAGCACCGGCCCGGGGTCCAGGCCGTCGGCGAAGACGTACGCCCCGGTCTCCTCCGGCCAGGCGAGGGCCGCGGCCGCCTCCAGTTCGATCGCGGCCTGCGCCTCGTAGCGGGACCGGTGGCAGACACCGGCCAGGGAGGAGACCACGTCGAAGAGCCGGCCCATGCTGGAGGTCGGTACACAGGCGATGTCCTGGTCCAACTGCTGTTCCAGCAGGCGCAGTTCGAGGGGCGTGCAGGCGGCGACACAGGGCACGTCCGCGTCCCAGGGCAGACAGGCCGCCCGCAGCCGGGCCAGCGCCATACGGCAGGGGTTCGCCACGCCCGCGTCACCCCCGGGCAGTTGCGCGTACGGCAGATGGGCGAAGCGGCGGTAGCCGTCGTAGCCGGCGATCAGCACCTCTCCGCCCCAGATCGCCTTGTCGTCGCCGTACCCGGTGCCGTCGAACGCGACGCCGATGACCCGCGCGCCGCCGTCCAGACCGTGCTCGGCCATCACGGACGCGATGTGGGCGTGGTGGTGCTGCACGGGAAGCAGGGGGAGGGCACGTGCCTCGGCCGTCCGCTTCGCCCACCGGGTCGAGTGGTAGCCCGGATGCCGGTCGGCGGCGAGCAGCTCCGGTTCGACCCCGGTCAGCGCGCGCAGACGGTCCTCGGCCCGCTCGAAGGCCCGTACGGTGGCCAGGTCGCCCATGTCACCGATGTGCGGCGAGAACCAGGCACTGCCCTCCGCCCCGAGACACAGGGCGTTCTTCAGGTCACCGCCCACGGCGAGCGCGGGGGAGACGGGGACCGGCAGCGCGACCGGTTCCGGGACGTGGCCGCGCGACCGGCGCAGGACGACCTCGCCGCCCCCGTCCGCACGCACACGCACCACGGAGTCGTCGCAGGGCACCTCGATGACCCGGTCGTGCCACAGCCAGGCGTCGGCGATCCCGGTGAGCCGCTCCCGCGCCTCGGTGTCGTCGGTGACGATCGGCTCCCCGGAACGGTTGCCGCTGGTCATCACCAGGACGTCGGGGCCCGGCGGATCACCCGGAAGGCCGAACAGCAGCCGGTGCAGGGGGGTGTACGGGAGCATCACCCCGACGTCCGGGCTGCCGGGGCACACCGAGTCGGCGAGCCCCTCGGCCCCCTCCCGGCGGCGCAGCAGCACGATCGGCCGCCGACGGCCCGTCAGGACCTCCCGCTCCTCCGGGCCGATGTGGGCCAGCCGCTCGGCCACCGCCGCGTCGGCACACATGACGGCGAAGGGTTTGCCGCCGCGCTCCTTGCGCCCGCGCAGGGCGGCGACGGCCCGCTCGTCGGTGGCGTCGCAGGCCAGGTGGTAGCCGCCGAGCCCCTTGACGGCCAGCACGGCGCCCCGCGCCAGCAGCCGCCGTGCCTCCGCGAGAGCCGCCCCGCCCTCGCACGGACGTCCGCCGGGGACGGTGAGCCGCAGCCGGGGCCCGCAGTCGTGGCACGCCACCGGCTGGGCGTGGAAGCGGCGGTCGGCCGGATCCGCGTACTCGGTGGCGCACTCCCGGCACAGGGGGAACGCGGCCATGGTGGTCGTCGCCCGGTCGTAGGGCAGAGCCGTGGAGATGGTGAAGCGGGGGCCGCAGTGCGTGCACGTGATGAACGGGTGCCGGTGGCGGCGGTCGGCCGGGTCCGCCAGCTCACGCAGACAGTCCTCGCAGGTCGCGATGTCCGGCGGGATGAGCGTCCGGCCCGCGCCGCCGCCCTCGGAGGTGTGGATGACGAACCCGGCCGCGCCGAGGGCCGGCACGGTCTCCTGCGCCACCTCCCGCACGTCCGCCAGCGGCGGCGGCCGCCCGGTCAGGGCCCGGCAGAACTCCGCCACGGACTCCGGCGCGCCCTCCACCTCGGCGACCACGCCCTCGACGCCGTTGCGCACGTGGCCCGCGAGGCCCAGCTCAGCCGCCAGACGGTGCACGAAGGGGCGGAACCCCACGCCCTGCACGGTCCCGCGCACGGTCACCCGCCGCCGTACCGCGGCCGGGTCGGCCGTGCCCGGGGCGGTCGTGCCCTGGGCGGTCGTCGCGGGGATCACGCGGGGGTGGCCGGGGCGACACGCCCGTGGTCGTGGTCGTGGTCGTGCCCGTGGGCGTCGTGAGCCTCGGCGGGGCCGTGGTCGTGGCCGTGGGTCTCGGCGGGGCCGTGGTCGTGTCCGTGGGTCTCGGCGGGGCCGTGGTCGTGGCCGTGGGTCTCGGCGGGGCCGTGGTCGTGGCCGTGGCGGCGCAGATGGTCCGCCGCGAGCAGCGGGGCGTGCGGCACCGTTCCGTCCGCGACGGCGATGACCCGGTCCAGCAGGGTGTCGACGCCCTGCCCGTCACGGGCCGAGGTGCGCAGGACCTCGACGCCGGGATTGACGCGCTCCACCGCTGCCGAGAAGACGGCGCTGTCGA
Organism: Streptomyces sp. NPDC046862; assembly: GCF_040704615.1. NCBI lineage: Bacteria > Bacillati > Actinomycetota > Actinomycetes > Kitasatosporales > Streptomycetaceae > Streptomyces > Streptomyces sp. NPDC046862. The sequence continues at coordinate 29,316 of NZ_JBEYXP010000024.1, read as the reverse complement.
AGCCGACGGCATCGCCGAGGTCCGTCTTCGTCAGCACCACGAGATGGGCGGCGCCGAAGGCGGTCGGGTACTTCAGCGGCTTGTCCTCGCCCTCCGTCACCGACATCAACGTGACGCGCAGCGTCTCACCGAGGTCGTAGGAGGCGGGACAGACCAGGTTCCCGACGTTCTCGACGAACAGCAGACGGATCCCGTCCGGGAGCCAGCCGTCGATGAGGCCGCGCAGCTGCGCGGCCTCGAGGTGGCACAGACCGCCGGTCAGCACCTGCTTCACGGGCGCCCCGGAGCGGGCCAGACGCCGGGCGTCGTTCTCCGTGGCCAGGTCCGCGGTGAGGGCGGCGACCGCCAGTCCGCGCTCGCGGGCCCGGCGCAGCACCAGCTCCAGCAGCGCGGTCTTGCCGCTGCCGGGACTGGAGAGCAGATTGACGGCGGTCACCCGCCGCGCGGCCAGATCGGCGCGGAGTTCCGCGGCCAGACCGTCGTTCTTGGCCAGCACGGCCGTTTGTACGTCGACGCTGCGGCACATCACGGGCTCCCTGCCATTCGTACCTCCGCCAGTTCCAGTTCCCGGCCGGTCAGCAACTCGGCCGCCGGGGTGTCGCAGTGCGGACACCACAACGCGGGCGGCGAACCGACCGCGAAGCGCGCGTCGCAGCCGCCGCAGCGGGCCCGCGCCGGTACCTCCTCGATGACCAGCTCGGCGCGGTCGAGAGCGGTGCCCTCGGCGACGAGTGAGAAGGAGAAACGCAGCGCCTCCGGGACCACACCCGCCAGCTCGCCGATCCGCAGCGTCACGGCCGCCACCGCGTCCGCCCCGTGCTCGCGGGCGACGTCCTCGGCGCTCTCCACGACGGCGGCGGCGATCGACAGCTCGTGCATGGTCCGCCACGCTAGGCACGGCCGCGGCCCCGGCCCGGCACGCGCGTACGGACGAGGTGTGTTTTCCCTCGGGCGGCCCAAGCGCGCGCCCCTCGGTGGCGTGCCTCGCACGTCGTGCGACTGCCGCCGGAGAGCATCACCGCGTGATGCGGATCCTCCTTCTCTCCAGCGCGTTCAACAGTCTCACCCAGCGGGTCTTCGCGGAGCTGCGCGACCTCGGGCACCCGGTCGCCGTGGAGTTGGCGCTCGGTGACGACCAGCGCCTCACCGCCGCCGTACGCGGCCACGAGCCCGACCTGATCATCGCCCCCATGCTGACGACCGCCGTCCCGGAAGACGTCTGGTCGGCGTACCCCTGCCTCATCGTCCACCCGGGGCCGCCCGGCGACCGCGGCCCGTCGTCCCTCGACCGCGCGGTTCAGGGAGGCCTCGACCGGTGGGGCGTGACCGTCCTGCAGGCCGTGGCCGAGATGGACGCCGGGCCGGTGTGGGCGTCGGCGGACTTCCCCGTGCCCCCGGACGTCGGCAAGAGCGACCTGTACCGGGGCGAACTGGCCGACGCCGCCCTGCGCGCGGTGCTGCTCGCCGTCGAACGCTTCACCTCGGGCACGTACACCCCGGTCACGCCGCCCACCCACACCTGGCAGCCCTACCTGCGCCAGGAGGAACGCCGCATCGACTGGACGCGCGACACCACCGAGACGGTGCTGCGCAAGCTGCGCGCCGCCGACTCACAGCCCGGCGTCCTCGACACCTTCCTCGGCGCCGAGTGGTACCTCCACGGCGGCCACCCCGAACCCCACCTCACCGGCCCCCCTGGCGAACTCCTGGCCACCCGCCACGGCGCGATCTGCCGCGCGACGGCGGACGGCGCGGTCTGGATCCCGGAGCTGCGCCGTCGCCGTGTTCCCGGGGGCCCGGCAACATTCAAACTGCCCGCGGCCCAAGCGCCCCTGAAGGGGCGCGGGGAACTGCGCGGGCAACCGACCACAACCGACACCCGACACCCAACAGGCGGGAGCTACTCGGACATCACCTACGAGGAACAAGACACCGTAGGTTACGTCCGCTTCCACTTCCCCGGCGGCGCCATGAACACCGACCGGTGCCGCCGCCTCCTCACCGCATACAGACACGCACGCACCCGCCCCGTCGACCTCATCGTGCTCGGCGGAAGAAGGGACTTCTTCTCCAACGGCATTCACCTGAACGTCATCGAGGCCGCCGAAGACCCCGCCGCCGAGTCCCTGGCCAACATCGAGGCCATCGACGACCTGGTGGAGGAGATCCTGACCACCACCGACCGCCTCGTGGTCGCGGCGCTTCCCGGCAACGCGGCCGCGGGGGGCGCGATGCTGGCCCTCGCGGCGGACGAGGTGTGGTGCCGCGCCGGTGCGGTCCTCAACCCGCACTACCGCCTGATGGGCCTGTACGGCTCGGAGTACTGGACCTACACCCTGCCGCGCCGGGTCGGCCCCGAGGCCGCTGCGCGGCTCACCGAGGACGCGCTGCCGCTCACCGCCGCCGCGGCCCAGGCGCTCGGGCTGGTGGACCGGGTCGTGGAGTGCGCACCGGGGGAGTTCGCGGGGGAGGTCGCCCGGATGGCCGCCCGGCTGGCCCGTTCCGAGGGGCTGCCCGCCCGGTTGGGTGCGAAGAAGGCCGCCCGGGAGCGCGACGAGGCCGCACGCCCGCTCAGCGCCTGGCGCGACGACGAACTGGAGCGCATGCGTGCCGTCTTCGACGACCCGGCCGCCCCGTACCACGGCTTGCGTTCCGCCTTCGTCCGCAAGCGGCGGCCGAAGGAGACACCGGAACACCTCGGCACCCCGACACGGGAGCATCCCCGAACGGAGTGTCCGAATGGTGGCTGATTGTCATTTATGTCAGCCTGCTGCGGGGGACGCCGTCAGGAAGGGATCCCATGAGCACCGACATCCAGGAGGCCCCCGCGGCCGTGGAGGAGGTTCACATCCTGTGGACCTCGGAGGGCATGAGCTGCGACGGTGACACCGTCTCGGTCACGGCGGCCTCGCTGCCGAGTCTGGAGGACGTGGTCCTCGGCGCCATTCCGGGGCTGCCGAAGGTCGTCCTGCACAACAAGGTGCTCGCCTACGAGACCGGTGACGACTTCATGCGCGCCTTTCGCCAGGCCGCCGACGGCGAGCTCGGTGCCCCGTACGTCCTCGTGGTGGAGGGCTCGATCCCCAACGAGCGCATCAACGGCGACGGTTACTGGACCTCGATGGGCAACGACCTGCGCACGGGCGAGCCCATCACCTTCAACACCTGGATCGACCGGCTCGCCCCCGGAGCCTTCGCCGTCGTCGCGATCGGCACCTGCGCCACGTACGGCGGCATCCACGCCATGGCGGGCAACCCCACCGGCTGCATGGGCCTGGCCGACTACCTGGGCTGGGACTTCCGCTCGGCCGGCGGGCTGCCGATCGTCAACGTGCCCGGCTGTCCCGTCCAGCCCGACAACTTCATGGAGACCGTGACCTGGCTGCTCTACCAGGCCGCCGGCATGGCCCCGCCCATCCCGCTCGACGAGCAACTGCGGCCCACCTGGCTGTTCGGCAAGACCGTGCACGAGGGCTGCGACCGTGCCGCGTACTACGAGCAGGGCGACTTCGCCAAGGACTACAACTCGCCCAAGTGCCAGGTGAAGATCGGCTGCTGGGGCCCGGTCGTCAACTGCAACGTCACCAAGCGCGGCTGGATGGACGGCATCGGCGGCTGCCCCAACGTCGGCGGCATCTGCATCGGCTGCACCATGCCCGGCTTCCCCGACAAGTTCATGCCGTTCATGGACGAGCCGCCCGGGGCCAGCGTCTCCTCCGGCCTCGCGGCCTCCACGTACGGACCGCTGGTGCGCACGCTGCGCGCCATCACCAACCGTTCGGTCAACAAAGAGCCCAAGTGGCGCCACAACCGTACCGAGCTCACCTCCGGCTTCGCCCCGCGCTGGCCCGGCCGCTGACCCGACCCCCGAACCTCGGCCCCGAAACTCCACGCCCGCCCCGTGCGTGCTCCCCCCCCGCGTGACACCCCTCTGTGCCCCCATGTGCGAAAGGACCCCGCCCAGTGACGACGAGCCAGGCCGCTCCCACGGAGCAGCGCACCCTCACCGACGTCGCGTTCGACCCGATCACCAGGATCGTCGGTAACCTGGGCATCTATACGAAGATCGACTTCAACGCCCGTGAGGTCGTGGAGTGCAGGAGCACGTCCTCGATCTTCCGCGGCTACAGCGTCTTCATGAAGGGCAAGGACCCCCGCGACGCGCACTTCATCACCAGCCGCATCTGCGGCATCTGCGGGGACAACCACGCCACCTGCTCGGTGTACGCGCAGAACATGGCGTACGGGGTGAAGCCGCCGCCGCTCGCCGAGTGGATCATCAACCTCGGCGAGGCCGCCGAGTACATGTTCGACCACACGATCTTCCAGGACAACATGGTCTTCGTCGACTACTGCGAACGCATGGTCAAGGAGACCAACCCGGGCGTGTGGGAGCGGGCCGAGCGCACCCCCGCCCCGCGCGGCGACCAGCACGGCCACCGCACCATCGGCGACATCATGCGCTCGTACAACCCCTTCGAAGGGGCCACGTACAAAGAGGCGCTGGTCATGAGCCGCCTCACCCGCGAGATGATCTGCCTCATGGAGGGCCGCCACGTGCACCCCTCCACGCTCTACCCGGGCGGCGTCGGCACGGTCGCCACGCCCCAGCTGTTCACCGACTACCTGGTCCGCCTCACCCGCTGCCTGGACTTCGTCAAGCGCGCCGTCGCCATGAACGACGACGTCTTCGACTTCTTCTACGAGGCCCTGCCCGGCTACGAGGAGGTCGGCCGCCGCCGCACCATGCTCGGCTGCTGGGGCGCCTTCCAGGACCCGGAGATCGTCGACTACGACTACAAGAAGATGAACGAGTGGGGCAACCGCATGTTCGTCACCCCGGGCATCGTGGTCGACAACCAGCTCGTCACCACGGACCTGGTGGACATCAACCTCGGCATGCGCATCCTGCTCGGCAGCTCCTACTACGAGGACTGGACCGGCGAGGAGACCTTCGTCGACAAGGACCCGCTGGGCAACCCGGTCGACAAGCGCCACCCCTGGAACCAGACCACCCTGCCCGCCCCGCAGAAGCGCGACCTCAACGGCGGCAACTACAGCTGGGTGATGAGCCCCCGCTGGTTCGACAAGCGCACCAACGACTTCCTCGCCCTGGACACCGGCGGCGGCCCCATCGCCCGCCTGTGGGCCACCGCCCTCGCGGGGAAGGTCAACACCCCGCACGTGCGCTCCACCGGGCACAGCGTGCAGATCGACCTGCCGAAGACACCGTCCTCGCCGGAGGTCCGGCTGGAGTGGACCCCGCCGCCCTTCCCCAACACCATCGAGCGCAACCGCGCCCGCATGTACTTCGTCGCCTACGCGGCCGGCATGGCGCTGCACTTCGTCGACCAGGCCCTGAACGAGGTCCGCTCCGGCGTCACCAAGACGTTCCAGGACTTCAAGGTGCCCAAGGACGCCATCGGCGTCGGCTTCCACGAGGCCGTACGCGGCGTCCTGAGCCACCACATGGTGATCCGCGACGGCAAGATCGCCAACTACCACCCGTACCCGCCGACCCCGTGGAACGCCAGCCCCCGCGACTTCTACGGCACCCCCGGCCCGTACGAGGACGCGGTGCAGGGCTGCCCGATCTTCGAGGAGAACGGGCCGGAGAACTTCAAGGGCATCGACATCATGCGCACCGTCCGCAGCTTCGACCCCTGTCTGCCGTGCGGTGTCCACATGTACCTCGGCGGCGGACGCACCCTCACCCAGTCCCACTCGCCGACCTTCGGCGCGCTGGCCGGCCAGGCGGGTCACTGATGCCCCTCGATCCCTGGGACGACGCGTACGCCCGCGGCCAGGTGGCGCTGGCCGAGGAGCGGCTGTCCGGCCTGGACACCCTGCCGGACGGCGTCGCCGCGGCCCGGGCCGCACAGACCGTCGAGACACTCGTCGGGCTGTACGGGCAGTGCCTGGGACGGATCACCGCCCACCTGGCCGAACACCCGGACCTGCTGGCCCGGGTGGCCGACGACGAACTGGTCGGCCATCTGCTGCTGATCCACGACCTGCACCCCGACCCGGCCGAGACCCGCGTCCTGCAGGCCCTCGCCGCGCTGCCCGGTCCTCCGGAGCTGGTGGAGCTGTCCGAGGGCGCCGTACGCGTCCGGATCCAGGGCGGTGGCTGCGGTTCGGCCGGGACCGAGCAGGCCGTACGGGACGCGGTGGCCGCCCGGGCACCGGAGATCGAGGACGTACGGATCGAGAGCGGTCCGGCGAAGGGGGCGCTGATCCCCGTCGACGCGCTGTTCCGCGACCGGGACGGGGACGGGGACCGTGGCCTCGGCCCAGGTCGCGACCGTACCCGTACGCCCGTCGGCGGAGGTGCCTGCGGATGAGCGGGCTGCGGCGCGTGGCCCGGCGGGCGGCCCGGGCCGACGACCGGCGCGATCGTGAGCAGCGGTGCGACCTGTGCGCCGAGCCGCTGGCGTACGGGCACCCGCACCGCCATGTGCTCCAGCTCGCCACCGGCGGCGTCTCCTGCGCCTGCCGCGCCTGCGCCGTGCTGTTCGACCACGGTGACACCTCGTCCGGTGGCTACCGGCTGCTGCCGGAGGAGCGGCGACGGCTCGAGGACTGCCACATCGGCGACACCGTGTGGGCCGGCCTCGGCGTCCCCGTCTCCCTCGCCTTCTTCACCCGTTCGGGCGAGACCGGAGAGATCACCGCGGCGTACCCGAGCCCGCTGGGCGCGCTGCGCGCCACCGTCCCTCCGGACAGCTGGCGGGAGGTCGAGCGATGCCACCCCGACCTGCCGGAGTCCGTCTCCGACGTGTGCGCCCTGCTGGTGAACCGGGCCCGTGGAGCGAGCGAGCACTGGCTCGTCCCGCTCGACGACTGCTACCGCCTGGTCGCCGTCGTCCGCGCACACTGGAAGGGACTGGACGGTGGCCCCGAGGTGTGGCAGCGGGTCGAGGACTTCTTCCGCGCACTCACCGAACCGACCGAAGCGACTGAACCCACCGAACCCACCGAACCCACCCCCTTCACCATCGAGGAGGCGTCATGGGCATCACCGTAGGCAGACCCGACGTCGAGCCCGACAAGCCCGCGCACGTCGCCGGCGTACGGCGCGGCAACCACAAGGGCATGTACAAGCACCAGCCCGGACACCGCCGCGACGACCGCTCCACGGCCCGCCGCTCCACCGGCATCAACGCCCGGAACCGCAACCCGGTCGACCGGGACATGCCGAACCTGTCCCCCGCATGACGGCGCCGCCCGCGCTGTCCGCTCCGGTGACGCCGGACCTCGCGTTCGCCGTCACCGGAGTGCGGGAGGAACGCTTCGCCGCGCTGCCCACCCTCCGTTTCCGGCTGGAGATCACCAGGACCGGCGGCAGCCCCGTCGGCTCGATCGCCCTCAACACCGTCCTGCGCATCGACGTGGCCCGCCGCCGCTACGGGCGGGAGACCGAGGACGCCCTGGCCGAGCTGTTCGGGGCACCGGAGCAGTGGGCGAGCGGCATGCGGCCGCTCACGTGGGCGCGGACCACCGTCCACGTCCCCGCCTTCGACGACCGCACGGCTGTGGACATCCTCGTCGAGTGCCCCTACGACACCGAGCTGGCCGTCACCAAGTACCTGCGCGCGGTGGGCGAAGGCGACGTACCGCTGGACTTCCTCTTCAGCGGCACCGTCTTCCACCAGGCCCCGGGCGGGCGCGGGCTCGCCGCCTCCCGGATCTCCTGGACCGACGGCGACACGCGCTACGCCCTGCCGGCCGGCCTGTGGCACTCCTTGACCGACCGCTACCACGCGGGCAGCCCCTGGCTGCGGCTGTCCCGGGACACCTACGACCGACTCGACGCCTACCGCGCCCGGCATGTCCTCGGCAGCCCCGACGACGCCGTGCGCGCCCTGCTCGACAGTGCCGCCCTCCACCACTCGGGGACCTCCACCTCATGACCCTCACCGACCACTCGGAACTCTCGGACGCCTCGGACGCCTCGGACCTCTCCGACGTCGAGAAGATCACCCGGACCTGCCTGTACGAGGGCTATCTGCTGTGGCCCTACCGGCGGTCCGCGCTGAAGAACACCAAACGCTGGACCTTCGGCGGCGTCTTCCCCGCCGTCTGCGCGGACGCGCTCGGCGAGCGGGCCGTCATGACCACACAGGTGCTCCACGAGGGACCCGCCGACGACCTGACGGTGCGTGTGCGGTTCCTGCAGGTGGTGGACCGCACGGTCATGCGGGACGGCCTCCCCGTCGACGAGCTGACCGTGGCGGGGGAGCGATACGTCAGCTGGCAGGAGGTGACCGAACGCGAGGTCGTGCTGACCGGCGGCCCCGGCGCCGCGGCCGTCGACATTCCCGAGGGCACCGACACCGAGCCCCTGGGCGCGGCCGCCGCCCTCGTACGTACCTGGCGACGGCTCACCGGCACGGTGGAGGTCACGGCCGAGCCGGTCGCGGACGGCGTACGCCGGCTGACCGTGCGGATCGCCAACACCACCGACTGCCCGGTCCCCGAGCAGGGCGCCCGGCACGCGCGCGAGGCCGCCGCCTCGTACGCCTTCGTCTCCACCCACACCGTGCTGCACAGCGAACGCGGCCGCTTCGTCTCCCTCGTCGACCCGCCCACCGCCCTGCGCGACCACGTGGCCGCCTGCCGCAACGAGGGCACCTGGCCGGTGCTGGTCGGCACCGACGAACAGGACGGCCGGGCGCACACCGTGCTGTCCTCGCCGGTCACGCTGTACGACTTCCCGCGCGTGGCACCCGAGAGCCCGGGCGACCTCTTCGACGGGACGGAGATCGATCAGCTGCTCGTGCTGAGCGTGCTGAGCCTGACCGAGGAGGAGCAGGCCGAGGCGCGGGCGAGCGACCCTCGGGCACGAGAGATCCTCGACCGCTGCGCCGGGCTCGGCACCGACGAGCTGATGGGACTGCACGGGGCCATCCGGGAGTTCCGCGCGGCCACGGGGGAGGCGATGTGAACGGCGTCTCCTACCGGCCCGGCACCCGGGTGCGGCTGAGGCCGTCCCGGCGGGCGGACATCATGGACCTGGCCCTTGCCGGACGTATCGCCGAAGTCGCCGCGGTGGAGGAGGACTTCGAGGGACAGGTGCACGTCGCGGTCGTCCTCGACGGCGACCCGGGCCGCGACCTCGGCTCCGCGAGCCAGATCGGCCACCGGTTCTTCTTCGCCCCCGACGAACTCGAACCGCTCGAGGGAACGGAGGGCGGACCGCCGGGCCATCGCGTGCTCGTCGCGGGCGTCGGCAACATCTTCATGGCCGACGACGGCTTCGGCCCCGAGGCCGCCACCGCCCTCGCCGGCCGACCCTGGCCCGACGGTGTCCACGTCGCCGACTTCGGCATCCGCGGGATGGACCTGGCCTACCGCATGCTGGACGGATACGACACCGTCGTCCTGCTCGACGCCATGCCCCACGGGGAGTCACCCGGCACCCTCAGCCTCATCGAGCCCGATGTCGCCGCGCTGCCCGGCGGGGCCGCTCCCGAGGCCCATGCCATGGACCCCGTCAAGGTCCTCGCCCTCGCCCGCCACCTGGGCGACGGGGAACTGCCCCGCGTGCTCGTCGTCGGGTGCGAACCCGAAGTCCGTATGAAGGGCGACGAAGTGGACGTCGTCGTCGGCCTCAGTGAACCGGTCCGTGCGGCCGTCGAGCGGTCCGTGCCGTTCGTCGAGTCCCTGGTCGCCGACCTGTTCGCCGACGCAGCGGAGAGGAGGTGAACCTGCCATGAGAATGAGATTGAGGAAGAAAGGCCTCTTCATCCCCTCCAGCATCGTGAGGGCCTCGGCCGGAGCCGTCACGGCCGTCCTGGTCCTGATCGCCCTGACCGAACTGCCGGAGATGCGCCGCTACTTGAAGCTGAAGTCGATGTGACCGGGAGGGGGAGCCGAGCGCGGCTCCCCCTCCCGACGCGTTGCGGTGCCTCCCCTCAGCGGCGCACGAGGTCGATCCGGTACGTCCGTGTCCGTGACCCGTCCTCAGCGGTCACGGTGACGACGGCCCGTGTCCGCCGGCCCTCGGTGCTCCGGTCGACCGCGACGGTCGCGTAGGGGTCGCGTGCGGTCGCCGTGACCGTGCTCCGGTTCGGGTCGTCGCTGACGACCCGGTAGTCGGTCGTGCCGGGGCCGAACCCCGCGACAGGGACGCCGTCCACCTCGATCGACGTGGCGGCGGCGTCCGAGGAGACGCCGGGTGCCCTGGCGTACACCTCGATCTCGCTCATGGTGATGTAGCCGCCCTGACGTGCCGTCATCACCACGCGTACCGCGGTCGCGGGCCCCGCCTCCAGCGGGACGTCGACCACCGGCGTGCCCTCGGCCCCGACCTCGACGGCCTGACTCGCGTCCGTCCACGCACCGTCGCCGGCCTTCCGGACCTGCGCCTTCAGACTCTCGGGAAACGAGGCGTTGCCCCCGTCCCGGTGGAAGTGGGCCACGATCCGGTCCAGGTCGCGTGCGGCGGGCAGTGTGAAGGTGATGGTGTCGGAGGGGTTCTTGGCGTTCCCCGGCTTCCAGTTGGACCAGGCCTTCTCGGAGAGGTCGCCGTTGCGCAGGCGTTCCGCGGAGTAGCCGCTCTCGGTGAACGTGGCGTCGACCGAGACGCCGTCGTCGGGCGCGATGTTGGCCTCCACCGGTTCGGTGACCTGCACCCGCACGGACGCGTCGGCCGTGCCGCCGCCCACGACCCGGGCGACACCGCGCAGTGTCACGACCCCGGCCTTGTCGAACGCGCCGTCCGCTACCGGGCCCCAGGTCACCGGGAGTTGGGCCCGGCCGCCGTGCCGGCCGACGCCGACGACCGTGGCCGGCAGCTCCGGCTTCCCGCCCACGTAGGTCTTGGCGCGGCCGGGGAGGGTCGAGGCGATCGTGTCGACGGTGACGACCGCCCTCGCGAGGACGCTCCGCCCGAGGGGGTCGGTCGCCTTGCCCGTGACGCGCACGGTCCCTGGCTCGCGCCACTTGCGGTCGGAGGGCATGTTCCACACCACGGGCAGCGAGCCCCGGGCGCCGTCCCGGAACACCGGCTTCACCGTCACCGGGAGCTTCGGCGGCAGGCCGGGGACGGTGAACGCCTCGGCCGGCTCGGTACGCAGCACCGTCTCGTCGGTCACGGTCCAGCGCTGGTTCGCCGCCGAGGTCGGGGTGTACGTCGACACCTTGGCGCCGTCCGTCGCGGACTGTCCGGTGACGTCGACCAGGCGGCCGGTGGCGGCGTTGACGAAGGTCCAGGTGGTGTCGCCGGTCGTCGACATGATCCACTGGGCGGCTTCGGCGACCTTGCCGTCCCGTGTGTCCGGGTCCTCCAGGACGGCCTGGTCGTCGCGTACGGCGAGCCGCTTGCCGGTCGTGGCGTGGGTGAGGGCGTAGCGCTCGCGGTGGTCCGTGCCGCGCGTCAACTGCCTGACGGACCACAGCTGTTCGGCGCTGCCGGGGTCGGTCGTACGGATGACGACGCCGCTGCCGTCGGCCGACGGAGCCAGCGACTTCCCGCTCTGCGCGCCCTGGAGCCGGTAGACGTGGCCGGGCTGCACGAGGGCGGCATCCTTCGCCACCCCGATGACGCCCTGGACCAGGAAGGTCGTGACCGACTTCGCCGGGACGGCGAGAGTGGCCGACCGGTTGGTCACCGGGACCGGGGTGCCGCGTACGAGGGCGCCGTCGGCGCTCGTCACCACGGGTGTCACCGTGGCCTTCTGCGTGATCTTGCCGAAGCGCGAGAGGTCGAGGGTCACGGAGCGCGCGGACGTGCCGCTGTTCACGTGCACGACGGTCGCCGCACGGCCGGACTTCCTGACGGCCGCGACGCTGGAGGGATCGTCTACCTTCACGAAGTGGTCGCCGGGGCGGATGTGATGGGTGAAGTTCCGGATGGTGTTGAACTTGGAGTTGGTCCGGATCGGGCAGGTCTCCAGGGTGTCCTCGGCGGTGCAGTTGAACGGGACGTGGATGCTGCCCCAGTTCTTGCCGGCCGCGGCCTGGGGGATGGCGTCCTCGACGGGCTGCCAGAACACCCAGGCGGAGGGCTCCAGTTCGCGCATGTCGTCGACCATCCGGGTGGCGATGCCGAGCCCCGGCTCCATGCCGGTGAAGTCGGTGCCCGTGCCCCAGGTGCCCTCGACCTCGCTCATCCACAGCTTCTTGTCGGCGCCCTTGGCGATGTCACGTGCGCTGGTGCGCATGCCCGTGCCGTAGGTGTGCACGTTGAGCTGGTCGACGGCGTCCCGGGCGGCGGTGCCGTAGGCGTTCCAGTTCTGGGTGAAGATGCCGGGGTTGGTCTCGTCCATCGCGGAGACCTCGGCGCGGGTCTTCGCCCCGCCCAGCGCCTTGGCGAGGGCGAGGACCACCTTCTGCTGGAGTTCCGGTCCGGCGTGCGCGCCTTCCTGACGCCCGCCCGTGGGCCGGCCGTCCGCTCCGATCTGGGAGCCCCAGTAAGGGGTGTTGGGCTCGTTGAGCGGGTCGATGGTGTCGAACCTGATGCGGTGCTTCTTCTCCAACTGCTCGGTCACGCGCACCAGATAGGTGGCGAAGTCGTCGACGCGGTCGGCCCGGATCTGGTCGGTGCTCGCGTCGAAGCCCCCGGAGACGTATCCGCTGACCGTCTGGAACCACGGCGGTGAGTTGCTGAACGCCTCCCAGCCGGTGACCTTGTTCTTGACCTGGTCCACCCACCAGCGCTGGCCCGCGTCGGCGTCCCAGTTCCAGTGGTCCTTGTCGTTCGGGTCCCACCAGTCCATGTCCTGCCGTGTGGTTCCCTCGGGGGCCTTCCAGAAGCCCTCCATGGTCGCGCCCGCCTTCATGTAGTCCTTGCGGACGTCGGGCGCGTTGCCACCGCCGATGTTGTAGCGCGCGATGTTCAGGGCGAGACCGTCCTCGCCGAACAGCATGTCGACGAGCCGTCTTCGGATGGGATCCGGATAGCCGCCCGTGGCGTTGGCGAACCAGACGAGACTCGTTCCCCACCCCTCGAACTCCTGCTGCTGGTAGGACGGGTCGAGCCGCACCGTGACCGCACTCTGCGGCGGCGCGTCCGCGGCGGCCGCCGGTACGGTCGCGGCCGGTGCGGCGACGAGACCCGCGCCGAGCACCAGGGGAACTGCGGGCGCCAACGCCCGGATGATGCGATGTCGGCTGGACACGGCACTCCCTTCCAGAACACTCCGGAACACAGAGGCGAACAGAATCGACCAGAAGTCATCGAGCTCCCCGCATGCTTGATGACAGATGTGGACACGTCAAGGCGTCGGGCGGGTACTGGCTTGATGTAGGAGCTCACCTGGCGGCCGACCATGATCGCGGAGCCGGCTGAGCGCATCGGCGAGGCCATCGCCACCGTCTGCGCCGTCGTCGACCACGAACTCGTCCTGCTCGGGGCCCATCGGCAGCCACCCCGCCCTGCTGGACCCCGTCCGCGAGGCCCTGAACACGCTCGCCCCGCTGCCTCCGCCCGTCGAGTCCGGCGCCCTCGGCGAAGCCGCCCCGCTCCGCGGAGCCCTCACCGTCGCCCTGCGCCGCGCCCGCGTCGACCTGCGCAGCAACGCCGGCGACAGTTGAGGGCGCACGCCACCACCGCCCCGTTCAGACCCGTACCGAGTCCAGCGGGATCGTCGGGTAGAGGTCCGGTTCCTGCTCGGGGCTCAGGGCGGTCGGGCCGTAGATCCAGTCGGTGAAGGCGTAGTCGTAGGTGTCGCGGGCGCGCAGCAGCGCGTTGCGGCGCAGTCGTTCGGTCCCGTCGTGGTGCCAGAGCCGGCCCCACTCGCGTGCGGTGAGGACGACGCGGCGGCAGTGCTCGGGCCGAACGGCCTCGTACGCCCCGAGGGCCGACCCCCAGTCGACGCCCGACGAACCGTGCGAACGCCGCGCCCTCTGGGCGCCGACGTGCTCGGCGAGCACCCAGCCGTCCTCGATGGCCATCACCGCGCCCTGGGCCATGTACTGCAGCGGCGGATGGGCGGCGTCGCCGAGCAGGGCGATCCGTCCGCTGACCCAGTGCGTGACCGGGTCGCGGTCGACCATGCGCCACCGGCGGTCGCGCCACATCAGCGGCAGCCCCCGCTGGATCTGCCCGCACATGCCCTCGAAGGCCCGGTCGAGCTCGTCCGGAGTGCCCCGGTCCTCCTCGCCGGCCGGCGCGCTGGGCGACTCGAAGACGGCGACCTGGTTGAACATCCGGCCGCCGCGCAGCGGGTACTGCACGAAGTGGCAGCGTGGGCCGACGTACACGACCACGTCCTTCTCGTGCACGCCGTTGCCGCGCACCCGGTCGTACGGGAGCGCCGCGCGGTAGGCCACGTACGCCGAGTCGACCGTCTCGTCGTGGACGAGCAGCGAACGGGCGACCGAGTGGAGGCCGTCCGCGGCGATGACGACCTTGGCCTCGTCGGACCGGCCGTCGGCGAAGGTGACCCGCGCGCCACCCTCGACGTTCGCGTACGACACGCCGCGCGCGCCCGTCACCAGCTCGACACCCGTCCGCTCGCAGGCGCGCAGGAAGACGCCGTGCAGGTCGCCGCGGTGCAGCACCATGTACGGGAAGCCGTAACGCCTCTCCACATCCCTCAGGTCCAGACGGGTCAGCTCATCCCCGTCGACGGCGTCCTTCATGACCATGTTCTCGGGCAGCATACCCAGCGGGACCACCTCGTCGAGGACGCCGTGGCCGGCGAGGATCCGGGTGCAGTTCGGCGCGATCTGGAGGCCGGCGCCGACCTCGCCGAACTCCGCGGACCGCTCGTACAGACGCACTCCCAGCCCCTTGCGGGCCAGGGCCAGCGCTGCCGAGAGGCCGCCGATCCCACCGCCGACGACGAGGACGTCGGGGCGGTGTCTGTCCGCTGTGCTCATGTCCTTCTCCTCGGGGGCCGGTTCCTCGTCGAGCAGAGGGCGATCGATCCATCGGTACCCGAAATCCGCTCACAGCCAGGGCGGCAGGGGCCGGGCGGGGGAGCCGTCGGAGGTCGTCACGCCCGTGCAGGGACGGCCGGCGAGGTACGCGGTGACCTCGGCCGGGCTGCCGTGGACGGCCGGGACGTTCCCCGGGCCACGCCTGGCCAGAACGTCCTCGCGGAGCGCGGCGAGGAACTCCCCGGGCAGGTCCGCGAACCGCACCCCGGTCCCGAGGTCGACGGCGTGCACCATGACCTCCCTGGCGCGCATCCACGGCGTCTCGCCCGCCGGCACGGTCCGCCCCTGGGCGGTGACCACCTCCGCGCGCCACCGCGGCTCGGTCAGCGAGGCCATCGCCTCCGCCAGCGCCCGCGCGGACTCCTCGAACCACGCCGTGAGCCGGTCGCCGGACAGCCCGGCGCCCGACTCGATGTCCGCCAGGCGCTGCTCCGGCGAGCCGTACATGGGAGTGGGCTCACCGGTGCGCGCCCAGTGCACGAGGTTCCCGATCGCCTCGGCGTTGCCGGCGAGATGGGCGACGACGTGCTTGCGGGTCCAGCCGGGCAGGCGCGAGGGCGCGCCGTACGACGTCTCGTCGAGGCCGTCGAGGGCCTTGCGGCACAGGTCGGTGCCCTCGGCGACCCAGGCGAGTGTCGTGGGGAGGTCCCTCATCGCGTCCCCTCCGGGACCACCTCGTTCTCGAGCCGGCCCAGGCCCTCGATCTCGGTCACCACCGTGTCGCCCGGCTGGAGGAAGACGGGCGGCTTGCGGGCGTGACCGACGCCGCCGGGGGTGCCCGTGGCGATGATGTCGCCAGGGTTGAGCCGGATCATCGTGGAGACGTAGCGGACCAGGTCGACGGGGTCGAAGAGCAGGTCACCGGTGTTGTCCTGCTGCATCACACGACCGTTCACCTCGCAGCGTACGCCGAGCGCGGGTCGCGGGCCGCCGGCCTCGTCCGCCGTGACGAGGTACGGGCCGAGCGGCGTGGTGGAGTCCCAGTTCTTGCCCTGGAGCCACTCCCGGGTACGGAACTGCCAGTCACGGCAGGTGATGTCGTTGAGCACCGTGAAGCCCGCGACGGCCGCTTCCGCCTCCGCCTCGTCCGCGCGCCGCACCTGCCTGCCGACGACGACGGCCAGTTCGGCCTCCCAGTCGAACGCCTCCGTCTCGACCGGGCGCCGGATGGCGTCGTGGGCGCCGATGAGGGTGTCGGCGAACTTGCAGAAGAGGGTGGGGTATTCGGGCAGGTCGCGGCCCATTTCCTTGATGTGGTTCCGGTAGTTCAGGCCGACGCACACCACCTTGCCGGGACGCGGGACCAGGGGGGCGAACACCGCGTCGGCGGCGGAGTGCCGGGGACCGTCGGCGGTCGCGGCGGCCGTGAGCCCGCCGGGGGAGGCGAGGACGGCGCCCACGTCGGGCAGACCGAGGTCGATCAGGGAGTCGCCCTCGACGCGGACGGCGGTGGTACGGCCACCAGGGTCACCGAGCGCTCCGGGTTCACCGAAACGGATCGTTGCGAGCTTCACGTGTGCTTCTCCTCGATGGGGCCGACGTGCGTGCGGAACAGGTTGAGCTTGGCCAGGATCGGCGCGTCGCCGAACTGGAACAGGTCGAGCGCACCGGAGTCGGAGTCGGATCCGGACGCCTCGGACCGGATCGACAGGGGCTGCCACGACGGGACCACGAACACGTCGCCGCGCTGGACCTGCCACGAGCAGTCGCCCACGGTCACCCGGCCCGAACCGTCGAACACCTGGTAGACCGACGATCCCGTCTCCCGGCGAGGCGCCGTCTCCGCGCCGCGGACAACGCGGTGGAACTGGGCGCGGATGGTCGGCAGGACGTCGCCGGCGGTGGTGGGGTTGGTGTAGCGGACCAGGGCGTGTCCGGGTTCGACGGTGCCGGGGTGGCCCGCGCGCTCCAGCGCCAGCTGGTCGGTCAGGGCGGCGTCGGTGTCCTCCCAGCGGTAGCGCAGCAGCGGGGTGCCCTCGGTGGGCCCGAACCTCGAGACCGGCGCGAGCCCGGGGTGGCCCCAGAGCCGTTCGGAGCGCGAGCGGTCGGGTGTCCGGTGCTCCTCGCCGGACAGCTCGTCGCGGCCGAGATCGAAGAACTGTGCCTCGATGTCGTACTGGAAGGGGATGTCGAGGCCGTCGATCCAGGCCATGGGCCGGTCGGCGGCGTTGTGGTGGGCGTGCCAGTTCATCCCGGCCTGCGGCAGGAAGTCACCGCGGCGCATGGGCACCGGATCGCGTCCCACGACCGTCCACACGCCGTCGCCCTCGACGACGAACCGGAAGGCGTTCTGGGTGTGCCGGTGTTCGGGCGCGTTCTCGCCGGGCATCAGGTACTGGATGGCGGCCCACAGCGTGGGCGTGGCGTACGGCCTGCCGCCGAGGCTCGGGTTGGCCAGAGCGATGGCACGCCGCTCGCCGCCACGGCCGACGGGCACGAGGTCGCCGGCGCGGGCGGCCAGGTCCAGCAGCGTCTTCCACTCCCACCGGTGCGGCAGCGCCCTGGACTTCGGATGCTCGGGCATCAGGTCGCCGATCCGGGTCCACAGCGGAACCAGCAGGGCCTTCTCGAAGCCCCGGTAGAGCTCCTCCAGCTCGGGGGTCACCGGCGGCTGGTCCGGCCCGTCCTCGGCGGTCAGCGAGACGGGCGAGACGATGTTCGGCTCTTGGACGGTCATACGGGAACCGTGCGCCGTACGCCTCTTTCTGGAACAGTGGATTCTGCTCAGCAGAACAGCGAGGGGCCAGAGCTTCAGAGCTTCAGAACAGCCGAAGACGGGTCCGGGGAGGGGCGGTCGCGATGGCCAGGTCGATGAAGAACCCGCCGGCGTACGGCGTGACGAGCGTGGACCACGCGCTGCAGCTGGCCGTGATCCTGCAGGTCGAGGGAGCGCTCACGGTGTCCGAGGCGGCCCGGCGGCTCGGTGTGGCGCGCTCCAGCGCCCACCGTCTGCTCTCCACGCTCGTGTACCGGGACTTCGCCGTCCAGAACGAGGACCGCAGTTACCGCGCCGGCCCCGTCCTGGAGATCGCGGCCAAGGCCCAGTCGAACGTCGGGGCCGTCCGGGCCGCGGCCCTCGGCCCGCTCAGGACGCTGGTCGACACGCTCGACGAGACGGCGAACGTCAGCATCCGCACCGGCCGGACCGCACGGTTCATCGCGTCGGTCGAGTGCGGGCGGGCGCTGAGGGTGGGCAGCCGTGAGGGCATGGTGTTCCCCGCCCACCAGGTCAGCGGTGGCCTCGTCATGCTGGCGCGCCTCAGCGACGACGAACTGACCGCGCTGTACGCACCCGCCCCCGCCGACGGGTCCGAGGAACGTCCGGACCTCATGGAACTGCGCGCCGAACTCCGCGCGGTCAGGCAGAGCGGTGTGGCCCTCAACCTCGAGCGTTCGGAACGGGGCGTCGTGGCCCTCGGGCGCGGCGTGACCGACGCCGAGGGACACACGGTCGCGGCCGTGTCGGTCGCCATGCCCAGCGTGCGGTACTCACCGCACAGGGTGCAGGAGATCGTCGCGGCCCTGACCACGGCGGCGGAGGCGATCTCCACCGCGCTGGCGAGGAAACGCCGGACGGGCTGAACACTCAGCCCGTCCGGCGTTTGAGGACGTGGCCGTCAGGCCGATGGGGGGTACGGGGGCGCAGCCCCTGGGGGGACGGGAATGGGTAGGGGCGGCGGGGGCGAGACCCCCGCTGTCCCGGCGCGCTTCGCAACTCTTGCAAGTTCATTCCCTTCGGCATGCCCGATCTTTGCCTGCGGTTCGCCCGTTGTATGAAAGCGCTCGCTTCCATCGAGAAATGGACCACATCACGTTCCTCGTGGCGGTCGTCATCGTCACGGCGCTGGCCTTCGATTTCACCAACGGGTTTCACGACACTGCGAACGCGATGGCCACGTCCATCGCCACGGGCGCGCTCAAACCCAGAACGGCGGTCCTGATCAGCGGAGTTCTGAACGTGGTGGGAGCGTTCCTGTCGACCGAGGTGGCGAAGACGATCTCGGGCGGCATCGTGGACGACACACTGGTCAGTCCAGCGATGATCTTCGCGGGGCTGGTCGGTGCGATCCTGTGGAATCTGCTGACGTGGTTGCTGGGGCTCCCGTCCAGTTCCTCCCACGCCCTGTTCGGCGGTCTGATCGGCGCCGTGTGGGTGGGCGCCGGCTCAGGCGGCGTGCACTTCGACAAGGTGGTCGAGAAGATCCTCGTCCCGGCCGTCGCCTCACCGCTCGTGGCCGGCGTCGCGGCTCTGCTGGCCACCTACCTCGCGTACAGGCTCACCGCCCGTGCCCGTAAGGAGTCCGTGACCAAGGGCTTCAAGGCCGGGCAGATCGCCTCCGCCTCACTGGTCTCGCTGGCACACGGTACGAACGACGCGCAGAAGACGATGGGCGTCATCACTCTGACGCTGATCTCGGCGGGCGCGCTGGGCCACGACGCCGGTCCGCCGGTCTGGGTGATCGCGTCCGCGGGCCTCTCCATCGGCCTCGGCACCTACCTGGGTGGCTGGCGCATCATCCGCACCATGGGCAAGGGCCTGACCGACATCCAGTCCCCGCAGGGCTTCGCGGCCGAGGCCGCCTCGACGACCGTGATCCTCACCTCCGCCCACCTCGGCTTCGCGCTGTCCACCACCCAGGTGTGCTCCGGAGGCATCCTCGGCGCGGGCCTCGGCCGGCGCCTGGCGGAGGTGCGGTGGGGAATGGCCGGCCGTATGGTGATCGCCTGGCTGGTCACCCTGCCCGCGGCGGCGCTGGTGGGCGGGGTCTCGGCGAGCGTCGTCAAGCACGGCGGGAACCTCGGCACCGCGGTCATCGCCCTGGCGGCCCTCGCCGTCGCCACCGGCATCGTGTTCGCGTCGCGCCGCAACCCCGTACACGCGCACAACGTCAACGACACCCACGAGGTCACCCTCCGCAACGCCGCGCCCGCGGACGTGCGTACGGCCGCCTGAACCAGGAGAGTCAAGCGATGCATCTGGACTGGACCGCTCTCGGCGAAGTGGCCGCGGTGAGTACGGGAGTGACCGTCGGCGTGGTCGTCGTCTTCGCTCTCGGCGTGCTGGGCCTCGCCCGGTTCGAGGAGGCGCGCACGGACGGCGGCGGCGCCCACGCCCTCGGCCTCGCCCAGGCCGCGCTGTGCTTCGTGGCGTGCGCGGCGGTGGTGGCGTACGGGATCTATCTGATCGTGCCGCAGTTCCACTGACTCGTCTCGCTTGCCCTGGACAACCTCTGAACCCTGGAGATGACGCCGACTATGACCGAACTGCTGTCGGGACTGCGGGTCGACTACACCGACCAGGACGACCCGGTGCTGATCCGTCCCGACGGCAGCCCGGTCGACACCTGGCGGGAGAACTACCCGTACGAGCAGCGCATGGATCGCCCGGAGTACGAGTGGTACAAGCGGCTGCAGCAGATCGAACTGCTGAAGCTGCAGAGCTGGATCAAGGAGACCGGCCGGCGGCTCGTCATCGTCTTCGAGGGCCGTGACGCGGCCGGCAAGGGCGGCACGATCAAACGCTTCACCGAGCACCTCAACCCGCGCGGCGCCCGCGTCGTGGCGCTGGAGAAGCCGACCGAGCGCGAGCGCGGCCAGTGGTACTTCCAGCGGTACGTCGAGCACCTGCCGACCGAGGGCGAGATCGTGCTGTTCGACCGGTCCTGGTACAACCGGGCGGGTGTCGAGCGGGTGATGGGCTTCTGCTCGGACGACGAGTACCGCCGCTTCATGCGTCAGGCGCCCGCCTTCGAGCGGATGCTCGTGGACGACGGCGTGGACCTGGTCAAGTTCTGGTTCTCGGTGTCGCAGGGTGAGCAGCGCACCCGTTTCACGATCCGTCAGGTCGACCCCGTACGGCAGTGGAAGCTCAGCCCCATGGACCTGGCCTCGCTGGACCGCTGGGACGACTACACCGCCGCCAAGGTCGCCATGTTCCGTGAGACGGACACCGACCAGGCGCCCTGGACCGTGGTCAAGAGCAACGACAAGAAGCGGGCCCGCGTCGAGGCCATGCGCAGTGTGCTGGCCCGCTTCGACTACACCGACAAGGACGATGAGGTCGTCGGCGCCCCCGATCCACGGATCATCGGCGCCGCGGCCAACCTCCTGGAGGCGGGAGAGGACGACACCGGGGACGGCCGCTGACCGGTATCCGACGGACGCGGCCTGCCGGGCTCAGTCGAACAAGGAGACGGTCGATCCGGTCGGCCGCCCACCGGCCCGCCCGCTGAGCCTCGGCCCTGGCGGGCCGTGCTCAGAGCGGGAACGGGCCGGTGGGCGTCACGTCGACGCACGGACGATCAGTTCCGGTACGACCCACGCGCCCTCTCCCACCGCGGGCTCCTTGCCTTCGAGCATCTGAGCCACCTGTTCGACGGCGAGGCGGCCGACCTGGCGCTTGTCGATGCACAGGGTGCTCAGTGCCGGCTCGACCAGTTCACCCGGGGTCAGCCCGTCGACGCCGAGGAAGGCGATGTCCTCGGGCACTCGCAGGCCGCGTCGGCGAGCGGCACGCATGCCACCGATCGCGACGAGGTCGTTGCAGCCGACGACGGCGGTCACGTCCGGATGCCGCTCCAGCAGTTCTTCAAGGGCCTGTTCCCCTCCCGCCAGGGTGTGGCCGCCGCACAGGACGAGCCAGTCCGGACCCACCGGCAGTCCGTGAGCCCGTGCCTCGGCGAGGAAGTAGTCGCCACGAGGGCTGCGCGTTCCCGGCAGCGCGCAGTCCAGCATGCCGATCCGCCGGTGTCCGCGTTCCGTCAGATGGGCCACGCCCTGCCGCATGTCGGCCGCGAAGTCGATGCCCACCGACCCGAACCGGGTCTGGTCCGGTGCCCGTTCGAGGAGCACGACCGGCAGGCCGGAGGAACGGGGTCCGGGGCGGAGCCCCGGGGGTGGGGGGATCAACCGTGCGCCACCAGCCAGTCCTTGTCCGACCAGGTCACCGTGCCGGGAATGCGCGCCCCGTACGCCGGATCCCTCTCCACTCGCGCTCCGACGCTCGCGTGCACGTGCGCATCAAGCGGCAGGTGACGGCGCCGGAAGGTGAGCAGGGCCCAGACCCCGCCCGGGCGGTGTTTCCTGCCGAAGGCGTACTCGGGGGCGAGCCCCAGTTCGTGGGCGTACGCGCCGGGCTTCAGCAGGAGGTCCGCGTCGAGGGCGCCGTCCACCACCCACTTGAGGGCGATGGTGGCGAGCCGTGGGTCGTCCTCGAAGGTCCCGCCGACGTCGGAGTGCACCCCGGCGAACCACACCTGCTCGACCGAGTCGGGCACGGGTCGTTCCGTGTCGCCCGAGGTGACCAGGTACTCCCGGTAAGGTCTGCGCTTCTCGTCGATGGACACGGCGTGGCGGACCCGGCGGACGTTCGGGATGCGGCGGGTGTACAGCCAGTGCAGGTTCCACCGCAGGATGCCCGCCGCCTTCACGGAGTCCCAGATGCCCAGGTATTCCACCGGAATCGCGGAACGCCCGTCCGTGGACTGGCAGAACGCCCTGGTGAAACGGTGGAGTTGGTCCCAGTCGTCCTGCGCCCAGTCCTTGTTCTTGGCGTACACGGACACGGCGTACGGGACGAGGTTCTCCATGCCCGGCCGCATCAGCCCGACCGCCCTGAGCATGCCCACGAGCGCACGGGCCGTGTACGCGCCGCGGCTGAATCCGAAGACGTGGATGCGGTCGCCCGGTTCGTAGTGCCGCATCAGATACGTGTACGCCTCGGCCAGGTTGGTCTTCAGGCCCGAGCCGAAGGCGAGGCCGAAGAGCTTGGACAGGGCGCGGCTGACGGGCGTCCAGGCGGCGGCCGCCGAGAACGTGCCGACACCGGGGTCGTAGTAGGCGATCTGCCGCTCGGGGTCGGAGAGGTCCAGCATCTCGAAGAGCCGGACCACATTCGTGTTCCCTTTCGCCTTCAACTGGTTTCCCGTGCCGTCCAGACAGATCACGAGATTTCTTCCGACAGGTGCCTCGGTCATGGCGAACCCCAGTTGAAATCGGTCCTTTTAGTTCGCTTCCTAAGCCGCCGAATCGCTTCTTTAACGGCCTATCAGGACACATCTTTCTCTACGGAATATAGTAAGAGAAATGCTGCTCTGTGCGCAGGTTCCAGCACAGCGGCATCGCAGGGGAACCACCGGAGGATCCATGGCCGGTTCCGTGATCCATCTCGACGGCGACGCCGGCCCTCCGTGCACCCACGCGCTGGTCATCGGCGTCGGCAAGTACCCACGGCTGGCCGGGGGCCAGGCACCGGTCGCGGACCCCGACGGCATGCGGCAGCTCAGCTCGCCTCCCGTCTCGGCGCGCGCCTTCGCGAACTGGCTGCTCGCCGAGTACCACGATCCGCTCAAGCCGCTCGGCAGCGTCGCCCTGCTGCTGAGCGAGGACCAGCCGGCCCCGTACGTGAACCCCCGGACCCGGTCACCCCACGATGTCGACGTCGCCACGATCGGCAACATCCTGGAGGCGGTCAAGCAGTGGTACGACCGCGGGAACAGTCACATCGACAACCGTCTCGTCTTCTACTTCTGCGGACACGGAATATCGCAGGGAGAGGACATGTCGCTGCTGGCCGCCGACATCTTCGAGGACGAGCACAACCCGCTCAACGGCGCCCTCGACTTCGCGGGCCTGATGAACGGGCTCAAACGCTGCAAGGCCACCCAACAGGTGTTCTTCGTGGACGCCTGCCGCTCCAACTCCGATGTCCTCATCGAGAGTTCGGGCACGCGATTCGCCGGGCAGCTGCCGCTCGGGGCGGGCACCCGTCCACTGGAACTGCCGCGGCGGTTCCACATCCCGTACTACGCCACGCTGGCCGGGGATCAGTCGCACGCGCGCCCCGGGCAGGTGAGCCTGTTCACGGAGGCCCTGCTCAGGAGCCTCGCCGGCGCGGCGAGCGACGACCCCGAGGGCGACTGGCGGGTCAACACCTCCCATCTGTTGGAGGCGATCGACCACTTCCTGCACCAGCCCTGCTTCGCCGGCGCCGTCGCGGGCGTCCAGGTCCCCTCGGTCGGCGAACTCCCCGTGTTCGTCCTCCACCAGTTGCCCGGCCCGCCGGTCGTTCCGGTGTACGTGGGCTGCGAGCCCGCCCAGGACAACGCCGAGGCCGAGTTCGTGTGCAGCGAGGGCGGCTGCGAACGGCTGCGCCGGGCGTTGGCAGACGTGGACGACACCGACCCGGAGAGCGAGTGGGCCATCGAACTGCGCACCGGTACCTACGACTTCGAGGCGCGGCTCGGCGACCACGTGCTGACCAAGTCCGTCACCGTACGGCCCGTGTTCCGACGTGTGCACCTGGAGACATGATGAGCGCCGGCCTCAGCGTGACTGTCGCGCTGAACCTCCACGAACCCGATCTTTCCGACGGGGCGAAGATCGTCGGCAGCATCTACCCGTCCGCCGGAGGCCGGGCCGCCCACCGCAACGTCCTCTTCCCGTGCGGGACCTCGGCACCGCCGGCCCGGTACGAGGTCGACGCCGGCCACTACGTCGTCTCGGCGACGCTGCCCTCCGGCATCGTGCTCTCCAAGGACGTCGAGGCACCCGAGGGCGCGGAGACCTCCGTGACACTCCGCTCCGGCCGGTCGCCGTACGAGTCGCACTCCTGGCAGTACCTCATGGGCAACATCGAGCCCTACGAGGCGTATCACGACGACAAGTCCGTCCCGGTGCCCCGCTCCCGTGGATCGCGCTCCGTGTCGAGCGGCATCGAACAGGCGGCGTGGGTCGGCGATCCGACGGCCGCCGGCTGGCACTTCCCCCACACGCTCGCCCTGTCCGACCGGCGTGTCAGGGAGCCGGCCGCGCTGGACATCGCACGGTCCGTGCCGCACTCCGTCCCCAGCCTCGATCTCGGCGACCCGGCCTCCCGGCTCTACCGCTTCGGCCCGCACGGCCCGGTCGACGAGCGGGGCGAGCCCACGTTCCGCGAGCCCACGGGGCGCCGCCAGTTCCTCGTCGTCTCCCTGGACGACGTCGAGTACCTGGTCACCCTTCCGGTGCCGTGGGGCTCCGCACAGGTCGAGGTGCTCGTCAACGAGCGGCAGAGCCCCACCGGCAGCGCCGTCTCCGTGACGGTGCGCGACCGCCGCGTCGGGCCCGCCCTGGGGTACATGGCCCGCGGTGCCTTCGACGCGGCCGCGACGCTCGTCCGGGACGCGGAGTCCATGCTCTACGGCGAGATGGGGAACCCGCTGGCCGCCGTGGCCGGGGCGTACGTCCTGGTCGGCAGCGAGCTGACGGAGGAGCCGCAGCGCTGGGACCCGTGGCTCGACCGGCTCCGCAGCGGGTTCGACTGGTTCAGCGACGGATCGGTGCTGTGGGCGATGCGGCACCTGCGCCGGGCGCACACCGAGAGGGAGCGGTGGGAGGCGCGGGACGCGCTCGTGGAGGCCTTCGACCGTGGCGTGCCCCTGTTCACCCTGGGCCTGAGCCGGCTCATCCACGGGCTCGCCGAGTTCCCCTACGACCTGGAGTGCGCGCACCGCTTCAACGACGCCCGCAGGCTGTCGTACCACGTCGACACGCGGGAACCGTTCGTGATCGTGGCACTCAGGGGGAGGCAGCAGTGATCAGGCGGGGGGCGACGAGGGGGGATGATCCCGGTGAGGCAGCGATGATCAGGTTCACGATGATGCCCGGCGAGGACGGCGACTGCCTCCTCCTGCAGTACGGCGACGACACCTTCGTGCACCGCGTCCTGGTCGACGGGGGCCGCACGGGCACGTACCCGCGCGTCAAGCCGACGCTCGCCGCTCTGGACGGGCTCGTCGACGTCCTCGTCGTCACCCATGTCGACCAGGACCACATCCTGGGCGTGCTCGCGCTGATGGCCGACCCCGACCGGCCGGTGGAGTTCGGGGACGTGTGGTTCAACGGCTTCGACCACCTCCTCGACACCGAGGGGTTCGGAGCCCAGGACGGCGAGAAGCTCACCAGCACCCTCCTGACGGGACAGGCGCCGTGGAACGACGCCTTCGGCGGGCGCGGCGTCGAGGTCGGTCGGCCGCTCGGCTGGTTCGACGACGGGTCCACGCTGGACGTGCTCTCGCCCGACCGGGGGCAGCTGGAGCGGCTGGCCCCCGTCTGGGTCAAGGAGTGCGCCCGGCACGGCCTCATCCCGGGCCGTGACCCCGACGAACTCCCGCCCGTCCCCGGCTTCGAGCAGTTCGGCGGGGTGGACGTCGACCA
Source organism: Streptomyces sp. NPDC046862 (assembly GCF_040704615.1). NCBI lineage: Bacteria > Bacillati > Actinomycetota > Actinomycetes > Kitasatosporales > Streptomycetaceae > Streptomyces > Streptomyces sp. NPDC046862. The sequence goes on along the minus strand of NZ_JBEYXP010000024.1, from coordinate 3,231 downwards.
GCTCGCCGCGTCCCCGTTCAAGCCGGACACGTCGAAGACGAACCTCACGAGCATCGGCCTGCTCTTCGAGTACGAGGGGCGGCGGCTCGTCCTCACCGGCGACGCGGACGACCGCCGGCTCGTGGCGTCGCTGCGGCCCCGGGCCGAGGCCGAGGGCGGACGCCTCCACGTGGACGCCCTCAAGGTCGCCCACCACGGCAGCGGCCACAACCTCTCCAACGAACTGCTCGGGCTGCTGGACTGCGACCGCTACCTCATCTCCACGAGCGGCGCCCGGCACGCCCACCCCGACGACATCGCCATGGCCCGCATCCTCAAGCACGGCGGCTCCGAGAAGGAGATCGTCTTCAACTACCGCGACCGTGCCGCGACGTGGAACGTGGAGGCGCTCAAGGACCGCTTCGGCTACACGGTGACGGCACCGGGGCCGGACGAGGACGACGGGTTCGTCAGCCTGGATCTGTGAGGTCCCCGGGACCGTACGGGGGACACCGGCCGCCGCTGTCCCCCGGATGGCACCGCCGGTTTGACAGGCGGACGATGGAGAGAGAACCCGAACGGCCGGAACGGAGGGAGCCGTCATGATCGAGGCGAAAATGGTCGGCAAGCCCGACGAGCGGCGCGATTACCCGCGCGGCCACCTGGAGGCGGTCCACCTGACCGGACTCGACTTCGCCGTGGCCACCTTCGAGCCCGGCTGGCGCTGGACGGAGTCCGTGGCCCCGATCGTGGGCACCGAGAGCTGCCAGGTGCACCACAACGGATACATCGTCCAGGGGCGCATGCGCGTTCGCATGGACGACGGCGAGGAGGCCGAGCTCGAAGCCGGCGAGGCCTACGTCGTCCCGCCCGGACACGACGCCTGGGTCGTCGGTGACGAACAGTGCGTGGTGTACGACTTCGCGGGCGGCATGGCGAAGGACTACGCCAGGTCGAAGGAATAGTCCGACACGTACGAAGTCGTCGGGGGAGCGGCCCGGCACATACGAAACCGTCGGGGGAGCGGCCCGACACGGGGGCAGCCGTCGCGGGAAGGGCCCGACCGCAACCGCGAGGCGACGGGCGCGGGGCGGCCCTGGCCCTCGGTCACCCGAGCGTCAGCAGGACGATCGCCGCCGCGGCGCTCGCCAGGCCGACCGCCTGGCCACGCGACACCCGCTCGCCCAGCAGGGTCACGCCGAGGAGGGTGGGGACCGCCGGGTACAGGGAGGCCAGGACGACGGCGAGAGCGAGTATCTGCCGCTGGGCCGCCCACAGGTACAGGATGAGCCCGAGGGCGGCGCCCGCACCGATCGCGAGGGCCTTGCCCCAGGCCTCCGGCGGCTGCCGGAACCGCGGCGCGTGCCGACGGGCGTTCGGTAACAGCAGGAGCACGGCGGCCAGCCGCCCCGCGGCCACGGGCCACACCCCGCTCGCCGCGCCCGCCTGGGCCAGGCCTATGTACTGCACGGCCACCCCGAGGCTGGCGAGGAGCCCGTCCACCGGCACCCGTGCCGTGCCCTCGGCGCGGGCGCCCGTGCCGCCGGACACCAGCCACAGCGCCGGCACCGTGACGCAGATGCCCAGCCACGCCACCAGGGTGGGCCGGTCCCCGAGGAAGAGGACACCGCACACCACGGACAGCGCCACTCCCGTGACGGCGCTCACCGGCACCACGACGCTCATGCTCCCGCGGCTCAGCCCACGGTTGAGGAAGTGCATCGCCACACCGCTGCCCACCCCCGACACCGCCCCCCACAGCAGGTCCGCGGACCGCATCTGCGCCGCCGGGACGAGCAGCGCGATCCCGACCGCCAGGACCAGCCCGCCGACCTGTCCCAGGAAGCTCACCACGGCGAAGTGGACCCGGCGGGACAGCACCCCGCCCGCGAAGTCGACGACGCCGTACACGACCGCCGACGCCAGCGCGAGGAGAGCACCCATCCGGGGTGGGTTCCCCGGGCCGGACGGGAGAACCCACCGCTTCGTCCGCCGGCGTACGAGCGAACCCCCCGCCCGGCAGGCGATTAGTCCTCATTGTTTCGTTCAGGCTGAAAGAGGGAAATGACTGTTTAGTGCTTCGGACAGGAGGCACGTCCGTGGGAGCTGGCGCGCCAGGCCCCGGGTGTCTCCCGTACGGTTCGAATGCGCGCCCTCCCATGGTGACTGCCTGGTCACTCTTGGAGGGAGATGCGACGCGCATGCGCATCACCGTCAGAACGAAGCAACACCCACACGACGACGCCCCCGACACAGCCGAGGCGTTCGAGAGGCTCTGGACGCTCGAGGACGGGCCGGAGCGCCAGGCGTTGCGCGACGAGATCGTCCAGGCGTGGCTGCCCATGGCCGAGCGGATCGCCGTCCGGTTCCGGGGGCGGGGCGAGTCCCTCGAAGACCTCTGCCAGGTGGCGGCGCTCGGCCTCGTCAAGGCCGTCGACCGGTACGACCCGGTGCGGGGCAACGCCTTCGAGAGCTACGCCGTCCCCACCATCACCGGCGAGATCAAGCGGCACTTCCGCGACCACATGTGGGTCCTGCACGTGCCACGCCGCGTCCAGGACCTGCGCAACCGGGTGCGCTCGGCGTCCAAGGACCTCTCGCAGGAGGTCTCCGGGCACAGCCCGACCGTCGCCGAGATCGCCGAGTACGCCCACCTCAGCGAGGAGGACGTGCTCGTCGGCATGGAGGCCCTGGACTGCTTCAGCACGCTCTCGCTGGACGCCGAGCTCCAGGGCAGCGACGACGGGTTCTCACTCGGTGACGCCCTCGGCGGTCCGGACCTCGGCTTCGATCTCGTCATCGACCGCGAGTCCGTCAAGCCGTGCCTGCGCGCGCTCCCCGAACGCGAGCGCACCATCCTCTACCTGCGGTTCTTCCGCGGAATGACGCAGAGCTGCATCGCGCAGCAGCTCGGTATCTCCCAGATGCACGTCTCCCGGCTGATCAGCGGCTGCTGCGCCCGTCTGCGGGACGAGATGCTCACCGAGCCCGTGTGATCGTGAGGCAGCCGGGTGTCCTCGATCCGGCCGCCCGGTCGAGAGACCTCGACCGGGCGGCCGGACGGCGAGCTCACTGTCGAACCCTCCCGGGACGGGTTCGTCAGAAGGATGCCTCAACGCTTCGAACTAACCAGGATGAAGCGGCTGAAACGCGTCGGGGTGGCCCGGGCGACGCCGACGCGGTTGAGGGGGGCCCGCTCACTATACCTGGCGCGGGGTGGGCGGCACCGGGGAAAGGGGCGGTGCGGATGGG
>NZ_JBEYXP010000023.1:0-175232 GCF_040704615.1 Streptomyces sp. NPDC046862 | reverse complement strand
ACCAGGCCAGGCCCTTCAAGTGGGCCAAGACGGCCGACCAGATCCTCGACCGAATCTGCCGTTACTGCTCACGCATCTCCGAACCAGGTCACTAGGCCCGCGAAGCCGGCGGTGCCGTGCTCTCCCGCACCACCAGGCGGGTCGGCACCAGGGTCGTGCCGCGTTCGCCGCCCCCGAGGCGCATCTTGCGCAGGACGTTCTCGACGCAGAGCCGTCCCACCTCGGCGAAGTCCTGGTGGAGGGTGGTGAGCGGGGGCAGGAAGGAGCCCGCCTCGGGGATGTCGTCGAAGCCGATGACGCTGACGTCCTCGGGGACGCGTCGGCCGCGTTCGTGCAGGGCGCGCAGGAGGCCCAGCGCCATCTGGTCGTTGGCCGCGAAGACGGCGGTGCAGTCCGCGTGGGCCGCGAGTTCCAGGCCGGCGCGGTAGCCGGACTCCGCCGACCAGTCGCCCCGGACCAGCGGTGGCGGTGTGCGGCCGGCTTCGACGAGCGCCGCGTGCCAGGCGTCCGCGCGGCGCTGGGCGGCGAACGAGCCGTCCGGGCCGCCCAGGTGCCACACCGTGGTGTGACCGAGGCCGAGGAGATGACGGACGGCGGCGCGGCTGCCGCCGGCCTGGTCGGTGTCCACGACCGTGTAGCGGTCCCCGGCGTCGGAGTCGACGACCACGACCTGGACGTGCGGCGGCAACGCGATGGTCGCCGCGTCGAGCAGATGGACCTCCATGATGACGATCACCGCGTCGACCGCCAGCTCCTCCAGGCGGGAGAACGCGCCGCGGACCTCGTCCTGGGTGGGCACGGCCACCGGCAGCAGGGTCACCGCGTACCCCTCGTGGGCCGCCGAGTTGGCGATCGCCTCCAGGGTGCGGACGTTGCCCGTGGTGGAGAGCGAGAAGGTGATGACGCCGATCGTGCGGAACTCACCGCGCTTGAGGGCCCGGGCGGCGCTGTTGGGCCGGTAGCCCAGCTCCTTCATGGCGGCGAGCACCTGCTGCCGGGTCTCCTCGGTCACCCCCGCGTAGCCGTTGGAGACGCGGGAGACCGTCTGCGAGGAGACGCCTGCCAGCCGGGCCACGTCCGCCATGGAGGCGGACTGGGTCCTGATTCCGGTACGGGGCCGTCTGCGCCCACCACCGGGGACGCTCATCGGGGTTCTGTCAGCCGTGTCCATCCCTCGGCCGCCTCCTCTCCTGCGTTGCATCACGGTTTCGTTGCTTGAACTGCCTTGTCACCAATGGTCCCTTGACCACCGTGATCGGGGCAGTGTAGACATGCCGCCATCGGATGTTTACGTAAACATAACAGCGAACCGTCCTCTTGCCGAGGTGGATGTTTGCGTAAACATCCAGGCGGGGCGGCCATGCGGATGCTGGGCGGCGCCGCTGGTTCCGGCAGGTGACGAACGAGGAACGACATGACGACGCAACAACCGCCCGCGGCCGTCGAACCGCGGCCGGCACCGCCCCCGGCGAGACGAGACCGCCGCTCCTGGACGGGGTGGGGTTTCCTGGGGCCCTTCGTGGCCGTGTTCGCCCTCGTCTTCCTGGCGCCGATCGTGTATTCGATCTACCTCAGCCTGTTCCGCGACCAGTTGATCGGCGGCAACACCTTCGTCGGCCTGGACAACTACACGCAGGCGCTGGAGGACGAGCGGTTCTGGGACTCCCTCGCCCGGGTCTCGCTCTTCCTCGTCGTCCAGGTGCCGATCATGCTCGGCATCGCTCTGTTCGTGGCCCTCGCCCTGGACAGCGGCCGCCTCTACGGCCGGGACTTCTTCCGCATCACGATCTTCCTGCCGTACGCGGTACCCGCCGTGGTCGCCACCCTGATGTGGGGCTTCATGTACGGCACTCGCTACGGGCTCGTCGGAGACATCAACGACGCCTTCGGGACGACCATGCCCGACCCGCTGTCGCCCGACCTGGTGCTGGCGTCGATCGGCAACATCGTCACCTGGGAGTTCGTCGGCTACAACATGCTGATCTTCTACTCCGCGCTGCGGGTCGTCCCGCAGTCCCTCTACGAGGCCGCGGAGATCGACGGTGCGGGCCAGTTCCGTGTCATCACCGCCATCAAGCTCCCCGCCATCCGGGGCGCCCTCGTCATCGCGACGATCTTCTCCATCATCGGCAGCTTCCAGCTGTTCAACGAGCCGAACATCCTTCGGCAGTTGGCGCGCAACGCGATCACGACGGACTACACCCCGAACTTCTACACGTACTCGCTGTCCTTCAACGGCCAGCAGCAGAACTACTCCGCCACGGTCGCGATCATCATGGGCGTGATCACCATGGTGATCGCCTACATCGTGCAGCTGCGCGGCATGCGCAAGGGAGCGTGACCCGATGAGCACCCCCGTCACCACCGCTTCCGAGTCCATACCCGCCCAGGCCGCAGGCGCGGGCAAGGGCGCGTCCCGTCTGCGTACGCCCCGCAAGCACACTCCCGGGCGCCCCAAGCGCAGCGTTCTGCTGACCGTGCTCACGGGCCTGATGCTGCTCTACACCGTGGTGCCGCTGATCTGGCTCGTCATCAGCGCCACCAAGACCCAGGAGGGGCTGGCCGACTCCAGCGGGCTGTGGTTCGCGCACGACTTCGCCCTCTGGGACAACATCAGGGACACGTTCACGTACCACGACGGCGTCTTCACGCGGTGGCTGCTGAACACTCTGCTGTACGTCGTCCTCGGCGCAGGCGGGGCCACCTTCCTGGCGATCCTGGGCGGTTACGCGCTGGCGAAGTTCAACTTCCCCGGCAAGCGGGCCGTGTTCGCCGTGGTCATCGGTGCCGTCGCCGTGCCGACCACGGCCCTCTCGGTGCCCACCTTCCTGATGTTCAGCAAGATGGGGCTGACCGACACCCCCTGGGCGGTGATCATCCCGTCGCTGGTCTCACCCTTCGGCCTCTACTTGATGTGGGTCTTCGCCACCGAGGCCATCCCCACCGAACTGCTGGAAGCCGCCCGCATGGACGGAGCGAGCGAGGCCCGCACCTTCTTCCAGGTCTCCCTGCCGCTGCTCGCGCCCGGCATCGTGACCGTGCTGCTGTTCACGACGGTCGCGACCTGGAACAACTACTTCCTTCCGCTGATCATGCTGAAGGACTCGGACTGGTACCCCCTGACCCTGGGCCTGAGCGTCTGGAACTCCCAGGCCGAGACGATCGGTGGCGACGTGATCTTCAACCTGGTGATCACCGGTTCACTGCTCACCATCGTGCCGCTGATCGCCGCGTTCCTGCTGCTGCAGAAGTACTGGCAGTCCGGGCTCGCCGCCGGAAGCGTCAAGGAGTAACCCCTCCCAGGCCCTCACAGCTTCACGCAACCCACCCTCACCTGTCCCACCCACGAAGAAGTGGAAGCATCTTCATGCGCAGAAAGACCAGCCGCCTGCTGCGCGGCATAGCCCTCCTCTCCGCCGTCGCCCTGGGCGCGACCGCCTGTGGCGGCTCCGACGACGGGGGCTCCGACCAGAAGCCGGTCTCCGCCGGCGACCTCCAGGCGGCCCTGAAGAAGGGCGGCACGGTCACGGTCTGGGCCTGGGAGCCCACCCTCAAGACGGTTGCCGCCGACTTCCAGAAGAAGTACCCCAAGGTCAAGATCAACCTCGTCAGCGAGCGGTCCGGCGACAAGCACTACACCGCCCTGTCGAACGCCATCGAGGCCAAGAAGGGCGTGCCCGACGTCGCCCAGGTCGAGTACTTCGCGCTGGGCCAGTACGCCCTCACCAAGGGTCTCAGCGACCTGAAGCCCTTCGGCGCCGACAAGCTGAAGGACAAGTACACCGCTGGGCCGTGGAACGCGGTGACCCAGGGGAGCGACGCGGTCTACGGCCTGCCGATGGACTCCGGCCCGATGGCGCTGTTCTACAACAAGAAGGTCTTCGACAAGTACAAGATCGCGGTCCCGACCACCTGGGACGAGTACGTCGACGCGGCTCGCAAGCTGCACAAGGCCGACCCCAAGGTCTTCATCGCCGCCGACGCCGGCGACGCGGGTCTCACCACCAGCCTGCTGTGGCAGGCCGGTTCGCGTCCGTACAAGGTCGACGGCACCAAGGTGAAGATCGACTTCACCGACGCGGGCGCCAAGAAGTACACCGACACCTGGCAGAAGCTCATCGACGAGAAGCTCGTCGCGCCCATCACCGGCTGGACCGACGACTGGTACAAGGGCCTGGGCGACGGCACCATCGCCACGCTGCCCAGCGGCGCCTGGATGCCGGCCAACTTCGTCACCGGCGTGAAGAACGCCTCCGGTGACTGGCGAGCGGCCCCGATGCCGGCCTGGACCAAGGGCGACAAGACGAGCACGGAGAACGGCGGCAGCTCCCTGACCGTGCCCGAGCTGGCCAAGAACAAGGAACTCGCCTACGCCTTCGTCAAGTACGCGAACGCCGAGGACGGTGTGCAGACCCGCATCAAGCAGGGCGCGTTCCCGGCGACCACCGCGGAGCTGCAGTCCAAGGCCTTCCAGGACACCAAGTTCGAGTACTTCGGCGGTCAGCAGGCCAACAAGATCTTCGCCGAGTCGGCCGCCAACGTCGGCGCCGACTGGTCGTACCTGCCCTTCCAGCAGTACGCCAACTCGATCTTCAACGACACCGTCGGCAAGGCCTATGTGTCCAACACCAAGCTGGCCGACGGCCTGAAGGCCTGGCAGGACGCCTCGGTCAAGTACGGCAACGAGCAGGGCTTCACCGTCGACAAGTAGGACCGCCGTGCGAGGGGGCGGCGCCCGGCGCCGCCCCCCCCGTGCGACACACCGGAAGGACCACCATGACCTCCACCCGCCTGACCCGTGTGCTGAGCGGGCCGGACGGTGACTCCACTCCCCGTCTCGGCTACGGCGCCGACTACAACCCCGAGCAGTGGCCGCGCGAGGTGTGGGACGAGGACGTCCGGCTGATGCGCGAGGCCGGCGTCACCGTCGTCTCCGTGGGGATCTTCTCCTGGGCCCGCATCCAGCCGGCCGCGGACGCGTGGGACTTCACCTGGCTCGACGAGGTCATGGACCTGCTGCACCAGGGCGGCATCGGGGTCGACCTGGCCACCGCCACCGCGTCCCCGCCGCCCTGGCTCACCACGGCCCACCCGGAGATCCTCCCGGTGACCGCCACCGGTGAGACGGTCTGGCCGGGGGCGCGGCAGCACTGGCGCCCCACCTCACCGGTCTTCCGCGACCACGCCCTGCGCCTGGTACGGGAGATGGCGACCCGTTACGCGAACCACCCGGCCCTGGTGGCCTGGCACGTCTCCAACGAGCTGGGCTGCCACAACATCTACGACTACTCCGACGACGCGGCCCGCGCCTTCCGCGACTGGCTGCGCGCCCGCTACGGCACGCTTGACGCCCTCAACCACGCCTGGGGCACGGCGTTCTGGTCGCAGCGCTACAGCGACTGGGAGCAGATCCTGCCGCCCCGGCTGGCAGGCTCGCACCCCAACCCCACCCAGCAGCTGGACTTCAAGCGCTTCTCCTCGGACGCGCTGAAGGAGTACCTGCGCGCCGAGCGGGACGTCCTGCGCGAGATCACCCCCGACGTCCCCGTCACCACCAACTTCATGGTGATGGGCGGCACCAAGGGCATGAACTACCCGGACTGGGCGGACGAGATCGACTTCGTCTCCAACGACCACTACGTCCACCCCGGCCCCCAGGACCGCGACGAGCTGTCCTTCTCCGCCAACCTCACCAGCGGCATCGCCGCCGGACGGCCCTGGTTCCTGATGGAGCACTCCACCAGCGCCGTCAACTGGCAGCCCGTCAACGTCGCCAAGCGGCCCGGTGATCTGGCCCGTGACTCGCTGCTGCATGTCGCCCACGGCGCCGACGCCGTCTGCTACTTCCAGTGGCGGCAGTCCGCGGCCGGTGCCGAGAAGTACCACTCGGCGATGGTGCCGCACGCCGGGGAGGACAGCGACCTCTTCCGCGCCGTCGTGGCCCTCGGCGACACCCTCAAGACCCTGGCCCCCGTCGCCGGTTCCGAGCGCGAGGCCGCCCCCGTCGGCATCGTCTTCGACTGGGAGTCGTGGTGGGCGAGCGAACAGGACTCGCACCCCACCTCCCTGCTCGACTACCGCCAGGAAGCGCTCGACTGGTACTCGTCGCTCCTCGCCCTCGGCGTCCGCGCCGACGTGATCACCACCCGCACCGACCTCGACCGGTACCAGGTGCTGATCACGCCCGTGCTCCACGTCGTCCCCGCCGACCTCGCCAAGGAGCTCACGCGGTACGCCGAGAACGGCGGCCACCTCGTGACCACGTACTTCTCCGGCATCGTCGACGAGAACGACCACATCTGGCTCGGCGGCTACCCGGGCGCCCTGCGCGACCTGCTCGGCATCCGCATCGAGGAGTTCGGCCCGCTGCTCTCCGGTGAGAGCGTCGAACTGGACGACTCCAGCACCGGCAGCCTGTGGACCGACCGGATCACGGTCACGGACCCGGAGACGGACGTCCTCGCCGCCTACCGCACCGGTGTGCACACCGGGCGCCCCGCGGTCACCCGCCGGGCCACGGGCAGCGGTTCGGCCGCGTACGTCTCCACCCGGCTCGGGGTCGAAGGGCTCACCGGCCTGTTGCCGAAGTTGCTGGCTCCGGCCGGCGTCGACAGCGAACTGCCGGGTGATGCGAGGGGGTTGGTCGAACTGACCGTCCGTCGTGGTCCCGGGGCACGCTTCCTGTTCCTGGTCAACCGCAGCGACGGGACGGTGCCGCTGACCGGGCTGACCGGAGAGGTGCTGGTCGGCACCACCGACGCCGACGGCGCTCTCGTCCTGCGGGCCAGGGACGTCGCCGTAGTGCGGCAGCCGACCGGCTGACCCTGTCCCGCCCACCGACCTGACCCCCAGTTCCACCCGCGCGACCTGACCACGTCCCACCCACCGACTCCTCGAACGGCTCCGCACCCGTTCGAGGGCCATCCCCTCCCGCCCCCGACGGGCGGGAGGGTCCACCACAGCGACCACACCTGAGTTGGGAGCACACGATGGCACGCCGTACCCGCAGCAGACGGCTCCTCGGAGCCGCGAGTCTCACCGCTCTGGCGACCGGGGCCGCGCTGGTCTCCGCCCCGTCGTCCACGGCACAGGTGGCAGCGGCGGACACCGCCTCCGTCACCGTCCAGCCCGACCCGTCGTACAAGCAGGAGAAGTTCGAGGGCTGGGGCACCAGCCTCGTCTGGTTCGCCAACGCCACGGGCAACTACCCGAAGCCGATCCGCGAGAAGCTCGCCAAGCTCCTCTTCGACGACGACGGCCTCGCCCTCAACATCGCCCGCTACAACATCGGCGGCGGCAACGCCCCCGACGTCAAGGACTACCTGCGCGCCGGCGGAGCCGTGGAGGGCTGGTGGAAGGCCCCCGCGGGCACCACCCGCGAGGACACCGACTGGTGGAGCGCCGACGACCCGGCGGACTGGAACAAGGACGCCGACCTCACCCAGCGCTGGTGGGTGGACCGCATCAAGGACGACATCGACCACTGGGAGACCTTCAGCAACTCCCCGCCGTGGTTCATGACGGTCAGCGGCTACGTCTCCGGCGGGTTCAACGCCACCGACGACCAGCTCAAGCCCGAGTCCATCGACGACTTCGCCGCCTACATGGCGGGCGCGACCAAGCGGCTGGAGAAGGCCGAGGGCATCAAGGTCGACACCATCGACCCCTTCAACGAGCCCAACACCAACTACTGGAGCACCCGCCTGGGCGCCGACGGCGAGCCCGTCGGAGGCCGCCAGGAGGGCGCCCACATGGGCCCCGCCCTCCAGGACAAGGTCATCAAGGCCCTGGCACCCGCCCTGAAGAAGGCGAAGGCCAAGGCCGAGATCGCCGCGATGGACGAGACCAACCCGGGCACCTTCGCGACGAACTGGAGCGGCTACTCGGCCGAGTCCCGCGACCTCGTCGACCAGATGAACGTCCACACCTACGGCACCGGCCAGCGCACCACCGTGCGCGACATCTCCAAGGCCGAGAACAAGCGCCTGTGGATGAGCGAGGTCGAGGGCGACTGGGGCGACGGCCAGAGCTTCACGGACATGCGGCCGGGCCTCGGCCTCGCCCAGCGCATGGTCGACGACCTGCGTGAACTGGAGCCGCGCGCCTGGGTGTTCTGGCAGCCGGTCGAGGACTACGACAACATGAAGCCGGGCGGCGAGTCCGCCAAGGGCGGCAACTGGGGCGAGATCCAGCTCCCCTTCAGCTGCACCTCCAAGGACACCCTGGAGACCTGCCCGATCTACACGAACACCAAGTTCGACACCGCGCGCAACTTCACCCACTTCATCAAGCCCGGCGACCGGCTGATCCAGGTGAACGACACCTCCAGCGCGGCAGCGGTGACGAAGAACGGCAACGGCGCCTCGATCGTCCACGTCAACAGCACCACCGAGGCCCGTGACGTCACGATCGACCTGTCCAAGTTCCGTGACGTCAGCCGGAACGCGACCGTCACCCCCGTCGTGACCGACGCGAACGGCAAGCTGAAGAAGCACGACCCGATCAAGGTCACCGGCCGCACGGCCACCTTCACCGTGCCCGCGCAGTCCGTGACGTCCTTCGCCGTCAAGGGCGTGTCCGGTGTCGCCAAGGACGCCCCGCTGCTGCGCAAGGGTCACACCTACACGCTGACGGGCGTCCAGAGCGGCAAGGCCGTCACGGTCGCGGACAACGGCACCAGCCTGGTCATCCGTTCCGGCGCCGCGGACACCGCCGCTCCCGGCCAGCAGTGGCAGCTGCGTTCCGTGCGCTCCGACTCCGGGGTCCTCGACCGGTACGTCTTCACCAACCCCGTCGAGGGCAAGCGGCTGGCCGTCCGTGACAACACCCCGGTGGCCGAGCCCGACGAGGGCAAGCGTGACGAGGCCGCGCAGTGGATCCTGTCCAGCACCGGTGACGGCACCTGGACCCTCGTCAACGTCGCCACCCACCGGCTCCTGGAGGTAGGCGGCCAGGCGACCAACGAGGGCGCGCCCGTCACCACGTGGACCCCGAACTCCGGGTCCAACCAGCGGTGGAAGGTGGCCGACGTGACGGAGCAGGTGAGCGACGCCACCGAGTAGCACCTGGGCACCCTCACAGGTGCCGATGAGTACTCGTACTCATGCCCGGCGGTCGGGAGCGACCGGAAGATGATGACCACCCTGACACGAGGAGACCATCATCATGTCCGCCCTCCCGACCGCCGTCCGCTCTTCGGAGGGCCTCGGGCCCGCTGCCGGCCTCTCCGGCCGGCGGCTCCCCGTCGTCCTGCTGGCAGGCGTCACCCTCGCGCTCGCCGTGTCGGCGTGGCACCCGAAGGACCCGACCACCTGGGTGCTGGAGACCGTGTGGGTGATGGTCGGCCTGCCGCTGGCGGTCCTGCTCCGCAAGCGGTTCCCGCTCAGCGACCTGCTGTGCTGCCTGCTGGCCGCACACGCCCTGGTCCTCATCGTGGGCGGCCACTACACCTACGCGGAGGTACCCGCGGGTGACTGGGTGCGCGACTGGCTCGGCCTGGAGCGCAACCCCTACGACCGCTTCGGCCACCTCATGCAGGGCTTCGTCCCCGCGATCCTGGTCCGGGAGATCCTGGTCCGCACCTCGCCGCTGCGCGGCAGCCGCTGGCTCGCCCCGTTGACCGTCTGCGCCTGCCTCGCCTTCAGCGCGGTCTTCGAGATGCTGGAGTGGGCCGCGGCCGTCGCCGGCGGCCACGCCGCCGACGCGTTCCTCGCCACTCAGGGCGACGTCTGGGACACCCAGTGGGACATGTTCTGCGCCCTGATCGGCGCCACCTGCTCGCTGCTGCTCCTGAGCAGGGTGCACGACCGGCGTCTCGCCCGCCTGGGACACTCCCTAGGGCACTCCTGAGACACGCGCCTACGAGCCCATGCGCAGCACGAGCCGCAGTGTGTCGGTCAGTACGGCGGTGGGGACGGCCGGGTCGGCGATCCGCTGGACGCCGAGCCCGATGCCGAGGCTGAGCAGGGCCGTCGCCGCCCGGTCGGCGGGCATCGCCAGTGAAACGCCCAACTCCTGGGCCAACGCTTCGAGAAGCCGGGCCAGCGCCTCGTGGATCGCGGACACGCGGGCCGTGATCTCACGCCTGAGCTCCTCGTCGTGACGGGCCCGGGTGAGGAACTCGACCTCCAGCGTGGTCCAGGCCTCGTCGCCGATGTGCGCCTCGCCCCACGCGGTGAACGTCGCGAGACGGTCCTCGATCCGGGTGCCGCGCATGACGGACTCCGTGAGCAGCGCCAGTTGCTCGGCCCGGATGTCGTCGAGGACAGCCAGACACAGATGGTCCTTGCTGCGGAAGTTGGAGTAGACGGCCCCCTTGGAGTACCCGGCCGTCTCGGCGACGTCGCTGAGCGACGTGGCGCCGTAGCCGTCGCGCAGGAACAGCTCCCGCGCGGTGGCGACGAGCCGCTCGCGCGTGCGCTCCTGACTCTCGACGCGGCTGAGGCGGGCCATGTCTCGCTCCCTCTCCCGTCCGGCGCGGGGTTCCACTGAAGTCCCTTTGAAGCAATCGGATCTTATCTCCGCCCAGGGCTGTCCCAGCCCTTTCGGATACCGCTAGTATCCGGATCTCGTTGGTATCCGAATGGGCGGAGATTCTCAGTGACCGCAGCGGGCACACGAACGACCCTTTCCCGCGGGCTGGTGCTGGGCTGCGGTGGAACACTCGGCGCGGCCTGGACGATCAGTGCACTGCACTCGCTCCAGCAGGCCCTGCGATGGGATCCGCGCGACGCGAAGGTCCTGGTCGGCACCTCCGCCGGGGCGGAGCTGGCGGCCCTGCTGGGCGGTGGCATCGGCGTGGAAGAGCTGCTGGCCGCGCAACTCGCCGGGGACGACGCCCGCCCGGAACTGGTCCGCCACTTCGCTGCCGCACCCCGGGGGATCCCGCCCCGGCCGGCGCTCTTCTCCGGGTCGCCGGGGCTGGCGCGGCACGCGTTGCGCCGTACCGTTCCCACGCTCGCCGGGCTCTCCGGCCTGCTGCCGCAGGGGCGGGGCGACGCCGGCCGGCTGGCGGCCCTGGCGGACCTGCTGACACCTGCCGGACAGTGGGTCCGGCATCCCGCGACCTGGCTGGTGGCCACCGACTTCGACACCGGCCGGCGCACGGTCTTCGGACACCCCGACACGCCTGCGGTCGCCCTGCGCGACGCGCTGCGGGCTTCCTGGGCGGTGCCGGGATGGTTCCCGCCCGTACGCGTCGACGGACGGCGCTACGCGGACGGCGGCATCCTCTCCACAGCCTCCGCCGACCTCCTGGTGCCGAGCGGGCTCGACGAGGTGTACGTCGTCGCGCCCATGAGCTCGCTCGCTCCCGGACCGCGCAGAGGGCTCGGCCGGGCGGAAGCGCTGCTGCGCCGCACCATGACCCGCACCCTCACCGAGGAGTGCGCCGCGCTGCGGGCCGCGGGCACCCGGGTCGTCCGCATCGAACCCACCGCCACCGACCTGGACGTGATGGGCGGCAACTTCATGGACCCCCGGCGCCGCCAGGCCGTCCTGGAGACCTCCTTGCGCACGACACGGGCCGTCGTCCGCGACAGCCTCCGCCCACCCGCCCAGCACCACCGAACCGTCAGCCGCCCCGACGCCCGGACAGGAGCCTGACATGCCGCACCCCGACGGCCCCGCAGTGACCGTCACCCGTGAGACCCGCGACGTGGAGGCACTGATCATCGGCAGCGGTCTGTCCGGCATCGGAGCGGCCATCACACTGCGCCAGGCCGGAGTGCGGGACCTCGTCCTCATCGAGAAGGCGGACGACCTGGGCGGCACCTGGCGGGACAACACGTACCCGGGCTGCGCCTGCGACGTCCCCTCCGCCCTGTACTCCTACTCCTTCGCGCCCAACCCGGAGTGGACCCGCGCCTTCGCCGGCCAGCCCGAGATCCGCGCCTACCTGCACAGCACGGCGGCCACGTACGGCATCTCGCCCCTCATCCGCTTCGGCACCGAGGCCACGCGCGCGCAATGGGACCCCCACGAAGCCCGCTGGCACGTCGAGACGACCCGCGACCGCTACACCGCCCGCTTGCTGATCGCGGCAGCCGGGCCCTGGCACGAACCACTGCTCCCCGAGATACCCGGCCTGGCCGGGTTCCCCGGCGAGGTCTTCCACTCCTCGCGCTGGCGCCACGACCACGACCTCACCGGTGCTCGCGTCGCCGTCGTCGGCAGTGGCGCCTCGGCCGTGCAGTTCGTCCCCGCCATCCAGCCCCGCGTCGGCCGGCTGCACCTGTTCCAGCGCACCGCCCAGTGGGTGCTGCCCAAGCCCGACCACCACGTGCCGCGCGCCGAACGATGGCTCATGCGACGCTTCCCGGCAGCCCAACAGGCCTTGCGCAACGCCGAGTACGGGGCGATGGAAGCCCTGGGCGTCGGGTTCCGTCATCCGTCCCTCCTGCGCGCGGTGCAGAAGCTGGGCTCGCTCCACCTCAGGACTACGGTCAAGGATCCGCGACTGCGCCGGGCACTGACCCCCGACTACACGCTGGGCTGCAAACGGCTGCTGCTGTCGAGCACGTACTATCCGGCCCTGACCCGGCCCAACGTCACCGTCCACCCCACGGCCGTCGAGGCCGTGGACGGCGGTCGTGTCATCGGCGCGGACGGCAGCGTGGCCGACGTCGACACCATCATCCTGGGTACCGGTTTCCACATCCTCGACATGCCCGTCGCCCAGCGGGTGTTCGACGCCGACGGCGCCAGCCTGGACGACCACTGGAAGGGCAGCCCGGACGCCTACCTGGGCACCACCGTCAGCGGATTCCCCAACGCGTTCATCCTCCTCGGACCGCACCTCGGCACCGGGCACTCCTCCGCCTACATGGTCCTCGAAGCCCAACTGGACTACCTGGCGGGCGCGGTGCGCCACTTCCGCTCGTCGGGCTGGACCAGTATGAACGTACGCCCCGAGGTCCAGGCCGCCTTCAACGCGGAGGTGCAGCAGGCGCTGCCTTCCACCGTCTACAACGCGGGCGGATGCTCCAGCTACTACCTCGACGGCAACGGCCGCAACAGCTTCAGCTGGCCCTGGTCGACGGGCCGGATGCGGCGGCGTCTGGCCCGGTTCGACCCCGAGGCCTACGACACCACCACCTGAGGCCGGCGACGACGGCCGGGTCACTCAGTCGGAACGGGAAGGGTCCTGGCTGCTGGATGTGGTGCTCCGCGCGGGGTCGCGTACGGCCTTGCTCAGCAACGCGCCGAAAGCGAGAAGAGCGCTCAGTCCGGCGACGAGTGCCAGGATCCAGCCCGCGGTGACGAGGGAGCCTGGCAAGGTGCCCCGTAAGCCGGCCAGTTGGAGCGCATGGCCGAGCACGAGCAGGGCCGCGGCGGACGCGACGGCCAGGGGCGGAGTCAGTATGGCCAGGGCGGCCAGCAGGTCGCTACGGGCGTGCCGGTTCCGCACGGTAGGGCCGGTCGGGTGGGGCACGTGATCTCCTGACGGGTAGGGGTGCTCGAGTGCGGGACGGGGGCCGGGCCCGCCCCCGGTGAGCAGGCCCGGGGACGGGCTGTCCGTGTCAGACGTTGATGTGTCTCAGACGTTGGTGTCTCAGACGTTGATGTGTCAGACGTTGACGCCGAAGTCGGCGGCGATGCCGGCCAGTCCGGAGGCGTAGCCCTGTCCGACGGCACGGAACTTCCATTCGGCGCCGTTTCGGTAGAGCTCGCCGAAGACCATGGCGGTCTCGGTGGACGCGTCCTCGGAGAGGTCGTAGCGGGCGATCTCGGCGCCGCCTGCCTGGTTGACGACGCGGATGAAGGCGTTGCGGACCTGGCCGAAGCTCTGGCCGCGGTTCTCGGCGTCGTGGATGGAGACGGGAAAGACGATCCGGTCGACCTCGGTGGGCACGGCGGCCAGGTTCACCTTGACCGACTCGTCGTCGCCCTCGCCCTCACCGGTGAGGTTGTCTCCGGTGTGCTGGACCGAACTGTCGGGGCTCCGGAGGTTGTTGTAGAACACGAAGTGCTGGTCGGAGAGCACCTTGCCGGAGGTGTCGAGCAGCAGCGCGGAGGCGTCGAGGTCGTAGTCGGTGCCGGTGGTGGTGCGCACGTCCCAGCCGAGGCCGACCAGCACCGCGGTGAGACCGGGCGCCTCCTTGCTGAGCGAGACGTTGCCGCCCTTGGACAGGGAAACTCCCACTGCGTACTCCTTCATGAGTGAATGTGATCGGTTGAGCAGGTGTGATCGAGGACCCCAAGCGTGGCCCTCGCTCTAGAATCTACAACACTGTAGAAGTCGGGATGGAGTGCGTGAACGCGCGGAGGTGAAGGAAGGGGTGCGCGTGGCCGGGTGGGGCGGCGGTGGCAGTCGCCGTCATCTATACGATGTCCGCTCGGGAAACGGTCGGTCGGCGGAAGGGAGACAGGGCGTGACGGATCACCCACAGCGTGCCCGGCGGCGGGGGCAGGGTGAGCTCGAGGCACTGGTCCTTTCCGCCCTGCGGGAGGCGGACGGGCCCGCCACGGCGGGATGGGTGCAGGAGCACCTGGGCGGCGATCTGGCCTATACGACGGTGATCACGATCCTGACCCGGTTGCTGGCCAAGGGCGCGGTGACCCGGGAGCGCGCCGGCCGGTCCTTCGCGTGGACCTCTGCCTCGGACCAGGCCGGCCTCGCCGCGCACAAGATGCGCAAGGTGCTCGACAGCGAGAGCGACCGCGAGGCCGTGCTGGCGAGCTTCGTGACGGGACTGGGGCCCGACGACGAGCGGCTGCTGCGCGAACTGCTGGGCGGTGCCAAGGGCGAAGGGGAAGACTGAAGCCTGATGGGGGTGTTCGTCTTTCTTCCGCTGGTGCTGCCGTTGACGGCGTGGCCGATCGCACGGCTGGCCGAGCAGCGTCTGCACCCGAGGACCGCGACCCGTCTCCTGACCGCGGTGGCCATGGTGATGGCCGCGTGCAGCACGGTGTGCCTCGGGCTCCTCATGGTGGTCGGCACGGCCCAACTGCCGGGCAACCCGCTGCCCGACGGCTGGTCGGACCCCGAGGTGCGCGAGGCGGTGCCGTACGACGAGGTGGCCGGCAGGCTGGCCATTCCGGCGCTGCTCGCGGTCGTGCTGGCCTGCGCGCGCACCCTGTGGCGGCACGGCCGGATCCGCCGCGGTGCCCACCGGGCACTGGCCGCCCTGCCGGACACGGAGGTGGCGGTACTGCCCGACGCGGTGCCGTACGCCTATGCGCTGCCCGGCGGCCGTCGTGGCCGTGTCGTGGTGACCACGGCCTTGCTGGCCTCCCTCGAACCCGCCGAGCGGCGGGCGCTGTTCGCCCATGAGCGGGCTCATCTGGCGGCCAGGCATCACCGGTTCCTGCTCGCCGTCCAACTCGCCGCGCGCGCCAACCCGTTCCTGCGTCCGCTGCGTACGGCCGTGTCGTACACGGCGGAACGGTGGGCCGACGAGGACGCGGCGCACGCCGTCGGCAGCCGCAGAGCCGTGGCGCGTGCGATCGGCAAGGCGGCGCTCGTCTCCCGCGGGACCCCGGTGGCGACGCTCGCCGGCCTCGCCGCCGCGGGCCCCGTGCCCCGGCGGGTGGCCGCCCTGCTCGATCCCGCGCCCTCGGCGCGCAGTTGGCCCTCCGTGTTCACGTCGGTGGGCCTGGCCGCGTGGGGAGCGGCGGTGGGGGCGGCCGTGTCGGCGATGTCGTCGGCGAACTCGGCCGTGACCATGTTCTTCATCCTGTATGCCGCGACCCCCTTGTGAGCGCGAGGGGCGGAAGATGCGGAAGCGGGTGGAGAGGGGTAAGCGGAGGAAGCGTCAGCGGGGGCCGTCGGGCGGCGCGTAGGCTTCTGCGTCTCGACGACCTGCTGGGACGGGACGTGGAGCGTTCGGTTCCGGGTGCGGTGAGACGCGCCCGTCCGAACGTATGTATCTCTACATGACTGTAGAGTTACCGCGTCCGGTGCGCACCGGCATCGGACGCTCGGGGAGTCGACCGGCCCGGTGCGGCCGAGACGGGGGAGGGATGCCGGTGGGCAGCAGGGGAAAACAGAGGGGTGCGCCGAGCGGTGGCCGGCCGACGCGGCTGACCCGGCGGGGGCGGATCGTCATCTGGGGTGCCGGGGGACTGGCCGTGTTCGTCCTCGGCGCCGGCGGTGTCGGCACCTGGCTGTACCAGGACCTGAACAACAACATCGGGTCCGCCGACCTCGACAACAAGCTCGGCGAGGGCCGGCCGGTCAACCTCAGCCCCGGCTCGAAGAACATCCTCGTCGTCGGCTCGGACAGCCGCGACGGGGCCAACGCCAAGTACGGCAAGGACCTGACCACCATGCAGTCCGACACGCTGATGGTGATGCACGTTCCGGCGAACCGTAAGTGGGCGACCGTGGTGTCCTTCCCGCGTGACTCGTGGGTGGAGATACCGGAGTGCGACAAGGGTGACGGCGCCACATCGGGCGCCCAACGCTCCAAGATCAACGCCGCGTTCGCGATCGGGGGCAGCACCGGCGAGGTCGGTTCCGCCGCCGCCTGCACGATCAGGACGGTCGAGGCGAACACCGGTCTGCGCATCGACCACTTCATGTCCGTCGACTTCCAGGGCTTCAAGGGGATGGTCAACGCCCTGGAGGGCATCGAGGTCTGCCCGGAGCAGGCCATCCACGACGAGAAGGCACACCTCGACCTGGAAGCCGGCTGCCAGACCGTCAAGGACGAGAAGGCGCTGGGCTACGTACGCACCCGCTACTCCGTCGGTGACGGCTCCGACATCGGACGCATCGGCCGCCAGCAGGAGTTCATGGAGGCCCTGGCCGAGAAGGCGCAGTCCAAGCTGACGAGCCCGAGCGCGCTGTACGGCTTCCTCCAGTCCGCCACGAAGTCCCTGACCACGGACGAGGACCTGGCCGGCATCAAGCCCCTCTACGGCCTCGCCAACGAACTCAAGGGCATTCCGAAGGACCGGCTGACCTTCCTGACCGTGCCCAACTACCCGCGCGAGGCCGACGTGCCCACCGACAGGGCCAACGTGGTGTGGCAGTACCCGCAGGCCGAGAACCTGTTCACCTCGCTGGCCACGGACAAGGAAGTGGACAAGAAGAAGCTGACCGCGGACACGAAGAACCCGGTGTACGCCTCCTCCGTCCGCGTCCAAGTCCTCAACGGCACCGGTGTCAGCGGGCGGGCCGCCGCCGTCGCCGAGAGGCTGCGCGAGGACGGACTCACCGTCGTCGGCACGGGCAACGCCCCCGAGAACACCCGTACCACCAAGGTGACTTACCCCCAGGAGCTGCGCGAGCAGGCCGAGGCCCTCTCCTCCCGGCTGCCCGACACCAAGGCAACCCAGGACGCGGCCGCCGCCGCGGGAGTGGTGACGCTCGTCGTCGGGACGGACCTCGACCTCGACGCCATACGGTGACACCGACGGGCTGGACACCACGCGGGTCCGCGGTGTCCAGTCCGCCGCCCCAAGTGGGGGAGCCGGTTCAGGCGACGCCGTCGGCGGCGTTGAGGATCGTGGTGGTGACCGCTTCGGGGCTGGAGGTCGGCAGCGCGTGGGATGCGTCCGGCACCACGGTGACCTCCTTGGCGCCCGCGCGCTCCGCCATGAACTGATGCGCGGCCAGTGGGATGTTGCGGTCCAGCCCCGGGAAGACGAACCAGGACGGGACGGTCCGCCAGGCGGGCTCCCCGGAGGGCTCGTTGAGGGCGGTGTCGCGCAACGGGCGCTGGGCGGCGGCGTCGAGCGCGGCCTCCTCGGCGGGCAGGTCGGCGGCGAACTGCTGGTGGAAGGCGTCCTGGCGGATGTAGATGTCGTTGGTGCCGTCGGTCTGCGGCACGAACTCCAGGACGTCGGGCAGGGTGCTGCCGGGGAACCGGCCGGTGAGCGCGCCGATGCTCTCGCCGGGCTCGGGGGCGAACGCGGCGACGAACACCAGCGCGCGGACACCCGGCACCTCGAATGCCGCGTTCGAGGCCACCGCCCCGCCGTAGGAGTGCCCGACGAGCACGACCGGCTCCTCGATCGAGGTGAGCAGGCTCCGCAGGGCCTCGGCGTCGCCGGAGAGACTGCGCAGCGGGTTGGCGAACGCGATCACGCGGTGCCCGGCCGCCCGCAGCCGCTCGGTGACGGGGTTCCAGGCGGAGGACTCGGCGAACGCGCCGTGCACCAGAACGACGGTCGGCTTACCAGACATGGATCACTTCTCCTGATCATCACTTGCGCGGCGACCGCGTGCCGGCCGCCGCGCCCCGGCCTCCATGACACCAACGGGTCCCGCACCCGACTTGCCTCTCCGCGCACGGGCGTCGCGCCAACCGCGCACACCTGCGCGGGCGTTACGCCGACGTCTGAAGGGGGGCCCTGACGCGCGCGTATCTACAGTGCTGTAAAAGAATGTCCCGGAGCGTGATCGCTCAACAGGCCCGCCCGCCAACCCGGTTGGCGGGAACGTCGCGCCGCGCGAAGGAACGGGTACAGCCAGGATGACCGACCGTCACGACCCTACGGCCAAGGCATGGTGGTGCTCCCGCCAGGGGCTGGCACAGTGGGCACGCGCCGTTACGGAGGCCCGGTGGTTCGCCGTCACCGTCTTCACCCTCATCCTCGCCAACGCGGCCCTGCTGGGCGTGGAGACGTACAGCAGCCTGGCCGAGGACTGGCGGCACTGGTTACGCCTCGCCGAACACGTCTGTCTGGCCGCCTTCACCGCCGAGATACTGCTGCGTGCCTGCGCGCACGCCGACCGGCCGCGCGCGTTCTTCCGCGACCCGTGGAACCTGTTCGACCTGGCCGTGGTCGTCTCCGCGTTCCTGTCCGTCGTCCGCGAGAACGGCACCGTCCTGCGGCTGCTGCGCCTGGCCCGTGTCCTGCGTTCCGCCCGCTTCCTGCCGCAGCTCCGTGTCTTCATGGTCGCGGTGGGCCGCAGCCTGCCCGGCACCTTCAGCTTCCTGGTCGTCGGTGCCCTGTTGCTTTACGTCTACGCCATGGTCGGCTGGGTCTTCTTCGCCGACCACGATCCCGAGCACTTCGGCTCGCTCGGCCGTGCGGTGCTGACCCTCTTCCTCCTGATGACCCTGGACGGTCTGGGCGACGCCGTCCGCGCGGGACTGGAGATCTCCCGCTGGAGCATCGTCTACTACGCCTCCTACGTCCTTCTCGCCTCCTTCGTCCTCGTCAACGTCCTCATCGGTGTGGTCATCAGCTCTCTGGAGGAGGCGCGCGAACTGGAGAGGGAGGAGGAGGCGGAGGAGGTGCGGGCGGAGCGGGAGGAGGGGGACGGCCGGAGCGTCGGACCGACCGTTCTCCCGGCGCCCGCCGGCCCCGCGCTCGACGCCGAGAGCGAACTGCGCGACCGCATCACGGCCGCACGCCAAGCCCTCGACGACCTTGAAGCGAGTCTTCGGCGAGGAACCGCCCAGCGGCAGTGACGCGGCTACCGTCTGTCCGCCCGCTACGGCGATGACCTTTGGACGCTGACGCCGGCGTGGCTGCGCGCGGACCGCAAGCCTCACCGGCTCGACTTCACGCGGATCCCGTCCACGCACAGGGACACCGCCAAGCTCCTGTTCTACGCCCTGCTGATCGAGGACACCCCGCCCGGCGAGGAACCGATCACGATCTCCAGCATCCGCGCCTACTTCACCTGCGTACGCCAGTTCCTGCTGTGGGCACAGGGCCGCCAGCTCCCACTGGCGCAGCTGACGGGCGATGACCTGGACGCCTACCACGGCGAGCTGACGTCGTTGCGGCTGTCGGTCAGCGGGGCGTATCGCCACCGTCGTGCCGTGCGATTGCTGTGGGCCTACCGCTCCCGCCTGGCCGACCACCTCGGGCAGGACCCGTTGCGGCGCGCGCTGTGGCAGGCATGGGCACGCGCCAATCCGCGCCGGTATGACGAGAACCTCACCGCCCGCATCCCCGAGCATGTCATAGGGCCCATGCTGACCTGGGCGCTGCGCTGGGTGCACCTCCATGCCCTCACCCGCGCTGCCGTGACCCGCCACCGCTCCGGGGGGCGTCCGGTGTGCGGACGGCGACGGGCCATCGTCTGGTGCTCATGGGATTTGAGTGTGCTGGCCTGCGACTGGGTGCGGATCGTGTGGGCGACGGCCTCCTCGATGAGTGCGTTGCGTGAGCCGAAGTGGTGGACGACGAGGCCGTGGGTAACTCCGGCCTCTTGCGCGACGCCCCGGTAGGAGAGGTGGCGCAGGCCCCTGCGGGCCACAACACAGATGGCTGCGGTCAGCAGGGCCTCGCGTCCTTGTCCGTACGCCAATCGTCGGTGAGGCCGCCGGCTCCCGGGGATCTCTGTGGATTCGGTCATGGCTGATCTGTCAGTGTCGTCGGCTGTTCACTGATCCTCCGCGTGTGCGGGAAGGACGCGGCCACGCACCTCGCCCAGGCCGATGCGTCCTCCGGACGGGCCGGGAGCCGTCGCGGTGATGGTGACCTCGTCCGACTCGTCAAGGAAGGTGCGCTCTTCGCCGTTGACCCGGATCGGTTCCTTGCCTCCCCAGGTGAGTTCGATGAAGGCGCCGCGCTGGTCCTTCTGCGGTCCGGAGATGGTGCCCGATGCGTAGAGGTCGCCGGTGCGGGTGGAGGCGCCGCCTGCGGTCAGATGTGCCAGCATTTGCGCGGGCGACCAGTACATCTCCCGGTAGGGCGGACGTGAGACCGCCTGGCCGTTCCATTCAACCGTCAGGTCGATGTCCAGGCCCCAGGGTTGGTCTTCCTGGAGGTACGGCAGTGGCCGCGGGTCCTGTGGCGGGGTGGGCACGCGTGCGGCCTGCAGAGCGAGGAGAGGGACCACCCAGGGTGAGATGGAGGTCGCGAAGCTCTTGCCGAGGAAGGGGCCGAGCGGCACGTACTCCCATGCCTGGATGTCGCGTGCGGACCAGTCGTTGACCAGGACGACGCCGAAGACGTGGGTGGCGAAGTCGGCGGTCGTCAGTGGGTGGCCGAGCGGGGAGCCGGTGCCGACGACGAAACCGATTTCGGCTTCGATGTCGAGGCGGCGGCTGGGTCCGAACGTGGGGGCCTGCTCGTCGGGTGCCTTGCGTTGTCCGCTGGGGCGGACAATGTCGGTTCCGGAGACCACGACGGTCCCTGCCCGGCCGTGGTAACCCACCGGCAGGTGCTTCCAGTTGGGCATCAGAGGGGCGGAGTCGGGGCGGAAGAGCCGGCCGAGGTTGGTGGCGTGGTGTTCCGAGGCGTAGAAGTCGACGTAGTCGCCCACCTCGAACGGCAGATGCAGCCTCACCTCGTCGACGGCGACGAGCGCCTCGTCCGGTACGTCCTGGCGCAGCAGTTCGGTGAGCTGCTCGCGCACCTCGACCCACCGGCCGTGCCCTTTTGCCATGAAGGCGTTGAGGGACGGTGAGGCGAAGACGTCGTCGCCGAGCAGCCGGGCGAGGTCGACCACGCAGTCGCCGATGCGCACGCCGATTCGGGGGGTGCTGCCGGGTGTGGAGAAGACGCCGTAGGGCAGGTTGTCCAGCCCGAAGAAGGAGCCTTCGGGGACGTCCACGGTGGTCATGCGGGTTCTCCGATGCTGCTGCTCAGTGAAGTGGGGAGCAGGCCGAGGTCGATCAGTTCTGTGAGCGGCTCGGTGATGCTGCAGGTGCCGAACGAGAGGAACATCGAGCGGGCGGCGACGGCACGCTCTCCGTCCAGCTCGGCGATCTGGTCGGCGATGACGGCGGGGTCGCGCTGTGCGAGCAGCGCCGCCGGCTCGGCACGGCGCGCGCCGCGCACGGCGGCGTCCGTGGCGAGGAGCAGGTTGAGGAAGCCGTGCTGTTCGAAGCCGGTGCGTGGGTCGGTGTTGCGGACGGCGTGATGCAGCCCGGCAGTTGCCTTGAAGGGCACCTGGTGCCTGACCGCGGCGGCCACGGCCGCGGCCAGTTCCATCTCGTCGGGGTAGAGCTCGGCCTTCACCCCGCCGGTGCGGAACTTCGCGCTATACCGGGTGCCGGACAGGGCGGCGAGCACGGCCACGCGGCGGTCGTCTCGGGGAATCTCGACGAACACCTCGGTTCCCGGGGCGTCCGCGCAGCTCGTTTCCAGCGCGGAGACGAGTTCGGGGGCGGTCATGCCCTCCGGGACGGTGACCTCCAGTGCGCGGAGGCTGACCGGCAGGTTCCCCGCAGCAGCCAGTGCCGGGCCGATGCGTGCGGGCCCGGGCACGGTGATGGCCAACTGCAGTCGATGCCCGTTCGACGCGTCGGCGGGCGGCAGCTCGCCCAGTTCCTGCAGCGTGTTCGCAGCGAGGACGAAGGATCCCACCAAGTCGGCATGGTCGGCGCGCTGGTGGTCGCAGTGGGCGGCGACGGCTTCGGGGAGGGGGAGCAGGCCCGGCGGGAACACCGCCGCGTCGTCGCACAGGCGCCGGAAGATCATGGGCAGTCCGGTCATGTCCGTGGCCCCCTGTCTGCCCAGGTCCAGGCGTATCCGGGGTCCTCGCAGGCCAGTGCCGCCTCGCCGAGGTCGAGCGGGTGGAAGGTGTCGACCATGACAGCGAGTTCGTCGAAGAAGTCGGCCCCGATGCTGCGCTCGTAGGCGCCGGGCTGCGGTCCGTGCGCGTGCCCGCCGGGGTGGACCGAGACGGATCCCGGCCCGATGCCGGAGCCTTTGCGGGCCTCGTAGTCGCCGCCGCAGTAGAACATGATCTCGTCGGAGTCGACGTTGGAGTGGTAGTAGGGCACGGGCACGGCCAGCGGGTGGTAGTCCACCTTGCGCGGCACGAAGTTGCACACCACGAAGTTGTGCCCTTCGAAGACCTGATGGGCGGGCGGCGGCTGGTGGATCCGTCCGGTGATCGGCTCGAAGTCGTGAATGCTGAAGGTGTAGGGGTACAGGCAGCCGTCCCAGCCGACCACGTCGAAGGGGTGGTCGGCGTAGATCATGCGGGTGCCGGCGATCGCGTTGCCCGCGCGGTGCTTGACGAGGACCTCGACGTCCCTCGCCTCGGCCAGGAGGGGCTCGGTGGGGCCGTGCAGGTCGCGTTCGCAGTACGGGGCGTGTTCCAGCAGCTGGCCGAAGCGGGAGAGGTACCGGCGGGCCGGGGTGATGTGGGAGTTCGCCTCGATGCAGTACACGCGCAGGGGCTGGTCGCCGGCCGGTGTCCAGCGGTGTGTGGTGCCGCGCGGAAGGATGACGTAGTCGCCCTGCCGCGCCCGCAGTGTCCCGAACACCGTCTCCACGGTGGCCTCACCGGCCTCGATGTACAGGCATTCGTCGCCGATCGCGTTGCGGTAGAGCGGGGAGGGTGCTCCCGCGACGGCGTAGGAGAGGCGCACGTCCGCGTTGCCCAGCACGAGTCGGCGGCCCATGACCACGTCGTGGTCCTGCCACCGCTGCTCCAGGAACAGGGCGTGCAGCTTCAAGTGCCGTGGCTTGAGGGGGTGATTGGCCCGCGTGGTCAGGTCGGGGAGCGGCCACGGGGTGGCGTTCACGACCGCGGAGGGGATGTGCCGGTGGTAGAGGAGTGAGGAGTCGGAGGAGAAGCCCTCCTCGCCCATCAGCTCCTCGTAGTACAGGCCCCCGTCGGGGCGGCGGTGCTGGGTGTGCCGCTTGGGTGGGACGCTGCCCACCTGCTGGTAGTACGCCATGGGTGGTTTCCTGGTTCGTCCGGGTCGGTCAGTCCTGGAGGGCTGCCCATACCTCGCGGTCGCGTTCGGCCGTCCAGATCACCGGGCGCTCGGTGCCGGCGAGTTCGTCCCAGACCCGGGAGACGTCGAAGGGCAGGCAGTGCTCGAAGATGGGCCAGCCGCCATAGCGGTCGACGAGTGCGGCGTGGGTGGCCTGGAAGGCTTCCTTCAGGGTGCCGCCGCGCTGCTGGATGGCGCCGACCTCGGTCAGCATCACCTGCAGGAAGTGCCTGGTCTGGACGATGGCGGCCTGGACCTCGTCGCGTCCGCGGGCCACGGCGCCCCGGCCGCCGATGAGGAGCTCGGCGCCGTAGTCGGCGACGCGGTCGAGGGTGTCGGTGGACCACTCGCGGTGGAAGGCGTCGCCGGTGTAGAGCGCGGCCTGGGACTCGACGAGGTCGCCGGCGAACAGGATCCTGTGCTTGGGCAGCCAGGCGACGATGTCGCCCTCCGTGTGACCCCGCCCGACGTGCTCCAGGACCAGGTCGCCGCGGTCACCGCCGAGGTCGATGGTGACGCGGTCGCGGAAGGTCTGGGTGGGCCAGGTCAGGCCAGGGATGGATTCGGGCTCCTTGAACAGCCGGGGCATACGGCCGTACTCGGATTCCCAGTCCTGCCGGCCGCGTTCGGCGATCAGGTCCCGGGTGCGGTCGTGGGAGATGATCACCTGCGCGGCGAAGGCGCTCGCGCCCAGGACGCGTACGGCGTGGTAGTGGGACAGGATGAGGTACTCGACCGGCTTGTCGGTGTGCTCGCGCAGCCGGGCCAGCCACTCGCGGGCGGCGACCGGGGTGGCCAGGGCCTCGAAGCAGACGACGAAGTCCTCGCCCTCGATGGCGCCGACGTTCGGGTCGCCTTCGGCGGTCAGGGCGTACACGCCGTCGGCGAGGACCTCCAGGGTCTGCTTCTTCTCGGACAGGTCGCCCGCGGAGGCGAAGGTCTTGGACATGGGTGATCTCCTTCAATCGGCGGCGGGCCGGGGCCCGGCGGCGGAGGGCGGTGTGTGCGGGACCTACTCGGGCAGGACCGCGACCGCGCTGATCTCCAGCAGGAAGTCCGGGCGGGCCAGGCCCGCGACGACCAGCAGGGTGCTGGTGGGGGCCGGGTCGGCGGTCAGGTAGCGGCTGCGGACCTCGTTGACCGGGAGCAGCAGGGCGCGGTCGGTGACGTAGGTGGTGGTGGACACCACGTGCGACATGTCGCCGCCCGCGGCGCGCAGGACGGCGGCGAGGTTCTCGAAGACCTGCTCGGCCTGGCGGGTGATGTCGCCGGCTCCGACGACCGCGCCGTCGGCATCCATGGACACCTGGCCAGAGATCCAGAGCTGACGGCCGTGGAGGACGCCGTGGTTGTAGAAGAAGCGGGCGGCCGGTGCGGAGGCCAGTTCGGGTGCGCTGATGGCCTGCGGCTTGGTTGTCATGACGATCTCCAAAAGTCGTTCGGGCGGGGTGAGTTGTCTGGGAATGCCGTGTCGCTGTGAGGCTAGGCACCGTGCGGTCCGGAGGACCGGACCAAGTACCGACCGGTGCACCGGACCATCCCGGCGGCGTCGGCACCGGGGAGGGCGTCCGGCCTGGTGCGGCTCCGCGCTGAGCGCTCCGCCGCCTATGCCGTACTGCGGCTCCGCCGCGGGGCCGCGATGTGCCGTCGTTCGGCTGCGGCACCGTCGTGGCTGGTCGCGGAGTTCCCTCGGGTCCCTGAGGCGCTGCCGAACTGCAGCCGACATCGCCCGACCCGCTTGGTCCCGGACCGGCGGCGGGCAGCGGCTACGGGGCGAGCGACAGGAATCTCAACGGGTTTTCGCTGATGAGTAGCTGCGTACCGGCGGCGCCGAGTCGATCGCGCAGTACCGGGCGGATCTCCCGAGCCAGGTGTGCGTATCCCGGGCCGTCCCACCGCCGTAGGCCGTGGCGCATGCAGATGTCCTGGGACAGCAGGATGCGGTCGCCGTGGCCGGCGTCGACGAGGGACGTGATCATGTCCACGCGGTCGGGTTCGCTCACGGGCGGAAAGGCGCGGCCGAACAGGTCGAACTCCAGGTAGCAGCCACGGCGAGCGAGTTCGATCAGCGCGTTGCGGTCGGTCTCGTAGTCGATGTGGCTGAAGGCGATCTTCGCGGGGTCGGTGCCGCCGGACTCCAGCAGGGACAGCGCCTCATGAGCGTTGCCCAGTCCGTATCCGGGCTCGATGTGCACGTTGACCGCCAGCCCGGTGTGCTGGTGTGTGATGGCCGCCGCTTCGAGTGAACGCCGTTCGGCCTCGTGCGTTTCGACGCTGAGACCGATCTCGCCGATGACGCCGACGGCGCAGCCGTCGATCCCGTTCTCGGCCGTCTTCGTCCACTCCTCGGCGAGTGTGGCGGAGGGAAGGTCGCGCTCTTCCGGGGTGAGTGCGGCGACGATGTACCTGCCGACCGCGATCACTGTGTCCAGGCCCGCCGCGTCGGCCGCGCGGACGGCCAGCGACGGCATGGCGCCCAGTCCGTGCGCCGTGAGGTCGACGAGGAGGGTGCAGCCGGAGCGTCGCGCTTCGAGGAGTTCCTGTGCGGCGACGTACCAGTCGGACAGCATCAGGTTTTCCCGGACGGTGCCCTGTGAGTCACGGCGGACGACGTCGATCGTCTCCGGTCCGAGCGGGAGGCCGGGAGCATCGAGATCGTGCGCGTCGCCCTGGCCTGACCAACGCGCGCGCAGGTCACAGATGATGTGTTCGTGCGGCAGGACATAGCCGGAGCCGGGTGTGAGGGATCTGTCGCCCTTGGCTGTTCTGATGGTGTGGCTGGCCGTCACAGGGGCCTCTGTTCT
This sequence comes from Streptomyces sp. NPDC046862, assembly GCF_040704615.1. NCBI lineage: Bacteria > Bacillati > Actinomycetota > Actinomycetes > Kitasatosporales > Streptomycetaceae > Streptomyces > Streptomyces sp. NPDC046862. The sequence continues at coordinate 148,843 of NZ_JBEYXP010000023.1, read as the reverse complement.
CGGGTCGGGTGGGGGCGGTCGGAAGCGTCTGGCTTTGCGCGTGCGGATGGCTTCCCTGGCGCTGAGGGCGGTGATCGCCCGGGCAACGGGGGCGCCTGCGCCCAGGGCGCGTTGGCATCGCCGTGCTGGTGACCGGTGGATCGGCGGGCCCCGCTGGGGGTCAGTGCCTGGTGCCGCGCACGGTGGCGTATGCCGTTGCGAGCGCGGCGATGCCCGGAGCGATCTGCCGCGGCCGGGCCTTGCCGTAGCCGATGATCAGGCCAGGTCGCGCCGATGGCCTGCTGCTGTACTGGCTCAGACCGGTGATCTGCACGCCGTGTTTGCGTGCCTCCTGGAGCAGCGCGGTTTCGTCGGTGTCGTCGGGCAGGTGCACGGTCAGGTGCAGGCCGGCGTCGACGCCCTGAATGCTGGCGTCGGGCAGATACTCCGCCAGGGCCGTGCGCAGAGCGGTCAGGCGGGCAAGGTAGTCGACGCGGGTGCGGCGAAGGTGGCGGTCCAGGGTGCCGGACTCGATGAGGTGGGCCAGGGCCAGCTGGTCGACGGTCGCGGGGACGGGATCGCCGCACTCCCGCAGCCGCAGCACACCCGAGCGCAGTGCGGGCGGGGGCACCAGCCAGCCGAGCCGCACGCCGGGGCCCAGGGTCTTGCTGACCGTGCCCAGATAGGCGACGTGGTCGGGTGCCTGTGGCTGGAGCGCGGCCACGGGCCTGCGGTCGTAGCGGTACTCGGCGTCGTAGTCGTCCTCCAGGATCATGCCGTCACATGCGGCCGCCCACGCCAGCAGAGCCGTGCGCCGGAGCGGGGAGAGCACCACGCCGGCCGGGAACTGGTGCGCGGGCGAGACAAGGACAGCGCGGGCCGTGGTGTGCTCCAGTGCGGCGACGACGAGCCCTTCGTCGTCGACGGGCACTTGGACGGGTTCCAGCCCGGCGCGCCGCACGGCCCGGCTCAGCCGTGGCCAGCCCGGGTCCTCGACGGCGACCTGGCGGTGGCCGTGATCGCGCAGTACCTCGCACAGCAGGGTGAGTCCGTGGGTGACGCCCGCGCTCACGATCACGCCGTCGGTGTCCGTCCGTACCCCGCGGGTGCGGGCCAGGTGCTCGGCCAGGATGTGCCGCAGTTGCGGGACCCCCGCATCGGCCCCGTAGTCGAGGTGATGCGGCGGCAGGCTGCGCACCGTGTGCTGGATGGCACGCAGCCAGGTGCTGCGGGGAAAGGCGGCAAGGTCGGGCAACCCCGGCTCGAAGTCGGCCAGCAGGGGCACAGCCGCCGGTGCGGGGGTGACCGCATGCGCGCCGCCCTGTTCCGCCTGTGGGGTGATCACCGTGGTGCCGCCGCCGGCCCTGGTCCGAAGGAAGCCCTCGGCGGCGAGCTGCTGGTATGCCTCCACGACGACCCAGCGTGAGCAGCCCAGCTCGGTGGCCAGGATCCGGGAGGCGGGCAGCCGAGTACCGTCCGTGAACCGCCCGCTGCGGATGGCCTCCCGCAGGGCGCGCTCCAGCTGGGTGTGCAGCGGAGTGCCGCTGGTGGGGTCCATGGCCAGCAGCAGCTCGGATCCCCGTGCGGTCTGGTCGAAGGCCATAGGGGACATTACCAACCCCTTCGGGAAACGAACCTTTCGTGCCGCCTGGTGGGAACGGACGGAACCGGACCGTGCCGTGGGGGCTTACAGGTTGCCGCGGGCTGCCTGCTCGCGCTCAATGGCCTGGAAGAGGGCCTTGAAGTTGTTGATGCCGAAGCCGCGGGTGCCGTGCCGTTCGATGACCTCGTAGAAGAGGGTGGGCCGGTCCTGGGCGGGCTCGGTGAACAGCTGGAGCAGGTGGCCGTCCTCGTCCTGGTCGAACAGGACGTCCAGTCCGGCGAGAGTCTCCAGGTCGAGGCCCAGCGCGTCGACGTCGGCGCGGGCGCGGACCTCGTCGTAGTAGGTCTCCGGCACGCGCATGAACCGCACGCCGCCCTCGCGCATCGCCGCCACGGTCGTGGTGATGTCCTCGGTGGCGAAGGCGATGTGCTGGACCCCGGAGGTGCCGTAGTAGTTCAGGTACTCCTGGATCTGGGAGAGGGACTTGCCCTGGGCGGGCTCGTTGACGTTGAGCTTGATCTTGCCGGTGCCGTCCCAGACGACCTTGCTCATCATCGAGGTGTACTTGGTGCCGACGGTCTCGTCGTCGTAGTGGACCAGCTGGGTCAGGCCGAGGACCCGCTGGTAGAACTCGGTCCACAGGTTCATCTCATGCAGGGGCACGTTGCACACGATGTGGTCGATGTTGGTGATGCCGATGCCCTGGCCCTCGGGGACGGTCCACAGGGGCTTGAGCCCGCCGAGCTTGCCGGTGTCGCCGACCGCGCGGTAGCCGGGCAGGAAGGGCCCGGTGTAGTCGGAGGCGTCGACGAAGGTGTGGACGGTGTCGCCGTAGGAGGCGACGGTCGCCAGCCGCGCGGTGCCGTGCTCGTCGCTGATCTCGTGCGGTTCGGTGACCGGCTTGGCGCCGCCGGCGAGCGCGTACTCGAAGGCGGCGTAGACATCCGGTACGGCGAAGGAGACGTCCTGCACACCGTCGCCGTGCTGATGCTGCTGGTCGGTGACCTGGTGGCCGGGCAGCAGCCCGGCGGTGAGGACCAGGCGGACGTCTCCCTGGGCCAGCACCCATGAGGCGCTCTCGCGGTTGCCGGTCTCGGGGCCGGAGTAGGCGATGGGGGCGAAGCCGAAGGCGGTGCGGTAGTAGTGGGCCGCCTGCTTGGCGTTGCCGACGTGGTAGCGCAGGTGGTGGTAGCCGAGCAGGGGCTGACGGTCGGGTGCCGCATCAGACATGGGGGCCGCTCCTGTGAACGCCGCGTAAGCGGAGGGATCGGGTGTTTCCCCGACGCTAGGCAGCGCCGCCCGGCGAACGCCCGGACCAATGGAGTCCGGAAAGCCCGAACCAAGTCGCGGACGGGCCGACGGTCCGGTGCACCGGCCCCCACTTGGACCGGTTCACCGGCGCTTCCCCGTACCTACGGTGTGCCAACTTCTCCGACCTCCGCGACCAAGGAGTCACCGTGGCCCTGTTCGACCACCCGGCCTACGACGATCACGAGCGCGTCCTGTTCGCCCGCGACCACCGCTCCGGGCTGCGCGCGGTGATCGCCGTGCATCGCACCGGCCCCCGCAACGCCATGGGGGGCACCCGCATGTGGCAGTACGCCACCGAGGCGGACGGCATCGCCGACGCGCTGCGCCTGTCGCAGGCCATGACCTACAAGTCCGCGCTGGCCGGTCTGCCCTTCGGCGGCGGCAAGGCCGTCATCTTCGGCGCCCCGGGACGCGACAAGACCGCCGCGCTGCTGCGGGCCATGGGCAACGCCGTCGACACCCTCGGTGGCCGGTTCGTCACCGGCGAGGACGTCGGCATCGCCGTCGACGACGTCGCCGTGATGCGCGAGTCCACCGACCACGTCCTGGGCGGCGAGGGCGTCGACTCCGACGAGCCCGCCGCGGCCGGTGTGCTGGCCGCCATCCGCTCCGGCGCACAGCGCGTCTGGGGCACCCCCGACCTCGACGGCCGCACGATCGCAGTCCAGGGGCTCGGCAAGGTCGGATCCTTCCTGTGCCGGATGCTCGCCGAGGCGGGAGCCGACCTGCTCGTCGCCGACATCCGCCCCGACGCCGTACGCAGCGCCGTGAAGGAGTACGACGCCCGCGAGGTCGCCGTCGACGACATCGCCGGCCAGCCCGTGGACATCTTCGCCCCCTGCGCCCTGGGCGACGTCCTCACCCCGGCGAGCGTGCCACGCCTGAAGGCCAAGGTCGTCGCCGGTGCCGCCAACAACCAGCTCTCCGCCCCCGAGGTCGCCGATCTGCTGCGCGAGGCCGGCATCCTCTACGCGCCCGACTTCATCGCCAACGGCGGCGGCCTGATCAACAACGCCGCCCTCCTCGACGGCTACGACCGCGCCCGCGTCCTGAAGGACTGCGCCCGCATCGGCGACACCCTCACCGAGGTCTACGACCTCGCCGACAAGAACAACACCTCCACCCACACCGCGGCCACCGACCTCGCCCGCCGGCGGACCCGCGACCGGTAGGACCCGCTGCCAGGACGTCCGTCCGACCGACGGGATCCTTCGGCGGCGAGCCCGCGCCCACACCAGCCGGGTTCGCCGCCGGCCGTGGTCGGGCCGGCCCCGCTCCGCCAACCGGAGAGGGCCGGGCGGCTGAACGCCTCCCGCCCGGTGGGCGGTTGAGGCTGTCGCTCCCCGCGTCAGGGCAGAGCGACCGGCCGCTCTCCAGAGCCACCGGCATCGGGCCAGGGCATCGAGCCGGTTCGCCACGAGCACGCCCCCGCGCCGGATCGGCGACCGCACTGTGCCCCTCGTACCCCTTCCCCACCACTCACGTTTACGGAAACCCCCACCGCGCCTGGACCGACAGCACCCACCCACGATGAGAAAGGGGTGTCGCAGATGGACAAGACGCCCACCACCAGCGCCGGTTCCCCCATGGAACGCGGCCTGCGTAACCGTCACATCCAGATGATCGCGCTCGGTTCGGCGATCGGCACCGGCCTGTTCCTGATCTCGGGCTCGACGATCCAGACCGCCGGCCCCATCGTCCTGCTGGCCTACGTCGTGGCCGGCATAGTCCTCTTCCTGATCATGCGGATGCTTGGCGAGATGGCTGTCACCCGTCCCACCAGCGGCTCCTTCAGCGACTACGCCCACGAATTCCTCGGCCGCTCCGCGGGGTTCGTCGTCGGCTGGAACTGGTGGTTCACCTGCATCGTGGTGAGCATGCTCGAACTCACCGCCGCCGGAACCTTCATGGAGTTCTGGTTCCCGGGTCTGCCCACCTGGGTCACCGCCGGGGTCGCGCTGGTCGTCATCACCGGGGTCAACCTCATCCACGTGAGCGCGTTCGGCGAGTTCGAGTTCTGGTTCACGCTGATCAAGGTCGCCGCAGTCGTCGCCATGATCGTCTTCGGTGTGGCCATCATCTCCGGCGCCGGACACTACGACGTACACGGCCTGGAGAACCTCTGGAGCCACGGCGGCTTCGCGCCGCACGGCCTGTCCGGGCTCCTGCTGTCGCTGGTTGCGGTGACCTTCACCTTCGGCGGGATCGAGTCCCTCGGCTCCACCTCGGGCGAGGCACAGAACCCCGAGCGCACCATCCCCAAGGCCATCAACCAGGTGCTCCTGCGGATCCTGCTGTTCTACGTCGGCGCGATCGGCGTCATGCTCGTCATCTGGCCCTGGAACAAGGTCGGCACCGACGGCAGCCCGTTCGTCCTGATGCTGTCCAGCCTCGGCATCGGCGGCGCGGCCACGCTCCTCAACATCGTCGTGGTGACCGCGACCCTCTCGGTCTTCAACACGATGGTCTACAGCAATGCCCGGGTCCTGCACAGTCTGTCCGACCGGCGCCAGGCCCCCGCCTTCTTCGCCCGGACCAATGACCGGGGCGTCCCGGTCACCGGTCTCCTGGTCAACTCGGGCGTCACCGCCCTGGTCGTCCTCCTCAACTACCTCTTCCCCGGCCGCCTCCTGCTGGTCCTCGTGGCGATCATCCTCAGTGCCGAACTCATCACCTGGGGCTCCATCGCCCTCTCCCACCTGCGCTTCCGCAAGGCAGGAGAGCACAGCTCCTTCAAGGCACCGTTCCACCCCTACTCGAACTACCTCTGCCTGGCGTACTTCGCCATGATCGCCGTACTGATGACACGGATACCCGACTTCCGCGCCGGAGCCATCGCCCTCCCGCTCTGGCTCGGCGGACTCATCGCCACCTCCTTCATCCACCACCGGTACGCACGACGCCCCGAGGAGAAGGCCACAGCCGCAGAGGCCCCCGGCGTGCGGGCCTGAGGTTCCCACCCGGTCCTGCCTCCCCACACGCCCACATACCGACCCTCCACACCCACACACAGACACGGAGAACCAACCCCGTGAGCAAGAGCAGGTTGCCCGAAGACATCACACCGGCTCGTGCCGGTACAGGAGGTCTGCCGACATGGACAAAGTGATCTCCTCACCGGCCGATGCCATCGCCGACATCCCCTCGGGCTCCTCTCTCGCCGTGGGCGGGTTCGGACTGTGCGGAATCCCCAGCACCCTCATCGAGGCCCTCCACACCCGCGGCGTCGACGACCTGAGGGTGGTCTCCAACAACTGCGGAGTCGACGACTGGGGCCTGGGCATTCTCCTGGCCGCAGGCAGGCTCAGCCGCGTCACCGCCTCCTACGTCGGCGAGAACAAGGAGTTCGCCCGCCAGTACCTCGCAGGAGAACTGGAGGTCGAGCTGTGCCCCCAAGGCACACTCGCGGAACGGCTGCGCGCCGGGGGAGCAGGCATCCCCGCCTTCTTCACCCCGGCCGGCGTCGGCACACCCGTCGCCGACGGCGGCCTGCCCTGGCGCTACGACGGCCAGGGCGGCGTCGCCGTGACCTCACCGCCCAAGGAGACACGCGTCATCGCAGGCCGCGAATACCTCCTCGAACACGCCATCACCACCGACTACGCCCTCGTCCACGCCCACACCGGCGACCGCCACGGCAACCTTCGGTTCGCCCGCTCGGCCGCGAACTTCAACCCGCCCGCGGCCATGGCCGGCAAGATCACCATCGCCCAGGTCGAACACCTCGTCGAGCCGGGCGAACTCACCCCCGACGACATCCACCTGCCCGGCATCTACGTCCAGCGCGTGGTCCCCGTGACCGGCCTCGACAAACGGATCGAAAAGCGCACCACACAGGAGACCGGATGAGCTGGACACGAACCCAGATGGCTGCCCGGGCAGCGGCCGAACTGTCCGACGGACAGTACGTCAACCTCGGCATCGGACTGCCCACCCTCATACCCGACCATGTCCCGCCCGGTGTGCACGTCGTCCTCCACAGCGAGAACGGCATCCTGGGCACCGGCCCCTACCCCGCGGCCGACGCCGTCGACCCCGACCTGATCAACGCCGGAAAGGAGACCGTCACCGTCCGCCCCGGTGCGGCGTTCTTCGACTCCGCCATGTCCTTCGGCATGATCCGCGGCGGTCACATCGACATGGCCGTCCTCGGCGCCATGCAGGTCTCCGCGCAGGGCGACCTGGCCAACTGGATGATCCCCGGCAAGATGGTCAAGGGCATGGGCGGCGCCATGGACCTCGTGCACGGCGCCGGCCGGGTCATCGTCCTGATGGAACACACCGCGAAGGACGGCAGCCCCAAGATCCTCGACCACTGCACCCTGCCCCTCACCGGGCGCCGCGTGGTCCACCGCATCATCTCCGACCTGTGCGTCCTCGACGTCACCGAACACGGCCTCCTCCTGCGTGAACTCGCCGAAGACGTGAGTGAGGACGAGGTCCGCGCCAAAACGGAAGCGCCCTTGGTACGAGCCTTCGCCTGACCGGCCTGACCGCCTGTTCCCACAGGCCGGGTGCCAGGGGTGGCGCTTGGCAGACCTCAGCGTCGCCATCGCCGCTGATCCGCCGCCACCGTGAAGGCTCCCTACGCCCAGGTTGCCGTCCAACGCTGGACCCGCCGTCTCCGGGCAGGGCCACTTCAAGTTCAAGTTCGGTGATCTCGACCTCGACGAGTGGGTGCGAATGCGCCACTTCCACCAGCGCGGGGATGAGTAGACGGCGGGCTGCCGATTGCAGGCCCACGGCTCGGATCCTGCCGCGGACTTCCTGGGTCAGGTTTGCCAGGTCGGTTTCGGCGCTTTCGGCGACGTTCAGCAGGATGGCGGCGTGGCGGGCGAGCACTTTTCCAAAAGAACTCGCCGCGCCGAATGAGGACGCCTCTCATCAGATCGACAGCACACGCGTGTGAATCAGCGGCTGCGGGCCACAACCTCTCACCAGCTACTTGGCCGGCCCGACCGGCAACCTGACGCTCTTCCCCTCGCGCTGCCTCGCCGCGCAGGCACGCCACCCTCCGCATGGGCCTCAGATCAGCCGCGGACAACGGACGGACCAAACCCTGTCCAATAACGCGTGTCCGCCGCTCCGTCTAGCCGCCGCGCCGCCCCTTGAGCCGCTCCACCTCACGCGCTGCCGCGCGTGCTTCCCGTTCGGCCCGGCCGAGTGCGTCGGCCGCGGCACGGAGGCGTTTCTCCGCCTGCCCCTGGTCGCGGTCGGCCTGTTCGAGGGCCTCCCGCGCCTGACGCACCTGCTGCTCCGTGGCCTCGACCTGCTGGCGGGCCTGGTCCCGTCCGTCACGTGCCTGCTCGAGCGACGCCTCGGCGTCGGCGTGCTCCGCGCGCTGGTCCTTTAGCCGCTGCTCGGCCGCCTCGGCTGTCGTGCGGGCCCGGGCGAGTTCTTCCTCCCGGGCGCGTCGCCGCTCGGCGAGTTCGTCCGTCCGCCGCGCCCGGGGCGACGGAGCCGCGGTCTGCGGCCGTGCCTTCTCCCGCTGGGCGCCGGCCGCCGGAGGGGCGGCGGACGGGAAGACGGCCGGCGGGGTGAGGGTGCTGTGCAGACGGCCCGTGGCCCACTGGTCCGCGGCGTCCGGGTCGGTGAGCACCGCGTTCAGGGTGGATTCGACGTCGTGCAGCACGGAGTCCGAGAGTCGGTGCCCGGCATCGGTGGCGAACTGCGCGGCCTGCCGGGACATGGCGGTGACGACGCGCCGCCGCTGCGAGGACAGGTCCCTGACCGCGTCGGGATCCAGGGTGCGGTGGGCCTCGCGCAGTGATCTCCCCAGCTCCAGGAACTGCCGGCTCTCCTGCGGCTGGGAACGCAGGAGCAGGTTCGCGGCCCACGCCGCCAGCGTGGGGCGGCGGGCCGTGTGGATCCGGCGGGCGTCCTCGGCGTGTCCGGCCGTCCTCGCGGCGGCGGCCAGCTCCTCGCGGCGTGGCACGAAGTGGGCCGGGGGAGTGGCGTAGAGCTCGTCGAGCACCGCCTCCACGTCGTACTCCGCACCGCCGCGACGGCGCGCACTCCTGCGCTCCATGCCCCCAGGCTCCAACGGGCGGGACGTCGGCGCACGTCGGCCCTCGGGCTGCGGCACCACACACCTCATTTGCCTAAAGGCTTTAGGTAAATGCATAATCGATTAGGTTCAACGAGGGGATGGTTATGGCACGCGTGGGGCTGACCCCGGAACGCCTGGCCCGGGCGGGTGCGGAGCTGGCCGACGAGGTCGGCTTCGACGAGGTGACCGTCTCGGCCCTCGCCCGGCGGTTCGACGTCAAGGTGGCGAGTCTGTACTCGCACGTGAAGAACTCCCACGACCTCAGGACCCGGATCGCCCTGCTCGCCCTGGAGGAACTGGCCGACCGGGGCGCCTCGGCCCTGGCCGGGCGGGCGGGCAAGGACGCCCTGGCCGCCCTGGCGAACGTCTACCGCGACTACGCCCGCGAGCACCCCGGCCGCTACGCCGCGGCCCAGCTGAGGCTCTCCCCGGAGACGGCGGTCACCAGCGCGGGCCCAAGACACGCGCAGATGACCCGGGCGATCCTGCGCGGCTACGACCTGACCGAGCCCGACCAGACGCACGCGGTCCGGCTCCTGGGCAGCGTCTTCCACGGCTACGTCAGCCTGGAACTCGGGGGAGGCTTCAGCCACAGCGCGCCGGACACCCAGGAAACCTGGACACGCGTCATCGACGCCCTCGACGCACTGCTGCGGAACTGGCCCGCACCGGCCGCACCCTCCGCACAGACCAGCACATCGACATAGACCGGCACATCGATCGACAAGGTTGAGGCACCGCACACCATGGACACCAACTGGATCACCACGCCCGTCACCGCTGGCCTCCTGCGCGGCGCCCTCGACGTGGAGCGCACCGAGCACGGCGTCCTGCCGCACCGGCTGCCGGCCTGGGCCCGCGCCCAGTACGCCGACGGGCAACTGGCCATGGCCGAGTCCCAGCCCTCGGGCGTACGGCTGGTGTTCCGCAGCCGCGCCACCGCCGTGGAACTCGACACGCTGCCCACCAAGCGGCTCTACGTGGGCGCCCCGCCCCGCCCGGACGGCCTGTACGACCTCCTCGTCGACGGCCGCCCGGCAGGTCAGGGCAGTGTGGTGGGCGGCAACACGATGACCATCGACATGACCGCCGGGACCGCCGAGACGCGGACAGGCCCGCCCGGCACCCTCCGCTTCACAGGCCTGTCCGACGCCCTCAAGAACATCGAGATCTGGCTTCCGCACAACGAGACCACCGAACTCGTCGCCCTGCGCACCGACGCCCCGGTCGAGCCCGCCCGTGACCCCGGGCGCCGGGTGTGGCTGCACCACGGCAGTTCGATCAGCCACGGCTCCGACGCGGCGAGCCCCACCAGCATCTGGCCCGCGCTCGCCGCCTCCCTCGGTGGCGTGGAGCTGGTCAACCTGGGCCTGGGCGGCAGTGCCCTGCTCGACCCGTTCACCGCCCGCACCATGCGCGACACCCCGGCCGACCTGATCAGCGTCAAGATCGGCATCAACCTGGTCAACGCCGACCTCATGCGCCTGCGCGCCTTCACACCCGCTGTCCACGGCTTCCTCGACACCGTCCGCGAGGGCCACCCCACCACACCGCTGCTGGTCGTCTCGCCCATTCTGTGCCCCATCCACGAGGACACGCCGGGCCCCAGCGCTCCGGACTTCACCAACCTCGGCGCCGGACAACTGCGGTTCGTCGCCATGGGCGATCCTGCGGAACGATCCGCCGGCAAGCTGACCCTGGGCGTGATCCGGGACGAGCTGGCCCGCATCGTGGAGCAGAGGGCGGCGGAGGACCCGAACCTGCACTACCTCGACGGCCGCGACCTCTACGGCGAGTCCGACGCGGCCGAACTCCCGCTGCCGGACCAGCTCCACCCGGACGCCGCAACCCACCGCCGCATCGGCGAGCGTTTCGCCCGGCTGGTCTTCGACGCCCCGGGCGCCTTCACGGACCGCAGCGGCTCAACCGACTGAACCGGCCGAAGCAGCCGAAAGGCGCCCGAGAACGGACACCGCCTAGGAGCCGTGGGTCGGGCGGTGCAGATAGACCCCGACGGGCTCACCGACGAGCTTCCCCGCGCGCAGGACCTGGTGGCCCCTCAGGAAGGTGTCGGTGACCCGGGCGGTCAACTCGAAGCCCTCGAAGGGGGTGTACTCCTGTGTCGACTCCGACTCCGCGGCCCGCACGGTCCAGGTGTGGCCCGGATCGACCAGCGTGATGTCGGCGTCGAAGCCGGGCGCGATGGCCCCCTTGGTGCGCAGCCCGTAGCGCCGGGCCGGGTTCCAGGACGTCAGCGCGGCGATCCGGCCCAGGGGCAGGCCCCGTTTCGTGCCCTCGGTGATCACTCCGGGCAGGAGGTACTCGGCGCCACCGAACCCGGACCGGGCGAGGAAGACGTCGTCCTTGGGCTCGCCGAACTTCACCTCCTCGCGGCAGCACGCGTGGTCGCTGACGACCCAGTCGACGGTGCCGTCGAGCACGTACTCCCACAGCGCCTCGACGTCGTCGCGCGGCCGCAGCGGCGGGTTGACCTTGCCGCCGAGACCGTGCGCGGTGGTGATGTCGGCGAGCAGATGCCCGACGGTGACCTCGCGGCGGAAGTCGATGTGGGGGAACGCCCGGCTCATCCGCACGGCCGCGTCGACCGCCTTGCGGGACGACAGGTGCAGCAGGTTGACGGTCGGCAACCCGGTCTCGTGTGCCAGGTAGGAGGCGATGGAGACCGCGAGCCCCTCGGAGTGCTGCGGCCGGGAGGCGCTGTAGGCCGCGAGCCCGGTCAGTTCGCCCGCCTCCTCGACCAGCTTGGTGTAAGCGGTCATGATCTCGGCGGTCTCGCAGTGCAGGGACAGCGAGATCTCGTCGGCGAGGCCGGGGAACCTCTCGCGGGCCGCCTGCACCCCGCGCATGACGAACTCGAAGTGCGCGTAGTCGTACCGCTCGTCCTCGGGGATCATCAGGAACGCGTTCTGGTCGGCGGACCTGCCGTGCAGCCCGTGACTGCCGTAGAACATGAAGACCTTGAACGACGTGACGCCGAACCGCTCGACCAGGTCGGGGATCTCGGCTATGTGGCCGCGCGATATCGGCGCGAGGTGGAAGGCGTAGTCGATGTGGGCGCGGCCGGAGGCGGCTGCCAGCACCTCGGGGAAGAAGTCGGCGTACGCACCGCCCTTGTTGAGGTAGTACCGTCCGGTTCGCATGTAGGTCAGGGCGGTGGTCACCCCGCCCTGCGCGCACGCCCGGCTCTCGGTGACCGCGTCCTCGGCCAGCGGGTTGTAGATCCCCCAGTGCTGGTGGGCGTCCACGACACCGGGGAACGCCAGCCTGCCGCCGGCGTCGACCACACGACGCGCGCCGGCCTCGGCGATGCCGGGAGCCACGGCGGCGACGCGCCCGCCGCTGACGGCGATGTCCGCGGTCCTGGGGTCGTCATGGTCGTGGCTGACGACGCGGGCGTCCTTCATCACCAGGTCGTACTCGGTCACACGGGCCTCCTGCCTCTCGTCTGATCCTGAAGTCCTCATGCGCCGGACACCCGGTTCTCCTCGGCCCAGAAGACGAGGCGCTTCTGGGCGAACCGGATGACGAAGTGGGCGATCAGCCCCAGTACGGAGAGCACCACCAGCACGGCGAACATCCCGGCGATGTCGAAGTTGTAGTTGGTCTGCAGCAGGAGGTATCCCAGGCCCTCCTTCGCCCCGATGAACTCGCCGACGACGGCACCGAGGATCGAGAAGACGATCCCGATGTCGAGACCGGCGAAGATGAAGGGGAGCGCGCTCGGCAGCCGCACCATCCTGAACACCTGGAACCTGTTGGCGCCGAACACGGTGAGCATCTCGATACGGTCGGCATCGGCCGAGCGCAGCCCCTCGATCACGTTGACCAGCACCGGGAAGAACGAGATCACCGCCGCCATGACGACCTTGCTCGTCATCCCGAAGCCGAACCACACGACGAACAGCGGCGCCAGCGCCACCTTGGGCACCGTCTGGAAGGCGACGACGTACGGCATGAAGGTGCGCTCGATCAGCCGTACCTGCGAGATCGCGGTGCCCAGCACCAGCGCCGCCCCCACGCCCAGCAGGAAGCCGTACAGCGACTCCAACACCGTGACCTTCAGATGGCCCCAGAACAACGGATCGGACAGCTGCGTGCGCAGCGCGGCGAGGATCTGGGAGGGGCGCGGCAGCACGTAGTCGTCGATACCGAAGGCGGGGACCGCGAACTCCCAGACCAGGACGACGACCACGAACACTGCGGGAACGAGCAGCAGTTCGGGGCGCTCCCTCGGATCCACACGGAGCCGCTTCATGAGTCGAACACTCCGGCCGCGGCGAAGTGCCCGCGGATCCGCTCCACATGGGCCCCGGCACGGTCCGAGGCCATGACGCCGAGTGCCCGCGGGCGTTCCAGGTTGATCCCGACGATCTCCGCGACCCGGCCGGGACGGGGACTGAGGACCACCACCCGGTCGGAGAGGAAGACCGCCTCGGGGATCGAGTGGGTGACGAACACGATCGTCTGGCCGCTCTCCCGCCAGATCCGCAGCAGTTCGACGTTCATGTGCTCGCGGGTGAGGGCGTCGAGCGCGCCGAAGGGCTCGTCCATCAGCAGCACGGCCGGGTCGTGCACCAGGGCCCGGCAGATCCCGGCACGTTGCTGCATCCCGCCGCTGAGCTCATGGGGGTACTTGCCCTCGAAGCCGTCGAGGCCGACCATGCCGAGCAGTCTCTCGGCACGCTCCCGGTACGGTCGGGTGCCGAGCCCCCGTACCTCCACCGGCACCATCACGTTCTGCAGAATCGTGCGCCACGGAAGAAGGGTGGGCGCCTGGAAGACCATGCCCACCTCGGGCAGTGGCCCCGTGACGTCGCGGCCCGCGACACGGACCGTGCCCTCGCTCCTGGGGACGAGCCCGGCGAGGATCTTCAGCAAGGTCGTCTTGCCGCACCCCGAGGGCCCGACCACCGAGACGAACTCACCGTGCCGGACGGTGAGGGTGATGTCCGAGAGCGCGTGGGTCGGCGGGGACCTGCGCGGCCGGTAGATCTTGTGCAGTCCGTCGACCTCGATCCAGCGGTCTTCGTCCATGACGGCTTCCTGACCTCCCTGCAGGTGGCGTCCGGTCGCTCGCTACTTGGCGGCCTTCGCCTTCTCGATCACCGCCGCGCTGTCGAAGTCGTTCGCGTCCCGGAGCAGACTGTCGTCCCACAGTTCCGCGACATCGACGTCCTTGGTGACCTGGCCGGACGCCTTGGTGTAGGCAGCCGTCTTGTTCCACTCGGCGTCGCTGATCGCGCCCCAGTCCTTGAAGCTCTCGGGCTCACCGGCGGCGGGAACGGCGGTCCTGATCCAGGCGTCGAGGCTCTTGCTGTCGTCGCCGATCCGGTCGTCGGCCTTCTTGCCCGTCAGCAGCCGCGGGAAGACCTCGTAGCCGTCGCGCATCGCGGCCTCGGGGTTGACGGCGGAGAAGAGCAGCGCCTTGTACGAGGCGCGCAGGTAGCGCGTCAGTACGTCCTTCTTCTCCTTCAGCGTCCTCTCGGTCACCGCGAACGTCAGGGAGCGGATGCCCTCGAAGGCATCGGAGTTGGCGAGGTAGCGAAACGTCGCGCCGGTGTTCTCGATCGTGGTGTACGCCTGCGTGAACAGTGCGAGCACGTCGACCTTGCCGTCCTGAAGCGCGGACAGGGCCTGCGCGCCCACCCCGACCGGCAGCAGCTCGATGTCCTTGGCCGCGTCCAGGCCGGCGTCGTCGGCGTAGGCCCGCGCGTAGATGGCCGAGCCGGAGGCGAGGCTGATGACCCCGATCTTCTTCCCCTTGAGGTCGGCAGGGGTCTTGATCTCGCTGTCCGGCCGGACCGCCATGCGCCACGGCCAGTTCCGCACCAGGCCGCCGATGGCTGTGACGGGGACGCCCTTCTCCCGCGCGGCGAGGACGGCTCCCGCGTCGGCCGGTGTGATGTCGGCGCTGCCCGAGGCGACGGCCTGGACCGCGGCGACGGAACCGTCGGTGCTGATCACGTCGACCTTGAGCTTCTCCTCGGCGAAGTAGCCCTCGGCGTCGCCCACCGCGTACGTGGCGACCTCCTCCTTGGGAGCGACGACGGCCGAGGCGATGGCCAGGTCGAGTGTCGCCCGGCCGCCTAACTCGTCTCTGGAGGACGGCGAGGGCGAGGAATCCCCGTCCCCGCAGGCGGAGAGCGGGGCGAGGACGGCAAGGACGGCGGCACTGACGCCGAGTCGCAGGGCGTGCTTCAAGTCGGGCACCTCTTTCGATCCGATGGACCAGGTGGCATTGACGCGCTGTTCAGCGATGGGGACGAGACCGGCATGGATCACGGTGCTGTCGCGCTGCTCGCTCAGTCGTCGGGCCGTACGCCCTCGCGGCGCTCGTCGACGAGCCGCCGGGAGACGTCGGCCGGCCCGGCGGCAGGCCTCCAGAATGTCGGAGGCGGACCGGACGCGGAAGAACGACTCCTCGGTGCACCCGGCATTGTTGTGGGGCGCGGCTCAGCCGCGGCGCTTGATGGCGCACTCCTTCTCGGTCAGCGCACGCGCGTCGCCGGCCACCCTTCTGCACACGACACGCGACTTCGAGGCCCCGTCGTCGGCGCGCCAGACCTCCCTCAGGACGATGCTGTGGCCCTTCCTGTCGCCGTAGAGCGGTGCGTCGGTGAAGTCGATCGTGCCCGTGGCCATGCCCTGAAGCTTGACCGTTCTGAGGTTCACCCAGGTCGCCGCCCGGCTCTGCGGGACGCCGTCACGGGTGGCCGCCCAGTACAGAGCGCGCGTCGCGTCGTGGGACAGGGCCGTCTGGCCGCTGGCGAACGCGGGCGTGTCGTAGCGGACGGGCTGCTCGCCGAGCCCCGGGAGGTACTTCCGGGCGTCCTCGTAGAACCGCGTCCCGGAGGCCGCCTCCTGCAGCTCGGCGAGCGCGGCGTGGTACAGCGTCACGTTCGGGGCCACCGCGTCCTCGCCCTGGGAGAAGTCGGCCTTGGAGAGGTCGTCGCCCGTGATGACGGACATCTTCTTGCGCGCGCAGCCGGGTTCCGTGCCGAGCTGGGTCATCAGGGGATCGACGTCCTCGACACGGCCCGCGAAGTAGATCACGGACGGTACGCGGCCGCCACGGCAGATCTTCTCGGTGTGCAGACGGAACTCGGGCTTGCCGCCGTTGAGGGTGTAGCGGCGCTCGCGCAGGGGCGTGAAGCCGTACTTGTCGAGCATCGCACCGCCGTAGCGCGCCTGTTCGGTGGTGTAGCGGTCGTCGGTCCTCTTCGTGTCGCGGGCCAGTACGAGGGCGTACTGCGTTCTGCCGGGTGTGCGCAACTGCTGTGCTATAAGGCCGAGTTGAGCGGACTGCCATTCGTCCGTGGCGGCCAGGCTGAACCAGTTGGCGAAGTCGCGCGGCAGGTAGGTCGCGGAGTTCGTCCCGGACACGACGGGCAGCCCCGCGTTCTGGAGCCTGCGCGTCGTCGCCGTACTGGACTTCAGGTCCCGTCCGGTGCCGACCACCCCCACCACCGTCGGGTCCTTCGCCGCGTAGGCGGCTATGGCGTCGGCCATGTCGGTCTGGTGGTGCAGATCCACGCCCCCGTTGGCGACCAGGACGCGCAGCTTCACCGTGAAGGTGTCGTTGATAACGGCCTGCGCCAGGTACACGCCCGCCAGTTCCTCAAGACCCTTCACCGGCGAGGAGCCACCGTCGGGGTCGGCGCTGAGCGGGCCCGCGTACACCACGGTGACGTAGCGGTCCGGGTGCTTGGCGAGGACCTCGTCGTTCTCCTTGGCGATACGCCCTTCGACCTCGCCGACGGACCAGGGCGCCCCGTGTCCGTCGGACAGCGCCTTGGCGCCGGTCTCCCCGGTGCCGTGCGGCAGCCAGTCGGAGAAGCGCACGTCACCCGTCGCGATCCCTATGCACTCGGTGCCGCCGTCCGGTGCGGGTCTGCGCTCCGTGTCGCGGTTGGCGGTCAGTACGGACGCCGAGCAGTATTCGTCGGAGAGCCTCTCGGTGCGCCAGGCGGCGGTCGCGACGGTCAGGACCAGCACCAGGGCGAGCGTGTGCAGGGCCCACACCACGCGGGCGACGGTGGGCCGTGTGGCGGCCTTCACGCAGTGCCGCTGCCGGTCCGGGAGCGGTCTCAGTTCGTCCTGAGGGAGCGGGATCTTCAACACCCAGGGCAGAACCGCCCGTTCGCGGCTCGGCGACTGCTCCGCGCGCAGGTTCCGCGCCCACTCGTCGTACCAGCCCCGCAACCGGGCCTGGAAGCCCTGGTCGGGACCGCCGGCGTGCACGCCCTGGACGACACTGCGCTCCAACCGCCGTACGTCGGTGGCGCGTACGGCCGCGACGAGGAGCAGCGGGTCCAGTTCGCTGCGGCGGCTGCGCACGTCGCTGACCGCCTTGATCAGCTCAAGGCCGCCGTTGTCCGGGCCGGCCTGCGGCACGAACAGCATGGGCGGCCGCAGGCGTTTGAAGCCGCGCAGATCCCAGCTCCGGCGACGGTGGTTGTCCCGCAGGTCCTCGAACAGGGCCAGTACGTAGAGCTGCAGCTGGAACTCGTGGCCCGCCTTCAGCGCCTCCGCCACGTCGTACGCACGCGCCGCGATCGCCTTCCAGGAGCGGACCGGCCGCAGCAGCGACACCTCGGTGGGACGGTCCTGGGCGGCCGCCCTGAGGAAGGTCGTGGTCATGAACCAGCGGCTCTCCCGGCGCAGCCACAGGAAGATCGGCGCGCGCCCGGGCAGTACGTAGTTGAGCACCGCCAGCAGCAGCAGGAAGCCGACGCCGGACGCCACGGCCATGTACCAGTCGCTTCGGGCGAGGAGCGCGGCGAGGACCGTCACCAGGCTGGCCGGCAGGATGTGCGCCATGTCGAACATGGGCAGCCCCGAGTGCCAGCGGGCGGTCCCCTCGGGACGCCACCGCTGTTTGGCCAGCTGGTTCAGCAGGGCCTGCGCGGGATCGTGCCCGGTCTCCGGGGGCGCGGACCCGGTGCCCGGGCCGGGCCAGTCGGCCCCCAGAGCGCGGACGGCGTCCTCGATGGCGTGCACGAGCCGGACACGGGGGAAGGCGTACCGCCGGTAGATCGAGTGCCGGCCGCCCCACTGCTTCGGGTCGCCGAGATCCCGTACGAGACGTGCGGCCCGCAGGACCTCCGTCGAACCCTCCTGTGCCGTCGGCGCGACCGCACAGCGCGTCCCGTGCGCGTTCTGCCCGTTGTGCAGTTCGCCGACGAGCCCGGTGACCTGGCTGTCGTCGGCTGCCTCCTCGGAGTGCAGGACCACGACAGGCATGGGTGGCTCACTGGTGGTCCGAAAGTCACTGATGAGCGTCTCCAGCTGCCGCTGGACCTCGATCCCGCCCTCGGTCGACATCCCGGGATGATCCGCCGAGCAGGTCGGTAGTCTGTCACGATCCCCGTTGCGCACGTCCGTTCCCCCCGTTCACTTCGCCCACCGGCAAGCTCAACCGACTTCCTGTGGGACAGAAGTGCTTTCCCTCGTACCTCCGTGCACTAAACGAACTCAGGGGCGACGAAACGACAACGGGACTGACGAAACGACAGGTTCGGGCGTCAGGCGGCGCCGTTCCAGTCGTACGGTCCGCCGCCGCGCCACTCGATCAGTTCGGGGTCGTCGATGGCCTTGTCCTCGGTGGGCAGGTCGGCGCCGTGCAGGAGGTCCAGCACGTCGAACAGGCTGTACGCGGTGCCCGCGTCCTCGCCATGGATCGTCACCTGCCGCCCACCGTCCGGTGAGGGCGGCAGCACCACCACAGGGGCACGGCTGTCCATGCCACCACCATGCACCGGAACGGGTCGCCCCGCAGTTCCACAGCCCCAGGCGAGTGGGGCGGCGGCCGGATCGCGGCCACGGAGATTGCAGTTCTCTTCTGGCATGTAGTACTTCTTATACATGAGCGAGCAGGTGCACAACAGGTTGGCGATGGTGCGCGCCGAACGGAAGGTGTCGCGTCAGAGCCTGGCCGAGGCCGTGGGGGCGCACTACCAGACCATCGGCTACATCGAACGGGGGCAGTACAACCCGAGCCTCGACCTGGCCCTGAAGATCGCGAAGTACTTCGGGTTGCCGGTGGAGGCGCTGTTCTCCCTCGAACCATTCCGGCCGCTCACCGACGAGGTCTACGGGAGGAAACAGCCATGACGACGACGCGGATGACCCGCTACGACCGCAGCATGCTGAGGCTGATGAACGACCCCAGGGGGCGGCCTCTGTACGCCACGGCCGCGCGCCGACGCCTGGCCGTGGCCGCGCATGTCGCGCTCACCGTCGCCATCGGGGCGCTGTTGGCCCACTTCTACCTCGCGAAGGCGGAGCCCTTGTGGGCTGGCGTCGTGATGGCGGTGCTGTTCCTGCCGTGGATGGTCGTCACCGGAGTGATCAACGGTGCCACCCGAGGCCTGCTGGAACTGCGCGAACACGCCCTGGACGAGCGGCAGTCGGCCGAACGCAGGCGAGTCCTGGCCGTTTCCCACAGGGCGATGACCCTGCTGCTGGGCGCGGCCGTGGCCGCCCTGCTGATCGCGGGCGCGATCGGGGGCGACGCGCTCACCGCGTACGCGGCGCCCCTTCTCGTCGCGGTCCTCGTGCCGCATTGGCTGATGCCGTTGTGGGTGGCCGGGCTCATGGCTCGGAACGAGCCGCTCGACGAGGTTGACGAGCTGGACGAACTCGACGACAAGGGGCCCGCGGGCCGGCCGCAGCCGAGCGTTTCCTGATGCGGGCGTTCAGTGTCCGCAGGTCAGGGTCGCCACGGAGCAGAACCCGACCTCGGGGTAGCGCGGAGACGGCTGGTCCAGCAGCGGCTGAGGCCTGTTCCGGAGGTGCAGATCGAGGAAGGCCCCGGCGTAGCGGCGGGTGATCCGGGCTGCCCGGGAGGCCGGCAGGGTCGCGCCGATGTCGAGGCCGAGCTGTTCCGCGAGGAGTCCGACGTCGGTGAAGGAGGCGTGCTCGGCGCCGGCGACCACGAGCCAGCGCTTCCAGCCGGTCAGGTGCTCCCAGTCGCGCTCCCAGGCGGCGGCCGGGCCGCCGGCTCCCGGGGTGTAGACCGACTGCCGGCCCAGGAACAGGAACGGCCGCGACAGACCGCTGTCGGGGAGCGGCAGTTCGGTGGTGCCGTCGATGTCGATCCCGGCGCGTATCCGGGAGTCGGCCACCATGGCGGCGCCGGCACTCGCACCGCCGACCGAGTGGCCCACCATCGCGATCCGGCGAGGGTCGATCAGCCGAGTGCCCGTCCACTGGGGGCGCGGTCCCGTCAGTTCGTCGAGCACGAAGGACACGTCGGCTGCCCGGCCCGCCACGAGCTTCTGCCAGAACGCCTTGTCATGGTCGACCTCGCAGGCGGCGCAGGTGGTGACTCGCCCGTCGGGGAAGGTCGTGGCGACGTTCTCGTACGTGTGATCGACTCCGGCCACCACGTAGCCCCTGCTCGCCAGCTCCTCGGCCAGCGTGGTGAGCGTCGCGCGGGGTTTGGTGAAGCCGGGCGAGAGCACGACCAGGGGCAGACTGTGCCGGCGTCCCGCGGGCCGCGCCTCGCTGACCGCGTTGGTTCGGGTCGTGCTCAGCGCGTCGAGTGGTACGCCGGTGATGCCGCCGTCCCGCAGGAGGAGCTCGGACTCCGTCGGTGTCATGTACGGGGCCCGCCCGCCGTCCGACGGCTCCGCCGGGTACCACAGGGAGACCATGAGCTCCCGTGCGTTCCGGTCGGGGACCCACGGGTCGGGTCGGGAAGTGTCCGTCAGATGGAGGAACGTCCTGCCGACCGGGTGCCGTCCGGTGGGTCTGGGCAGGTACGGCGTGTCGCTCTGGCCGGCCGACGCGTCGGTGGACAGGCGTGCGGCGGAACCGGCTGAGACGAAACCGCCCGCGGCGGAGGCGTCCGAGGCGGTACCGCCCGCGGTGGAGATGCCTGTGGTGGAGGCGCCTGGGAGGGGGGCGCCTGCCGCGGAGGCGGGCGGGCACGCCGCCGCGACGAGGAGTCCGAGGACGGCGGCAAGTCCTCGGCGCGGCATCCGGTACCGCGGCGTTGGCGGTGGGCTGCCCGGGGCCGTGCTCCCGTCGTCGTGGCTCCTGCCTCCGTGGCTCACGGCGGCCGGGCGGGTCGGCGGTGCGGTCATGGTCGTCTCTCTCCTTCGGTCGTCAACTCCGGTCCCCTGGACGCTAGGAGCGGGACCGGACCGGGCGCGTCGGTCGTCGGGACGGCTTCGGCTGACGCGTCCGGAGGACACCGGCCGGCGTCATCCCCGCGATGTAGTCGATCGATGTGTCCCGGGTGCTCGCGATGACCATCGGGAGGGATGTCGCCGTCCGCGACGTCGGAGAGAATGAGCCGGTGACGACCGTGCCAAGGGCGGACTTACAGCGGGAGCAAGTCGTATGGGACCGGGTGAGGAGGTGGCGCGGACCGGACCGATCGGGCCGACCGGGGCAGTGGGTCGCACTGCTGACGCGCCCGACCGGCCCGGCGTCCCGGCCCACCCGGCGCGGCCAGGTCTTCGACGCGGCAGTCGCGCTGGCCGTCGGCATCGGCGCCGTCTACTACGTACTCGACAACATGACCGCCGTCGTCGACCGCGGAGACCGGCCCGCGCCCACGCCTGGCGAGTGGATCGTCCCGGTGATCATTGGGGTCGTCGCCGCGGCACCCTTGGCGCTGCGGCGCCGGTACCCGCTCGCGGTCCTCTGGATCGTGCTGGCCGCCGTCATGGTGACGCCGCACGACGCGCCGCGGCTCACCTTCTACGCCTGTGTCGTCGCGGCGTACAGTGCCGCGGCCTACAGCCCCCATCGCGTGCCGACACTGGCGAGCCTCGCCGTCGCCGTGCTCCTGGTCGGCACCGACTCGGCGCTGCCCACGGTCCCGGACCAGTACGCCCCCTACCTCATCCTGGTGCCGATCGTCGTGGCGGCCAACGGTCTGCGCACCTGGAAGCTCAGGACCGACGAGGGCCACAGACGGCTGTCCGTGATGGAACGGGAGCGGGCCGAGGCGCTGCGCCGCGCGGTCGAAGACGAACGCGCCAGGATCGCCCGCGAACTGCACGACGTGGTGACGCACAACGTCAGCGTGATGGTCATCCAGGCCGGCGCCGCCCGCAAGGTCATGGACGCCCATCCCGACCAGGCCCGCGAGGCGCTCCTCGCGGTCGAGGCCGGCGGCCGGGCGGCGATGACAGAACTGCGGCATGTCATGGGACTGCTCACCACGCACCGCCACGGCGGCCCCGGCGACCCCGACGGCCCGGACCTCGCGGAGCCGCCACATCCCGCAGCTTCGGCCGGGGCGGAAGGCAGCCTGGAAGGCATGGTGGATCTGGCGCCCCAGCCCGGCCTGGACCAGCTGGAGACACTCGTCGCGCGGGTGCGCGACACCGGGATGCCGGTCGAGCTGACCGTGACCGGTCCGGTGCGTCCGCTGCCGCCCGGCGTCGAACTGGCCGCCTACCGGGTGGTGCAGGAGGCACTGACCAACACGGTCAAGCACGCCCCGGGCGCGAGCGCGGCGGTCACCGTCGACTACGCCGCCGACCACCTCCGAGTGGGCGTCACCGACACCGGCACTCCTGGCACATCAGGCACACCGGGTACACCGGGTACGCCGGTGCCCCGTAAGCCGTCCGTCACCGGTGCCACCGGAACCGGACGCGGGCTGATCGGCCTGCGTGAGCGCCTCGCCGTCTACGGCGGAACCCTGCACACGGGGCCGCACCGCGTCGGCGGTTACCGCGTCACCGCACTCGTCCCTCTGGAGGTCTCGTGACCGGCTCACCGCGCGTGGTGATCGCCGACGACCAGGCGCTGGTCCGCACCGGCTTCCGGATGATCCTCACGGCCGACGGCATCGACGTGGTGGCTGAGGCGACGAACGGCACGGAAGCCGTCGACGCGGTTCGGCGCACCCGGCCCGACGTGGTCCTGATGGATATCCGCATGCCGGAACTGGACGGTCTGGAAGCCACCCGGCGCATCCTGACCGGTGCGGGTCACGAACCCCGAGTGATCATGCTGACGACGTTCGACCTCGACCGGTACGTCTACGCGGCCCTGTCCGCCGGGGCAGCCGGTTTCCTCCTCAAGGACATCACTCCCGAGCACCTCGTCGCCGCCGTCCGCATGATCCGGTTCGGTGACGCGCTGCTTGCCCCGGCCATCACCCGCCGTCTCGTCGAACGGTTCGCCCGTCAGGACCCCCGCGCCGCCGCGGCCCACCGCGACCTGTCCGCACTGACCCCACGGGAACTGGAAGTCCTGCGGCTGCTGGCCCAGGGCCTGAGCAACGCCGAACTCGCCGGCCACCTCCATCTGGCCGAGACCACCGTCAAGACCCACGTCGCCCGCATCCTCGCCAAACTCGGGCTCCGCGACCGCGTCCAGGCCGTCATCGCCGCCTACCGGACAGGGCTCGTCAGCCCCACGGGGGACGAGGAGGCCTCGCCGGCCGCCGACGCACAGCCTTGATCGTCTCCCGCGCGCCGCGCGCCGCGCCCCGTGCCGCGTACCGCACACCGGGAACAGGCGCGTGACCTGCCCGCTCGCAGGTCACCGCGGTGGGTGACACACTTACCAGGTGGCCGTCTTACCGCTTCCGGGCGGTACGTTTCCGGCACACCGCGTCCGGTGCCCGCACCGGTGCTGTCTGCCTGGCGGTCCTGCCAGGGTTCCTCCTTGCCGGCGCTGCGGCGTCCTGCCGGTACTCCGCCCCTGAGGCGTCTGGTCGTGCCTCGCCTTCCGGGGAAGGACAGAGGAGGTCTCTCGGATGAAGACCCGTATTCGCGACGCTGCCGTCGCCGTCGTCGCGGTGTCGGCGGCCGTCGCACTCGCGGACTGCGGACAGGGCGGGGGCGGCGGCTCCGGCGGCGGGAGCGACACGCGCATCGGTCTGCTGTTGCCGGACGCCACGACGGCTCGCTGGGAGACGCAGGACAAGCCCCTCATCGAGAAGGAGATCAAGGAGCTGTGCGACGGCTGCACGGTCGAGCACGCCAACGCCAAGGGTGATGTGGCCACGCAGCAGCAACAGGTGGACTCCATGATCACCAGGGGAGTCGACGCGATGGTACTCGTGGCGGTGGACGCGAGATCGCTCGGCGCCGCGGTCCAGAAGGCACAGCAGGCGAACATCCCGGTGATCGCCTACGACCGCCTCGCGGAGGGCCCGATCTCGGGCTACGTCACCTTCGACGGCGAGGAGGTCGGCAGACTCCAGGGCCGGGCGCTCCTCCAGGCCATGGGTGACAAGTCCGACGGCGGCCAGATCGTCATGATGAACGGCGACCCCAACGACCCCAACGCGATCGCCTTCAAGAAGGGCGCGCTGTCCGTGCTCAGTGACAAGGTCAAGATCGGCAAGGCGTACGACACACCCGGCTGGCGGGCCGAGGTCGCCAACATGAACATGTCCTCGGCGATCTCCGCCCTCGGCGCGGACAACATCGACGGCGTCTACGCGGCCAACGACGGCCTCGCCGCCGGCAGCATCTCCGCGCTCAGGGCGAACAAGGTCAGCCCGCTGCCGCCGGTCACCGGGCAGGACGCCGAACTGGGCGCCGTACGACGCATCGTCGCCGGCGACCAGTACATGACGGTCTACAAACCCTTCGCGCCCGAGGCCAAGGCCGGCGCCGCCATGGCCGTGGCAGCGGCCCGCGGGGAGAGTCTCAACAGCATCGCGAAGGACTCGGTGCGTGCCAGCACCGGCAAGACGGTGCCCGCCGTTCTGCTCACCCCGGTGTCGGTGACCGCCGGCACGATCAAGGACACGCTGGTGAAGGAGGGCGTGTACACGGTCCCGCAGATCTGTACCCCGCAGCTGAGGGCGGCCTGCGAGAGGGCCGGACTCACCGGATAACCCGGTGCCCCATCGACCGGGCCCGCGTCGGGAAGTCGGGAAGGAGATGCCCGTGCCGCCTCCACCCCTGCTGGCGCTGCGCGGCGTGTGCAAGCGCTTCGGCGTCGTCCAGGTGCTCAACGACATCGAGCTGGAGGTGCGCGCCGGCCAGGTCGTCGCGCTTCTGGGCGACAACGGGGCGGGAAAGTCCACCCTGGTGAAGGTGATCTCGGGCGTCGCCCCGGCGGACAAGGGCGTCATCGAGTGGGAGGGCCGGGCGGTGCAGATCAGGCGCCCCCACGACGCCCGGGACCTCGGCATCGCCACCGTCTACCAGGACCTCGCGCTGTGCGGGAACCTCGACGTCGTCGGCAACCTCTTCCTCGGCCGGGAGATCCGCAGGTTCGGGTTCCTCGACGAGGTGGAGATGGAACGCCGCACCCGGGAGCTGCTGGACCACCTGGCGACGGGTGTCCCCGATCTGCGGGCTCCGGTCGTCTCGCTGTCCAGCGGCCAGCGGCAGACGGTCGCCATCGCCCGCTCGCTCCTCGGCGAGCCCCGTGTACTCCTTCTGGACGAACCGACCGCCTCCTTGGGCATCCGGCAGACCAACGAGGTCCTGGACCTCGTCGACCGGCTGCGCGAGCGGGGCCTGGGGGTGCTGCTGATCAGCCACAACATGGGTGACGTCAAGGCACTCGCGGACCGGGCCGCCGTCCTGCGACTCGGCCGCAACAACGGGTTCTTCGACGTGAACACCGTGTCCCAGGAGCAGATCATTTCCTCCATCACCGGCGCCACGGAGAACGTGCCCCGCCGTACGGCTTCCCGGGAGGAGGAGTGGTGAAGGAGAGACGCCGAACGGCGGACGAATCCCCGGCCGGCCCCGACACCTCCAGTACGCGGGCCCGTCGGCCGCACCGTGGGCGGCGCGTCGCCGACACCCTGGAGAGCCGGGCCGCCGCCTTCCGGCTCAGGCTGAGCGTCGGCGAACTGGGTTCGCTCCCGGTCGTCGTCGTTCTCATCGCGGTCTGGATCGTCTTTCAGTCCCTCAACGACAACTTCCTCTCACCGCGCAACCTCTCGAACCTCAGCGTGGACATCGTCGGTACGGGTCTGATCGCGGTCGGTATCGTCTTCGTGCTGCTCATCGGCCAGCTCGACCTGTCGGTCGGCTCCGTCAGCGGTCTCGCGGCGGCCGTCTTCGCCGTGCTGAACGTGAACAACGGTGTGCCGGAATGGCTCGCGCTCATCGTCGCGGTGCTCACGGGTACCGTCGTGGGGGCCATCCAGGGCTTCTCGTTCGCGAGAACGCGCGTGCCCGCGTTCGTCGTCACGCTCGCGGGGCTGCTGACCTGGAACGGCCTGATGCTCTACATCCTGGGCACCAGCGGCACCATCAATCTCGACGAGAACGGCCTCGTAGCCGACCTGACCAGCTACTACTTCAACCACGACAGCGCCGCCTACGGTGTGGCGGCGATCGGGGCGGGCCTGGTCTTCCTGACGTCCTACCGGGACAGGCAACGCCGCAAGGCGGTCGGCATGCCGCACCGTTCGCTGCTCGAGATCGGGATGCGCACGGGAGTGCTCGCGGTGGTCGCGTTCGCCGCCGCGTTCGTGCTCAACCGGTTCCAGGGCCTGCCCCTGGCCTTCCTGATCTTCCTCGTCGTGGTCGCAGCCTTGGACGTGGTCCTGCGTCGCACGCACTACGGGCGGCAGGTCTACGCACTCGGCGGCGGCGTCGAGGCGGCCCGCCGTGCCAGCCTCAGGGTGATCCGCGTGCAGACGGCGGTACTCGCCGTCTCGGGCACGATGGCGGCGGTCGGCGGACTGTTCCTGGCCTCCCGGATCACCTCGGTGAGCCAGGCCTCCGGCTCCGGTGTCCTGTTGCTGAACGCCATCGCGGCGGCGGTCATCGGCGGCACCAGTCTGTTCGGCGGACGCGGTACGACCTGGTCCGCGGTCCTCGGCATGCTGGTCATCGAGTCGGTCGCCTCGGGCATGGCGATCACGGACACCCCGGTCGCCGTCCAGTTCATGATCACCGGTGGCGTCCTGTTCGCCGCGGTGGTCATCGACTCCTTCGCCCGGCGGTCCCAGGAAGCACACGGCCGCGCCTGAACCCGAGCACGTGGTTTGGATGAAGATCCAAGATTTGGGCTCGGTCTGCTTCTCGTCTTCTGCCGGATCGACTCGTGGGCCATAGTGACGCAATGACGCGATTCGGAAGTGAGTTTCCGCATCGCAGAAGTTGCTAGGAGGGGTGCCCGTGCCGCCATCCATACCGTCCCCCCTGCGACGTGCCGCACGTCTGCTGCGCACGTCGCTGTTCATCCAGGTCACCTGCGCGCTCCTACTCGGAGTCCTGGTCGGACGGCTGTGGCCCGGTGTGGGCACAGCCGTCCAGCCGCTCGGCGACGGATTCGTACGGCTCATCAAGGCGGTCATCGCACCCTTGGTGTTCTGCGTCGTCGTCACCGGAATCGCCAAGGCCGGAAACCTCAGAGCGTTCGGGCGGATCGGGTTGAAGGCCCTGATCTGGTTCGAGGTCGCGACCACCTTCGCCCTGCTCATCGGGCTGGTCGCCGCCAACCTGGTCCAGCCGGGCGCCGGTATGAACGTGGATGCCTCGAAGCTCGACTCCTCCGCCGTGGCCGCCAAGACCGGCGGCGGCGAACTGCCCTCGACGAGTGAGTTCGTCCTCCACGCGCTTCCCGACAGCGCCGTCGGCGCGTTCGCCGAGAACTCGCTGCTCCAGGTGCTGGTCCTCGCCTGCCTCGTCGGCGCCGCGCTGCTGCACCTGGGCCACACTAAGGTGCCCGCGATCCTGCCCGCCGTCGAGCAGGTCCAGGACATCGTCTTCACCGTCGTCGGCTTCGTCATGCGGCTGGCGCCCCTCGCGGTGTTCGGTGCCACCGCCCACCTGGTCGGCGAGTACGGGCTCGGCGTGATGTCGACCTACGGCAAGCTGATCGGCGTCTGTTACGCCGTGGCGCTCCTGTTCCTCGCCCTCCTCGCCGTCGCCCTCAAGGCCGTCACCGGACTGAGCCTGTGGAAGTTCGTGCGCTACACACGGGAGGAGATGCTGCTCGCGCTGGGCACGGCCTCCAGTGAGACCGTCATGCCGCGCATGATGCAGAAGCTGCGCCAGGCGGGCGCCCGCGACGACGCCGTGGGCCTGGTGCTGCCCACCGGCTACTCCTTCAACCTCGACGGCGCCTCGATCTACCTCTCCATCGCCACGCTGTTCATCGCGCAGGCGGTCGGCGTGGACCTCAGCCTGGGCCAGCAGATCACGGTGGTCCTGATGCTGATGCTGACCAGCAAGGGCATGGCGGGCGTGCCCGGATCGGCCTTCCTCGCCCTGTCCGCCACCGCGTCCGCCCTCGGTGTCATCCCGGCGGGTGCCGTCGCCCTGCTGCTCGGCGTGGACCGCATCATGGACTCGATGCGCGTCGCCACGAACCTGCTCGGCAACTGCGTCGCGGTCTTCGCGGTCTCCCGCTGGGAGGGTGCCCTGGACATGGTGCGCGCCAAGAAGGTTCTGGGCGGCGACATCCCCTTCGTTCCCGATGACGACGACCCGCGTACGCAGAGCTCCGGTGATTCCAAGAGCTCCGTTGATACCAAGAGCTCCGGGGAGCCCCGGACGGAGTCCCTGCCGTAACACGACGGCCCCGTGTCCGGTCGCCGGGCACGGGGCCGTTCTCTCCCCCTCACGCCCCGCCTCGTCGTACGCGGCACCGTCGCCGGGATGAATGGGGCAGAGAAATGAAATCGCCCTTTTCGATGGGGAGTTGTTCGCGCGGGGCCTCTTGACGCCACACTTCGCGGCTGGATACTTGCGGGCATCGGGTTATCGGAGTCGCTTGGACATTTCGTTCGACACGCGGCTTCCTGCTGCGGGAATTCAGAAAGCGCGCACCCTTTGTCCCTCGCCGACATCAGGCCTGTTCCATACCTGTTCCATATCTGTTCCATATCTCGAACGGCGCGTGCGGTTCTGCTCGGAAATGCGATTCCTGATTCCCCCAAATGCCCCCCACAGGAGGAACCCCCCAATGAGTTCACGACGGGCGCCGAAGCGCACCGAGCGAAGGACCATACCCTGGCGCAACAGGGCGGTCGTGGCCACGCTGGCAGCCGCCGCGCTGGCCGGGCCCGGCGTCGCGCAGGCCGCCCCGCAGGCCGCACCCGTGTCCCAGGAACAGGTGGCGGCGGCCACCATCACCTGGACCCTCGAGCGGGCGAGCAACCCCACCCAGGACCAGCAGACGGCGTACAACCTCATCACGGCGGCCATGAACGCCGGCGTGGCGCGGTACAACAATCTCAGCGACCTGGGCAAGAGCATCACCGTCCGCTACGACCCGAGCGTCCCCACAGCTGACGGCAACATCAACGGGACCATCCGCTTCGGCAACCGCAGCTACATGACGGAGAGAACCGCCCTCCACGAGATCGCCCACACCATCGGCGTGGGCACGAGTGCGGGCTGGTCCCGCCTCGGCGGCAACGGTACCTGGACCGGCGCGCAGGCCACGGCACTCGTCAGGCAGTTCGATGGTTCGGCCGCCAAGATCTCCACCGGTGGTGGGCACTTCTGGCCGTACGGCCTGAACTACGACAACGAGTTCTCGAACACGGCGGCCGACCGCCACGTCCAGATCGTCGCCGCCATGGTGCGTGACGGTTTGTAAGTCCCAGGGCCATGTCCGGGGGTGGCAGCCGCCGCCCCCGGACTACGTGGAACCATGCCGTCCTTCCAGGTGGCTTTGAGCGGCCGTCGGTGTCTCCTGAAGAGGGAAGTGGCAGGCCGCCGTGTGCGGCAGCGCCCCGCGCGGGTGGACGGGGACCGCTTCGGCGCACACGTCCTCCGCACGCCAGCAGCGGGTCCGGAACCGGCACCCGGACGGTGGGTCGGCCGGCGAGGGGATCTCGCCCCTGAGCACAATGCGCTCCTTCTTCGCCTCGACCCGGGCGGTCACCGAGGGGGCCGCCGAGAGAAGCGCCGCCGTGTACGGGTGGTTCGGCCGGTCGAAAACCTCCTCCGCCGGGCCCGACTCGGCGATCCTGCCGAGGTACATCACCGAGACGCGGTCGGCCACGTGCCGTACCACGGACAGGTCGTGCGAGATGAACACGTACGACAGTCCCAGCTCGTCCCGCAGGTCGCCCAGCAGATTGAGCACCTGAGCCTGCACGGACAGATCCAGCGCGGAGACGGGCTCGTCGCACACGATGACATCCGGCTCCAGCGCCAGGGCGCGGGCGATCCCGATGCGTTGCCGCTGTCCACCCGAGAACTCCTGCGGATAGCGGCGCGCGTCGGAGGCGCGCAGCCCGACCATCTCCAGCAACTCGGCCACACGCGCGGCCCGCTTCGGGGCAGGTACGAGCCCGCGGTGGGTCAGCCAGGGCTCGCTGATCAGATCCGTCGCACACATCCGGGGGTTGAGCGAACCGAACGGGTCCTGGAAGACCATCTGCACCTTGCGACGCCAGGCGAGCAGCTTCGCACCCGACAAGGTGAACGGGTCCACGCCCTCGAAACGCACGGCCCCCTCGTCGGGACGCTCCAGCATCAGCAGGATCCTGGCCAGCGTGGACTTGCCGCACCCGGACTCGCCGACCAGGCCGAGCGTCTCCCCGCGTCCCAGACGCAGGTCCACACCGTCGACCGCGCGCAGCCTGGTGCTGCCCTTCGCGGTGCGCGGTACCGCGAAGCTCTTGACCAGGCCCGTGGCCTCCAGCAGCGTCCCGGGCTCAGGCATCGGCCAGTTCCTTCCCGAAGTGACAGGCGGCGGCGCGGTCGGCTCCTGTTCCGGCCTGCGTCGGCCGGTGAGTGGAGCACACCTCGCGAGCCATCGGACAGCGCGAACGGAAGGCACATCCGGTGGGCACGGAGCGCGGGTCGGGAGGCGAACCGGGAATCGAGTCCAGGCGGGAGCCCTTGTGCTGTTCGGCCGGCACGGACTCCAACAGGCCGCGTGTGTACGGGTGGTGGGGTTTGCCGAAGACGTCGGCCACCGGCCCGGTCTCGACGACCGTACCCGCGTACATCACGGCGACCCGGTCCGCGTGCTCGGCGACCAGCCCGAGGTCGTGGGTGATGAGGACCAGAGCCATGCGCTGCTCGCTCCGCAGTTCGGCGAGGAGGTCCATGATCTGGGCCTGCACCGTCACGTCGAGCGCCGTCGTGGGTTCGTCGGCGAGCAGCACCTTCGGCCGCAGCGCGACCGCCATCGCGATCAGCAGCCGCTGCCGCATGCCTCCGGAGAACTGGTGAGGGTACGCGCTCACGCGGGAGCGCGCCTCGGGAATGCCGACACGCTCCATCAGCTCGACGGCCTTCTCCCGCGCTGCACGCCGGGACAGCCTCTCGTGGATACGGAACGGTTCCGACAGCTGTGCCCCGACCGTGAGGACCGGGTTGAGCGCGCTGAGCGCGTCCTGGAAGACGATGCTCAGGCCGGGCCCCGCGAGTCTGCGCCTGGCCCTGGGCCCGAGCGCCAGCACGTCGTCGCCGTCCAACCGCGCCTGTCCGCCGACGACTTCGGCGGCCGGATCGAGCAGACCGGCGACGGCGTGAGCGGTCATGCTCTTCCCGCATCCGGACTCGCCCAACAGGGCCAGCGTCTCGCCCGAGCGCACGGCGAAACTCACGCCGCGTACGACAGGGACGGGTCCCGCGGCGGTACTGACGTCGACGGAAAGGCCGTCGACGACCAGGGTGTCCGTCCGCACGCCAGGGTCGCCGGACGGCGCCGGGGAGACGCCCGCGGGTCGTTGGAGCGTGGCCCTTGTCGGGGTGGGGGCCGCGGCCGCGGTCGGGGGCGGGGTCGGCTTGGCACCGGTGCTCGGCTTGGCGAGGGCCGGGTGGGCTGTGGTCTCTCGCTCGGCCGGGGGCGGTTCAGCTGCGGGTGGCTGGGTTCCGGCTGCCTTCGCGGTGGCGGTGGCGGTGGCGGTGGCGGTCGCTGCCGCGGGCGGGGTCGGCTCGGCCGCGGTTCCCGCCTCGGCCGAAGGTGGTTGGGCCGCGGTTTCCCCCTCGGCCGTGGTCGTCGGGCCGGGGCGGGTGGCGCCGTCCCCGGTCGTCGGACGAGGACGGCGTGACGGCCGCCCGCTCCGCCGCAGACCGTGCCGCCATCGCTGCCCCGGGTCGGTCGACAGCCGGGCCCAGGCGGCGAGGATCGTCGCCGCCACCGTCGTGATGACGATGGCGAGCCCGGGGAAGACCGCGATCCACCACGCGCTCTGCAACTCCTGCCGCCCCTGAGCCACCATCAGCCCCCAGCTCACATCGGGCGGCTGGATACCTATCCCCAGGAAGCTCAACGACGACTCTGTGAGCATCACGAAGCAGAAGTCGAGGGCTGCGACGGTGAGCAGGGTCGGCAGGACCGTCGGAGCGACATGGCGCCGGATGCTCGCCCAGCCGCCGGTGCCGAAGGTGCGGGCCGCGTCCATGAACAGCCGGCTGCGCAACTCGGCGGATTCCGCCCGCGCGGTGCGCAGGTACACCGGGATCCGGGCGACGGCGAGGACCGCGACGATGCCGACGGCGCTCGGCGAGAAGACGTACAGCACGACCACGGCCAGCAGGAGGGACGGGAAGCTGAGGATCACGTCGGCGATCCGCAGCGACACGTTCTCGCGCCAACCGCCGTGATAGCCCGCCCACATGCCCCAGACCGAGCCGACGGCGAGTGAGCACAGCACGGCGGGCACCGCCACGGACAGGGTGGTACCGGCCGCAGCTATCAGCCGGGCGGCGACGGGACGGCCCAGGGAGTCGCTGCCGAGTACGAAGGCCCAGCCGTGGTCCAGGCTGAAGGGCGGCCGGCCCGGATCACGCAGGTTCTGACGCGTGGCCAGGTCACCGATGAGGTAAGGGCCGAGTACGGCGCACACCGCCACGGCGAGAAGGACCAGAGCCGCCGCGAAGGCGAACCGGTCCCGCAGGAGCAGAGCGGGCCACCTGTGCCGGGACATGTCTTTCTCGGGCATGTCACTTCCTTGACTCATGCCGCCGCCCGCTGCCGCACACGCGGGTCGAGGAGCGCGTGGCTGACGTCCACGAGGATGTTGAGCGCGAAGATCACGAGAGCGGTCAGCAGCACAGCGGCCTGGAGCACCGCGAAGTCCCGCTGCAGCACCGAGTCGATCATGAGCTTGCCGATGCCGGGCCAGCCGAAGATGGTCTCGACGACGACGGCCCCGTTCACCAGCCCGACGGCCAGGTCCCCCGCGACGGTGAGCGCGGGCGCGGCCGCGTTGCGCAGGGCGTGCCCGAAGACCACCCGTGACTCGCGGGCACCCTTGGCCCGCGCCACCTTGACGTAGGGGGCGGACAGCGCCGAGACCATGGCTCCGCGCACGACCTGGACCAGCACTCCGAACGGGCGGATCAGGAGCGTGGCCACGGGCAGGACCCAGGCCGACGCGCCGCTCGTGCCGGAGGTGGGAAGCCAGCCCAATGTCACCGCGAAGACCAGCACGCCCATGATGGCGAACCAGAAGTCGGGGACGCTGGCGGCCGTCGAGGACAGGAAGCTCGCGACCCGGTCGGTCACCGAGTTGGGACGGTACGCGGCCAGGCTGCCGATCACCACGGCACCCACGATGGCGAGCAGCATCGTCCACCCCGCCAGCTGGAGCGTGGCGGGGAAGGCCCGCAGCACCGCCTCACCGGCCGGCTGGGCGGTGCGCAGCGACTCGCCGAAGTCGAGGTTGGCGACCTGGGCGAGATAGTCACCGAACTGGGTGACCAGCGGCTCGTCGAAGCCGTTGCGGGCGGCGAACTCGGCCCTCATCTCGGGTGTCGCGCTGAGCGGAAGGTACAGATTGGCGGGATCTCCGGTGAGGCGGGCGAGGAAGAACACCCCGAGGACCACCACGAGCAGGGGGATGACGCTGGAGACCGCGCGACGGCGCAGCATGGTGAACATCGGTCCGCTCCTCCCTCAGTCCGCGCGTCGCATGTCGGCGAGCCGCATCTCGTCATTGGTGGCCGAGTCCGGCCGGTAACGGACGTTCGGGGAGAGGGCCAGGATGCCGGTCATGTTGGCCATCACGGCGTCCCGTACGACCTCGTCGTTCTGCTCGGCGAACGCGTCCGCGAACGCCTTCTGCCGCTCGTCGCCCGAGGCCAGCTGCGCCTTCGTGATCGACGCGTCGAGCCCGCGGGTGCCGTAGCTGCTCTGGGCGCCCTTGCTGCCGTAGATCTGTCCCATGGTGAACGCGGCGTCCCCGGCCTGGTTGCCGTGCTGCGCCTGGAGGAGGGTGGGGCCCGTGCCCCGGGGGAAGGGGCGCAGCAGGTACTCCAGCCAGGCGTTGACGTCGAGCATCTTGATCCTGACGTTCAGCCCGGCCTTCAGCAGGCCGTCCTGCACCACCTCCATCGCCTCGGCGGCCTTCGGGTAGATGCCGTTGCGGCCGATGATGGTGATGGTGGTGTCGGTCGGGACGCCGTCGGCGCGGGCCTCGGCGACCAGCTTCCTGGCGCGTTCGGGGTCGTACGGCCACGGCCGGACGCGCGGGTTGTACCCGGTGACGCCCTTCGACACGAGCTGCCCGCTCGGCCGGCCCGCGAAGACGGCCGTGACCAGGCCTTCCCGGTCGATGGCGTAGTTGATGGCGCGGCGGATCCGGATGTCGTCGAGGGGCGCCTTGGTGGCGTCGATCCGGAGGTAGGAGACCTCGTTGGTGGTGTACTCGACCGCCCGGTCACCCGCCCCGTCCTCGGGCGCGAGCCCGATCGCGACGTCCGCCTCGTTGTTGGTGACCATGGCCGCGCGCACGCTGCCCTCCGCCCGCCACACGTACTTGGCGGCGGCGAAGTCGGGGGCCTCGCCCCAGTACCCGGGGAAACGCTTCAGCCGCAGGAAGCGGCCCTGGCTCCACTCGCCGATCCGGTACGGCCCGGTACCGATCGGCTTGCGCACCCGGGCCGCTGGGTCCGTGCTCGTCGGCACGATCTCGACGAAGGACAGGCGCAGGGGGAGGATCGGGTCCGGTTTCCGCGTGGAGACCTCAAGCGTTTTGTCATCCACGGTAGTTGCCGTGACTTCGGTGTCCGCGAAGATGTATCCGTCGACGTTGCACTCGATGTCGGAGTCCGTGGCGCGCTTGATGGAGAACGCGGCGTCCTCGGCCGTGAACGGCGAACCGTCATGGAACGTGACGCCCTCGCGAAGTGTGAACGTCCATGAAGTGGCCGATGTACGCGTCCACTTGGTGGCCAGCGCCTGTTCCAGCTCTCCCGTGACCGGATCGCGCTCGGTCAGGGCCTCCGTGATGTTGGCGCGCGTCACCCGGCCGGTGGCGGTGAGCGAGGCGTCACAGGGTTCAAGAGTCGGTGGTTCCTCGGGCAGGACGATCCGCAAGGTGCCCGGTCCCTCACCTATGGGGTCGGCGCCGGCGACCGAGCAGCCGGAGACCGCGAGAAGAACGACCACGGACGTGAACGCGCCCGCCGCTCGCCCCCGGCGGCGGACGAACGAACGAGTGCGTACTAAACCTGAACCTGAACCCGTCACCGCCACCGCCACTGTGCCTCCGCGCTGTTCGAGGTACGAGCCGGACCAAGGGCAAAAGTCCACAAGGGAAAACAGCGTTTAGATATGTGGACGCAGACAGTTTCAAGTCAGCGACGTGAACGCGTCAAGATGCGCGCAGCAGAACCTGCGTGTTCGTTGTGGCGCGCGTGGGGTCCCTTACCGGCCTGACCCCTTTCCGGCGTGCGCGGTGAGGACCATGTACGGCGCGACGCGGGTCTCGGCGGGCCCTTGTGCGCTGCTCTCGTCGCCGTGCGGCATGAGCGGCAGGTCGAGGTCCGGCGAGGTGAAGCCGGCCTCTGTGAGGAGTGCTTCGTAGTGCGTGAGGGAGCGGTAGTGGCAGGCTGTGGTGACGGTCGTTCCGCTCAGCCTCCGCAGTGTGGTGGGGACGGTGTCCCCGTCGGCGTAGTCGGCTCCCGGCTCGCCGTAGCGAAGAGTGGAGAAGGCCTCGCCGGTCGCCTGCGGATTCAGGTCGGCGAGGACGAACGGCGCGCCGGGGCGCAGTACGCGGTGGATCTCGCGGGTCAGATCCGCGAGTCTGTGGTCGTCCGGGTCGGTGCAGTAGACCAGGCAGCAGACGACCGCGTCGACGGCGTCGTCCGCGATCCAGTGCAGGGACCTGCCGTCGAACAGCCGGTAGTCGACCAGAGGATGGGGCCGGTCGGCGCGGGCGATCTCCAGCATGGAGGAGGAGGGGTCGATTCCCTGCACGGTGCAGCCGCGGACTTCGGCCAGGTGTGCGGCGAGGGCCCCGGTTCCGCAGCCGACGTCGAGGACGACCTGGCCGGTGGCGTCCGCCGGGCCGAGGCGCCGCAGCACTGCCGGGAAGATCAGCTCACGGGCGAGCCTCATGTCGCGGTCCCGGTAGGCGTCGGCCGCCTGCGCGGTGTCCCAGGGCAGGGGCGGGTGGGATTCGCTCATGGGAGGGCCTTTCGGGTGGTGGGTGACGTCGTGGCCCACGCCCCGGCCCTGCGATGCCCTCGGCCGGAGCGGTGAGCCTGCCGGTGCCCTCCCCCTCCTCGATCACGGACAAACTCGATCATTTCGGCAAAATCCGTGTCCTTGTTCGGTGTTGGGAGGGGTTCATGGCGGTGACTCCCAGGTGGCCTCGATCATGGTGGGTGCCCTCCAGGGCGAGGTCATCGGCACAGGTACTGTCGTCGCAGACGTGGAGGTCGCCAAGGTGCC
Organism: Streptomyces sp. NPDC046862; assembly: GCF_040704615.1. NCBI lineage: Bacteria > Bacillati > Actinomycetota > Actinomycetes > Kitasatosporales > Streptomycetaceae > Streptomyces > Streptomyces sp. NPDC046862. Next base: position 112,334 of record NZ_JBEYXP010000023.1, on the reverse strand, counting down.
GGACCTCGCGGAGCACGGAACGACAGCTGTCGCCGGCGGCATGGGCGGGAGGAATCGCCCTCGCTGTCGCAATTGAGGGGATTTGACCATGCCTGTGGCCCGCCGCCCCACGCTCAGTGATGTGGCGCAGGAGGTCGGCGTCAGCGCCAAGACCGTGTCGCGCGTGCTCAACGACGACGGTCCGGTCTCCACCGAGACCCGTGAGCGGGTGATGGAGGCCGTACAGCGGCTCGGCTTCCGGCCCAACCTGATGGCGCGACACATGCGGCTCGGCAAGAGTGACAGTGCCATCGGGCTGGTCGTGCCGGACATGAGCAACCCGTTCTTCGCCACGGTGGTGAGCGGGATCGAGTCGGTGACCCACGGCCGGGGCCTCACCCTGCTCATCGGTTCGTCCGCGCAGGACGCCGAGCGCGAACGCTCGCTGGTCGGCACGTTCCTGGCCCGCCGGGTCGGTGCCCTGCTCATGGCGCCGACCCCGAGCGCCGACCACGGCTATCTCAAGGCCGAACGCTCCGCCGGGCTGCCCGTGGTCTTCCTCGACCGCCCAGGAACCGGACTGACCGCGGACAGCGTGCTCAGCTCCAACCGCGGGGGAGCGCGGGAGGGTGTCGCGCACCTGATCCGGCACGGCCACCGCAGGATCGGCTTCATCGGCGACACGCCCGCAGCCCTCTACACCCGCCGGATGCGCTTGCGGGGCTACCGTGACGCCCTCGCCGCGGCCGGACTGCCGTACGACAAGGCGCTGGTGGCGGGCGGCCACGACGCGCAGGCGGCGGCCGAGGAGACCGAGCGCCTGCTCGCCCTGACGGACCCGCCCACCGCGCTGCTCGCGGCGAACAACTTCGCGTCCATGGGGGCCGTCGTCGGCCTTGCCCGGGCCGGCCGCAAGGACGTCGCGCTCGTCGGCTTCGACGACATTCCGCTCGCCGGGGTCCTCGAACCCGCCCTCACCGTGGTCGCCCAGGACCCGGCGGCCATGGGCGCCGCGGCCGCGACGATCGCGCTGTCCCGACTGGACGGCGACCGCTCCCGGGCCCGCTCCGCCGAGATTCCCACCCGGCTCATTCCCCGCGGCTCCGGGGAGCTGCGGCCACGCTGAGACGGCGGCCGCGCTGAGACGGGCGCGTCGAGGCAGCGTTCCCGCGGCGCTTCGTATAGGCGAAGCCTATGCGGGGCATCGGTTTTTGGTCGTGGACCTCGCCATCCGTGACTCGCTTCACTGAGCCGGTGAGTGGTGCGACGACCGGCCGGGATCCGGTGTCGTACGGGTCTTCAAGGCCGGAGGTTGCAATGACGCATGCCCCGAAGCAAGCCGCAGGCGACAGCGCGGTGCGGAAGAAGCCGTGGTACCGGCAGCTGTACGTGCAGGTGCTGGTGGCGATCGTCATCGGGATCGTGCTCGGGTGGCGGTGGCCGGATCTGGCCACGTCGATGGAGCCGATCGGCACCACGTTCATCACCGCGATGAAGATGCTCATCGGGCCGATCGTGTTCCTGACCATCATCGGCGGCGTGGCCGGAGTGGCGGACCTGAAGAAGGTGGGCCGCACCGGGATCAAGGCGCTGACGTACTTCCAGCTGGGCACCATCGTCGCCCTGGCCGCGGGGCTCGTCGCGATCAACGTCTTCCGGCTCGGTGACGGCGTGCACGCCGATCCCTCGCGACTGGACGTCTCGGGTGACGCCGGTCAGTACATCAGGACGGGGGAGCACCAGCACTGGTGGGAGTTCCTCACCGGCATCGTGCCCAACAGTGTCTTCGGCGCGTTCGTCGAGGGCGACATCCTGCAGGTGATCTTCCTCGCGGTGATCTTCGGAGTCGCGCTGAAGTCCGTCGGCAAGGCGGGCGAACCGATCATCGCCGGCGTCAACCGCCTGACCGAAGTGGTGTTCAAGGTGCTTTCCTTCGTGATGAAGGTGGCTCCGCTGGGTGCCTTCGGGGCGATGTCCTACGCCATCGGGAAGTTCGGCCTGTCGACGCTGACCAGCCTCGGCTCGCTGATCCTGCTCTTCTACGTCACCTCTGTCCTGTTCGTGGTGGTCGTGCTCGGAACGGTGCTCGCGGCGTTCGTGCGGCTGAACATCTTCCAGCTCCTGCGCTACTTCAAGGAGGAGTTCGTCCTGATCCTCGGCACGTCGACCGCCGAGCCGGCCCTGCCGGGCCTGATGCGCAAGCTGGAGTTCATGGGCGCCGAGAAGTCCACGGTCCGCCTGGTCGTGCCGACCGGCTACAGCTTCAACCTCGACGGCGCCGCGATCTACCTCTCCCTGGCCACTCTCTACATCGCCCAGGCCACCGACACCCCGCTGTCCATCGGCCAGCAGCTCGGCCTGCTTGCGGTGATGCTGCTGACCTCCAAGGGAGCGGCCGGGGTCGCGGGCGGCGGCTTCATCGCCCTGACCGCGACGCTGTCGACCGTCGGCCACGTGCCCGCCGCCGGGATCATGCTCGTCTTCGGCATCGACAAGTTCATGTCGGAGTGCCGGGCGCTGGTCAACTTCTACGGCAACGCGGTCGCGGCCCTCTTCATCGCCCGCTGGGAGAACGGCCTCGATCTGACGCGAGCCCGCCGGGTGCTGTCCGGTGAGATACGGGAGGAAGCGGAGAAGCGGGAGGAAACGGGAAACCAGGAGGGTCAGGAGAAGCGGGAGGAAAGGGGCGAGCGAGTCGACGTACCCGCCGCCCGTGCGGACGAGGTCGCTCTGCCGTCCGCGCGACCGGCCGAGGAGAACCGGGCGGTCCCCGTCAAGCCGTAGAACGATAAGGAACGATTGAGAACGATAGGGTCCGCCTGGTGGACGCCCGGCAGCTCGAATACTTCCTCGCCATCGTGGAGCACGGCGGATTCAGCAAGGCCGCCGCCGCGCTCCACGTGGCGCAGCCGTCGCTCTCGCAGGCCATGGCGAACCTGGAAGCGGATCTGGGCGTCTCGCTGTTCCACCGTATGGGCCGCGGGGTGGTGCTCAGCGAGGCCGGCGCGGAACTCCTCGAACCGAGCCGCCGCGTGCTGCGCGACCTGGCGGCCGTACGGGACAGGGCAACCGCGCTCTCCGGGCTGCACGGCGGCACCATCGAGGTCGCCGCCATGCCCTCACCCGGCATCGAGCCGCTGACCACGCTGATCCAGCGCTTCAACGAACTGCACCCGTCCGTCACCGTCAGCAGCCGGGCCGCCTTCACACCCGATGACGCGGTGGAGCTCGTCCGCAGTGGCGCCTGCGAGCTGGGGCTGCTCGGCGCGGCCAGCCCGGTCGCGGTGCCCGGCATCGACGTGCTGCCCCTGGAGGAGCAGCCGTTCGTCGTCGTGGCCCCGCCCGGCGGCGACCTCGTGGACGGCGCCACGTTGCGCCCGGAGGACCTCGGCGGGCACAAGCTGATCGCCTCCCGGCCGGGCAGTCTGATGCGCACCATCGTGGACGACATCACCGCGCAGACCACCGGCACCGACATCGTCGCCGTCGTCGACCACCGCACCTCCATCCTTCCCCTCGTGCTGAGCGGCGTCGGCCTCGCCGTCCTGCCCGCCTCCTGGACGCGGCTCGCCCGGCGCTGCGGTGCCGCCGTGGCATCCATCGAGCCCACGGCCCACCTCCATGTCGCCATGATCAGTCTGCCCGCCCACCTCACTCCGGGCGCCCGCGCGTTCCTGGAACTGACCCGGTCGTACGCCCGACGCAAAGGCTCGCCGTAGCCGTAGCCGTAGCCGTAGCCGTAGCAGTCGCATCGATCGGCTCCGCCTATACGCCGTATCGAAAGCTGGTCTTGGACGGGACACCGGCCCGCTGGGTTGACTCGGAGGCGTCGAACACGACGTCGGAGAAGACGCCGGAGAACGCCCCCGGAGGCCCCTGTGACCGCAACCCGCACCTTCCGTATCGCAGCCATCCCCGCCGACGGCGTCGGCGCCGAGGTCGTCGCCGCGGGCCGCGCCGTACTGGACGCGCTGGCCGCCGACTCGCACGGGGCCTTCGCCTTCGACTGGCAGGAGTTCCCCTGGGGCTGCGAGTTCTACGAGCGGACCGGCAGGATGATGGACGACGACGGCCTGGAGCAGCTCAAGGACTTCGACGCCATCTACTTCGGCGCCGTCGGCTGGCCGAACGTCCCCGACCACATCAGCCTGTGGGGCCTGCGGCTGAGGATCTGCCAGAGCTTCGACCAGTGGGCCAACGTCCGCCCCGTGCACTTCCTGCCCGGTGTCACCAGCCCGCTGCGCAAGGCCGACGACACCGAACTGGACTGGGTCGTCGTCCGCGAGAACAGCGAGGGCGAGTACGCGGGTCTCGGCGGCCGCAACCTCTCCGGCCGCGGACAGGGCGGCGAGATCGCCGTGCAGTCGGCCCTGTTCACCGAGGTGGGCTGCGAGCGCATCATGCGCTTCGCCTTCGACCTGGCCCGTACGCGCACGCGCCGCAAGGTCTCGTCCGTCACCAAGAGCAACGCGCAGCAGTACGGCATGGTCCTGTGGGACGACGTCTTCAAGCGGGTCGCCGCCGACTACCCGGACGTGGAGACGGAGAGCGTGCTGGTCGACGCGATGTCCGCGAAGTTCGTCCTGCGCCCCGAGGACCTCTCCGTCGTCGTCGCCTCCAACCTCAACGCCGACATCCTCTCCGACCTCGGCAGCGCCCTCGCCGGCAGCCTCGGCCTCGCCGCCAGCGCGAACCTCAACCCCGAACGCCGGTTCCCCAGCATGTTCGAGCCGGTCCACGGCTCCGCCCCGGACATCGCGGGCCAGGGACTCGCCAACCCCGTCGGCGCCGTCGGCAGCGCCGCCCTGATGCTGGAGCACTTCGGCCTCCCCGACCAGGCGGCCCGCCTGCACAAGGCGATCGAGGCCACCACGGGCGCCGGCATCCTCACCCGCGACGTCGGCGGTACCGCCACCACCGAGGATGTCACCAAGGCCCTCATCGACGCGCTCCAGGTCTGACCGTCGAGGAGGTCACCCCCCCCGGACGTCCCTGCCTGTTCCCATGTCGCGCCGACGGGCCGGGACGGGCCGCCCACCGAGACGGGCGGCCACCCTCCGTGCCGGGCCCACGAGCCACTGTCGCTCCGGGCCCGGCACGCTGTGCTGGAGCGGTCCTTCACCTCCCGCGGAGCTCGGACCGCAACGCCGTAACGCCGCGGCGTCGCAACGTCGCGGCGAACTCGGCGCGATGAGCGGCCGTGTGGTCGTGCTCCCGCTCGGACCAGGCGACTCGGGCGGCGATCTCGTCATCGCCGACTCCGTGCGGCCGGGGCCCGTGAAGGTGTCCCCGCCACCAGAGGGCGTTACGGACCTGACGGTCAAGCATCGCGTCGATCAGGCGGACGCGGTCCTGCGGAGCGAGACCGTAGGAGTCGGCGAGCAGCCGTACCTGAGCGGCCTGAACACCGACGGGCCCTCTGTCGGGCCGTGAGGAAACGCACCAGGTCCAGGCCATGTAGCCGAGGTCCTCCAGAGGGTCACCGGGCGCCGCGGTGTCGAAGTCGATGAACGCGACGGGCCGGTCGTCGTGGAAGACGACGTTGTTGGGGCCCGGGTCGTGGTGGCAGACGACAGGATGCGTGCCGGTCAGGCCGCTGGTGCGGGTGGCTTCATGCAGCTCCCGCAGCAGGCCGCCGGCCGCGGCGATCTGCGGATCGGCCCAGCGACGGAACCTGGCGGGCACCCACCCGGGGATGTAGCTGAGAACATCGCGGCCCTCCTCGTCGGTGCCCAGGTGGCGCGGGGAGCCCGCGAACCCGCGCTGTTCGAGGTGGGCGAGAAGGGCCGAGACGAAGGGGGAGGCCGCTGTTGACGGCCGGCGTACGGTGTCCGCGACCCGGACCACCCCTTCCGTGACGCGCCCTCCGGTCAGGGGCACTTCCTGGGGGCCGTTGGGCACGAACTCCTCCTGGGCCGCGGACAAGTGGTCATGATGTTCCTACACCTCGACCAGCTGCTCGAAGAAGAACTCGTGCTTGAGGAACGACACGTCGTACTCGTGGCCGGGGGAGGGCGGCAGCAGTTGGGACGCCTGGATGAGGCGCCAGCCGTCGAGGAGGGCGTCCAGGCCGGTCGCGTAGGGCGGCTCGTCGCTGTCGCCCGCCGTGGGATTGGTGCGGCCGGTGCCGTCGTACCGGGACCAGCCCACCACCTTGCTGTCGAGAGCGGAGGTCGCCAGATAGAGGACGAGCACGCGCTGACGTGTGGTCATGAGGTTTCGTCTCCGGAGCGGTCGGCGGCGACAGCGGTCGGCTGGTTGGTCACGCGGGTCACCCAGTGGTCGAGGTCGAAGTCGTCGGCGCCGGTCAACTGGCGCCAGAGCAACGCCCGGTTGTAGATCTCCAGCCGCCCGGTGGCCTGTTCGTACCAGGGAAAGGTGCGGGTGAGTTCCTCACGTACCTCGGGCGAGTGCAGGTCGGAGGTGTCCCAGAGGAGCCGCTGGCGCACGGTCGGGTTGAAGCGGATCTTGAACATGTAGCGCACGGTGTCGCTGTCGTTGCGCCTGCCGCCGTGCCAGAGTCCGTGGTGCACGAACACCACCGTGCCGGCCGGGCAGACGAGACGGCTCTGGCCCAGCAGGTTCTGGTAGCGCCCGGTGTCGGTCTCGTTCGTGCGGCGCAGATGGCTGCCGGGCACGCTCAACGTGCCGCCCATCTCCAGGGTCACGTCCTGCGGGTAGTACATGAGCTGTACGTCGAAGGCCTGGGCGCGCACGTCGATGATCGCGTCCCCGTGCAGCGGCTGGGCGCTGCCCTCCTTCGCCCCGCGGATGTGGACGGCGTGGTGGTCGACGCGCGGGTCCGGTCCGACGAGGCTGTGCAGAGCGCCTGCCACCTCGGGGATCCGGAGGAGTCGGCGGGGGAAGGAGTCCGCCGGGTAGGCCTCGGGCACAGGGATCCCGTACGGGACGCCCGGCACTCCGGCGGCAAGGAAGGGAAGCGCCTCCTCGTTCATCTCCTGGGGGACGATTCCGTCCAGGCGCAGTGAACCAAAGGCTGCGAAGCGTGCCATCTGCTGGGAACTCAGCAGTGGTGGGCTGCTGTTCGTCATGACCTCGACGGTAGGTGGCGACGCCGGAGCGGCGCGTGGGCACGGTTCACCACTGCTGGTGGTTTCTCACCACAGCCTCCCACGGTCCGCGAGCCGTGGGGCCCGGCGTCGGCCGGAAGGAAGACCCCACGGAACCCACGGACCGCGCGGCCGCCTCGTCAGGCGGTCAGACCGCCCGTACAGGCGGCGCCCGGCTCGGGCGTCTGCGCTCCTTGGACGTACTTGGACAGGAACTGCTCGACACGGGAGTCGGACGCCTTGGACACGCTGAGCTGTATGCCCCAGGCCGACAGCATGATGGGACCGGACTGGTCCTTGTCCGGGCTCATCAGCGTGTACGGGGTCCGGGAGACCTTGTCGCCCAGCGTCTTGATGTCGGCCTCGGCGGCCTTGTCGTTGTACGTGATCCACACCGCGCCGTGTTCGAGGGAGTGGACGGCGTTCTCCTTGCCGATGGCCTTGGTGTAGACGGTGCCGTCGCAGGTCATCCACGCCTGGTTGTGGTCGCCGCCGACGGGCGGGTTCATCGGGTAGTCGACGGCGCCCTGGACGTGGTTCTGGGTGAGCTTCTTCTTCTCCCACGTCTTCTCGCCGCGCACCGGCTTCTTCGCCTCGGCGGCCTGCTGCTCGTCCTTCTCGTTGGCGCTGGTGAGTGCGTACCCGCCCCAGCCGACCAGTCCGGCGACGATGACCGTGCTGAGGGTGATGGTGAGGACGCGGTTACGGCGCTCGCGGACCTTCTCGGCGCGGCGCATCTCCTCGATCTTGGCCCGCCGTGCAGCGGACGCCGCTTTCTTGCTGGTCTTGCTCATGGTTGTGTGTTCCTCGTCTCCGTCGGGCGGTGGCGCCGCGCGGCGGTGGGTGCGGGGGACTGGTGGAGGGACGAGCACGGCCGCCCGCACGCGCGAGCGCACGGTGCCGTGGGGGTCGTCTAGGTCCGTTGCACCTGGAGGACGTGGAGGTCGGGAGCGACGCCGCTCGGCGCGGGTTCGGCGCACCGCGAGGAGATGCCCGGCACGGGCGGGTTCGGCACGCGGGACAGGACCGCCGGCATCGGCCGGCCGGGAACGGCGAGCACGGCCCGCGCCCTGTCGGCGGCCGGGGCGCAGCAGACGTCGCCGTACGGACAGCCGACCGAATGGGCGCCCGTCGGCCCGTGGTGACGAGTCGGGAAGTCCGCCGGAACCGCGTCGACGGGCGTCGGCTCCATCGGCCCCATCGACTCCCGCGACGCGGTCGAGGCGCCGACTGGTCCGCCGGCGCCGTGGGACAGGGACACGGAGACCAGACACACGACCAGCGTGGCGAGGAGTACGAGCAGGGCGGAGCAGAGCGTCGCGATCCGCGTGGGTCTCCACGCTGCGCGGGTCGTGTGCTCGGCCTGACTCCTCATCACCGCTGATCCTATGCGGTCGTTGATGGTGCGCCCGCGGCTTCTCCGGTCACGCGATCGGGACCGCGCCGTGAGGCGCAGCGCCCTGCGGGCGGCCGTCATCGAGGCCTTCAGCAGCGCGCCGACGGCCGGTCCGCACCATGCGACGGGTGACTCGCCGGTCTCGCTCCCGGCGGTGGGTCTATCGGCGTGCGTGCCGTTCCTGGCCGTGTTCGCCGTGTTCGCCGCGTTCGCGCTCTGCTCGGCGCGTACGACGGCCGGGGCCCTCGCGGTCGCGCAGGCACTTCTGCCGGTCTGGCTCGACACCACTGAGGCGCGGACGGTCTGGGAGGGTCACTGCCGACTGCCGCCCGCGTGGCACCACGACGCCCCCGCCATGGCCGCTCTGAACCTCGCGGCGGACCTGGCCTGGCCTGGCCGCTGCGCAGCTCCTGTGAGCTATCCGCATGTCCGCCGCTGTCGCCCGGCGGCACGACGGCGGCAATCGACTGCGGGGTGGGCCGACCGTCCCGGCCGGCCCACCCCCTGCCGCGTCAGCTCTGTGACGATGCGGTGCGCCGCTTCACCAGCCACCACGCACCGCCGCCGAGGACGGCCAGTGCCACGACCGCCCCACCGACGACCAGGCCTGCGGAGCTGCCCTCGTCGTCCTCGGCGGCCTTGGCGTCGGGCTTGGAGTCCGTGGCCTCAGCGGTCGGCTCGCCGGCCGACGGGGCCGGGGCGGCCTGCTCGTTCTTCGTCGGGCCGGCGCTGGGGCCGTCCGGCTTGGCGCCGGGGGCAGCGGCCTTCAACTTCAGGGCCGGTGCGGGCTGTTCGGGCTCGTCGCCGCCGGTGGGCAGCTCGATCCAGCGGGAGACCTCGCCGTCGCTGTAGGTCTCGACGGTCTTGAACGCGATCTCCTCGGCGTCCGGGAGCTGCCGGACCTTGATCTGGTGCTCGGCGTCGACACCGGCTTTCAGGGCCGGCCCGCCGATGGTGTACCCCTCGCTGGTGGCCTTCAGTTTCCAGCCCTTGGGGGCCTCGCCGAGCGTCACGTCCGCAGGAGCGATGCCTTCGGGCAGTACCACGCGCAGTTCGGTGAAGCCCGCCGACTCGGACTCGGCCTCGGACACGAAGGTGAGAGTGACGTCCTTGGCGAGGGCCTGGGGCTTGTCGGCCTCGACCTCCGCGTGTGCGGCGGCGGGTGCGGCCAGGGCGAGCGTGGCCGTCAGAGCGGCAGCACCGGCGAGAGCGACACGACGGCCGACGCGGGCCACCGGACGCGTGGACATGGACATGGACACGGACACAGGGGGACTCCTTGCTGGTACGGGAAGAGCCGGTCCCGCGGACGCCGGGACCGTGACGAACCGAAAGGCGCTCCCGCCGTGGTGGTCCCCTGCGCACCACCACGTGTTCCAGAAGCGCCTCCCGTGCCCGCACCGCGACCTCGCGGAACGCGCCCGACCTCCGGCCGAACAGCGTCGGCAGCAGCGGATCGACGCCGACCACAGGCCGCGGCAGCACCTGGGCCAGGGCGGCAGTGACCGCCCGGGCCAGAGTGCGCAGCGTGCCGAGCGCTGCCGACATCCGTGCGTCCGCGCGGTGCAGCAGCCACGCCACGACGAGCGCGGCGACCGCGTGGACGGTCGTCATCGCCGCTCCGGCGTGATGCCAGGCATGGCCGTCTCCCGCCGCGGCAGCCGGATGCCCGGCGTGCGTCGCGTGCCACGGCCCCACGGTCGGCGCGTCGCCGTCCGCGTAGGACAGTGCGAGATGCAGCATGCCCTGCGTCGCCAGGGTGAACGCGACGGTCGCGGTGGGCGTGTAGCGGCGGCACGCGAGCGGCCAGACCGCGGCGAACTGGGCCACGATCGCCGTGCCCACCAGCCGCCAGGGCACTACGCCTTCGGAGACTGCGTGATGCCCGAAGGTCGCGAGCACGGTGCCGAGCACGGCGAACACCCCGGCCCGCGCCCACGTTCCCGTACGGCTGCCCCGGCCCGGCCCCGCACGTCCCTCGTGCACGATCACGGACGCCGCACGATCAGGCGTCCGGCTGGCGGAGGTCACGGGCTTTCACCTTGTCGTATACGTCGGGTCGTGCATGGCTGTTCACACGGTCACTTGGACAGCCGGTCGTCGATGAGTGCCTTGAACACCTCGTAGGAGGCGGGTGTCGGGATCATGGTTCCGTCGACGAAGAAGGTCGGGGTGCCCCGCACGCCCAGGCCGAGTCCGTCGCGCTGGTCGTCCTGGACGCGTCCGGCGGCCTCCGGATCGGCGAGGTCGGCGTCGAACCGGTCCATGTCCAGGCCGAGTTCCTTCGCGTAGCCGCGGAAGACGGACTCCTTCCAGTCCTGCGACTCGCCCCACTCCTTCTGGGTGTCGAAGAGCTTGGTGTACATGTCCTCGAACCTGCCCTGGCGCGCGGCGGCCTCGGCGGTACGCGCGGCGAGTTCGCCGTTGCGATGGCCGGGCATGGGGAAGTAGCGGGCGACGAAGGTGACCCGGTCGCCGTACTCCTCGCGCAGCTTCTCCACCACCGGGTACGTCACCCCGCACGCCTCGCACTCGAAGTCGAGGAACTCGACGATCGTCAGCTCGCTCCTCTCCGGGTCGGTGAGGCGGTGGCTGTCGTCGCGGACGGTCAGCGCCTCGGCCGCCGGCTGCACGTTCACGCCACCGGCGTCGCGGTCGTCGGGGGAGAACAGCACGAACGCGCCTAGTGCCGCAGCGAACACAGCCACGATCACCGCGGCCACGGCAAGGTGTTTCCTGAGCTTCTTCACGATTCCTCGCTGGGCGTGGTCGTATGCGGGGGCGGGGTCGAGGTCGAGGTCCGGGACGGGGTCGCGGGGTACATGGGGCGTCGGTCCCGGGCGTGCAGGCTCGCCAGGTAGGCGTTGTAGGCGGCGAGCGGGTCGTTGCCGTCGCCGCGGTCGATCTGCCGGTCGACACGGCGGGCTTCGCGCTGGTCGGAGCGGACCCACTGGACGGCCAGGATGATCGTGGTGATGAGAACGGGGATGTCACCGGTGGCCCAGGCGATGGCCCCGGCGTTGTACTGGTCGTCCATCGCGTCCGTGACCCAGGGCCGGTCAAGCAGTGACCACCAGCCCTCGCCCAGCAGGTCGCTGGAGCTCATCAGCGAGATGCTGAACCACGAGTGGAACGGCATCGTCAGGATCAGCACGAACAGCCGTCCCAGATGCGGGGGACGGCGCGGCCCCGGGTCGATACCGATGACGACCCAGAAGAACAGCAGCCCTGCGACGAGGAAGTGCACCAGCATGACCAGGTGCCCGAGGTGGCTGCGCATCAGTGTCTCGAACAGCGAGGTGTAGTAGACGGCGAAGGCGCTGCCGATGAACAGCAGGCCCGCCACGGCCGGATGCGAGACGACCTTGACGTAGCGGCTGTGCAGCAACTTGAGCAGCATCTCCCGCGGGCCGGCCGGCTCTCCCTTCGCAGCGGCGGGCAGGGCACGTAGCGCGAGCGTGGCGGGGGCACCCAGGACGAGCAGGATCGGCACCGTCATCGCCAGGACCATGTGCTGGCCCATGTGCACGCTGAACAGCACCTTGCCGTATACCGCCAGCCCGCTCATCGTGGCGAACACGGTCACCGCGAGGCCCAGCAGCCATGAGATCGTCCGCCCGACGGGCCACCTGTCGCCCCGGGCACGCAACTTCCGTACTCCTGACAGGTACAGCAGCGCCGCGGCGGCCGTGCCGAAGGCGAACAGGGGGTCGAAGTGCCACTGGGTGAACAGCGGAGTCCACGGGAAGTCGCCGAGCGGCGGCGGCACGGGGAAGCCCAGCAGTTCCTCGGTGGTCGAGACGGAGGCGTCACCGGCGCCGGGGGCGGGCGTGCGGGACAGCCCCACGGCGAGGCCGACGGCCGCCGCCATGAGCAGGAGTTCACCGGCGGCGAGACGGACGAACCCGCGCCACTCGCCGTCCTTCAGAGCGGGCAGCGTACGGTGCCGGTGCCACCAGCCGATGCCGCACAGAGCCGCGAGCGCCAACGTCTTGGCGAGGACCATCAGCCCGTACCGGCTGGTGAACAGGTCCCCCAGGGAGGGCAGTCGGACCGCGACGTTGACGATGCCGCTGGCGGCGACCGCGAGCAGCGCCCCCGTGGCGAGCGGACTGAAACGCCGCACCGCGTCCGGCGCCCGCTCCTCCCGGCGCGCGACCACGACCAGGACGAAGACCAGCCCGCCGACCCACACCGCGACACCGAGCAGGTGAAGGGCGAGGCTGGTGACCGCGGCGTCATGGTTGCCCGCCGCCGAGGAGTGCCCGGTGAACGCGGGCGGCAGGAGCCCGGCCAGCGCGACGACGAGAGCCAGTCGGGCCCAGCGGGCCGTTCCGATCCCCACGCCGAGCGTCGCGATCACGCCGGCGGCGCCCGTCATCAGCGCGTATGAACGGCCCTGCGCGTCCGTGACGACGAAGTCCGCCAGCACGGCGAGGGAGAGGACTCCGGTGACCGGCTGGGCGAACAGGTCCGAGAGCAGGAAGGCGAGCGTGGCGGCCGACGCCACGGCCCACAGCGCGGCTGCGGCAGCCGCCCAGGTGAGATAGCGCAGTTGGGCCGGGCCGAGCCTCCTGCCGCCCGGCAGCAGCACGGCGACCAGCAGCAACGCGCCCACCGTCGCCGTGGCGGCCGCGTTGGTGACGGTACGGGCGGCCGGCAGGCCCCAGGCGGTGAGCGCTCCGGCGTCAGGGATGCCGGGGATCGCGGTAACGGCTCCGCCACCGGCCCATACGGCGATCGCGGCGACGGCGACGGCGAGCCCGACCGATCCGGCCAGCACGAGCGGCAACGGAGGCAGTCGCCTGGTCCTGGTCCTGGTCCTGGTCCTGGCTCCGGTGGCGGTTGTGGTCCCGGTCCTGGTCTCACTGGTCATGACGCGCTCGCTTCCGGCGCGCGACGAACGCCCCCACGAGCGCCAGGACCAGCACACCCATCGCTGCGAGAACGGGAACGCCCGAGCCGCCGGACTCCCCGCCGGCCCTGTCCGGCGCGGACCTCTCGGCGGCGCGAGGAGCCGCCGCACGGTCCGACTCCGTCACGCGAGGCGATGGACCGGAGGTATCGGCGGCCTTGACCGTGAAGGAGTACGCCCCCGAGACCGGATGGCCATCGGCGGAGACGACTCGGTAACCCACCGTGTAGCGCCCGGCGGACCGGGCCGGAGCCAGCGCGAGGGTGACCGTCTTCCCAGAGACCTGAGGCTCGCCTGCGGCGGCCGACGTGCCGTCGGGGCCGGTGACGGCGACCTTGGCGTACCTCTCGGTCATCGAGTCGCTGAAGGTCAGCGTGACGCGCGGTGGCAGTCCGGCGAGTGTGGCGTTCGCCCCCGGGCTGCTGGTGTCGAGCCCGGTGTGGGCAGCGGCCGGAGGGGCGGGGACGGCGAGAGCCGCCAGGGCTGTGGGCAGAACAAGGACACGTGCCGCCGTACGGACGGCACGTCGGTCAGTGACGTGCACGATGCGAGAACTCTCTGGGACACCCGTCGGCCCGAGCCGACGGGACGAGGAGGACCGGCTTGCCGGGCGGCCCTCCCGTCACCCCGTCAGAGCGGGTGGAGAGTGCCGATCGGCGTAGGCCGGAGAAGGACGAACGGGAGAAGGACGAACGGTCCCTGCGCGCGGCGCGGCGGCGCCCTGCCCCCGTGCAGCCGCACCAGCGGCAGCGACACCAGTGGCGAGGAACTCTCGCGGACCACGACCTGCGGACCGGTTCCGTGCGGGCCACCGAACAGTGGCCAGAGGAACAGCAGCAGACGCCGCACGACCACCAGGATCGACGTGCTCTGCCACAACAGCCGCTCCGTGACGCCCAGCAGACGAGCGGTGAGCAGCAGGGTGACCAGATGACCGGCGAGCAGCACACCGGAAGGCGGCCCGGCGGCCGCGCCGTGCTCGATCAGCCGGAGCGGACCGTCCACCGAGCCGCCCTGCCCCGTCACCACGGCACAGGCACCCGGCAGCGCGTACGCGACGTGACAGGCCAGCTGCGCGACGACGAGCACACCCAGCAGCTGGGTGTCCGTCAGCCGATGCCGCGTCAGGAAGACAGCCCCCGGCAGCGCGACGGCAGCCATGGCGGCCATGACGACCCACTGGGGCGCGTGCCCCTGCGACAGCACGTGTCCGGCCAGCGGCAACAACACGCACACCACCGCGAGTACCCCGGCTCTGAGCCCCCGCAGGCCGCCGGACGCCGGCGAGCCGGTTCCTCGCAGGCGGTGCGTACGCATCAGTTCGGGGCCTTCGGCGAGTCGGTCCGTCGCGGCAACGGAAGAGGAACGGTGAGGGTGCCGGATGCCGGATCAGGTGTCCCGCACTCCCGGCAGCGTACCGACCGCCCCACCCACGGCCGCACGCCAGGGTGGGCCGGAGCCGGATACCGAGACCCAGACCGGAGTCGGACACCGAGACCGAGGCCGCGATCAGCTGAACCAGACGACGAGCCGCACATACTCGGCACCGTGCAGTCCGGCCGGCGTCCTCATCACGTCCCAGACCGGTGCCCAGTGGGTTTCCTTCCCGGCGGCCTCACGTCGGCGGCTGAGACATGACCGCATCCTGTCCGGAAGGGACGTCGCTCGTCGCCTCGGTTTTCCACGGAGTGTCCGGCTCATCGAGGGCCCGAGTGGTGGAGGACGTGCCACCGGACGGCTGCCGCCGATCTCAGGGGGCGGTAGGCGTAGACGTCGGCCGGGTTCCAGCCGGTGTCGGTGGTGAAGTCGGCCGTGGCCTCGGCGGCGGCTGCCGCGTTGAGGGCCGCCGGGCGGCCGTTCAGCCAGGAGCCCGAGTCGCGGAAGCGCGTGCCGCCGTAGATGGCGACTGCCACGGCGGGGTGGGCGCCGGGGCCCTCGTAGAGGAAGACGTTCCGCTCGGAGACGATCGCGGACTCCAGGCCGATGCCGAGCGCGTAGACGGTGCTCCGGGCCCGGCCCCGGTACACGTTGTTGACCAGGTGGACCTGCCCGAAGCGGACGCGTGGGGCGCGCTGGGCGATGTCGGTGAAGAGGTTGCGGACGAAGGTCACCTTCAGGTGCCCGCGGTCGCGGTCGCCCCGCCCGTCGCCCGAGCCGATGAGGACCGCCTTGTCGTGGTCGGTGAACCGGCTGTCGGAGACGGTGATGAAGTCGGAACTGTCCTCGATGTCGAGCAGCCCGTCGTGCCGTTGGACCCGCTCGCCGTGGAAGCCCTCCGGCGCCTCGCGGTCCGGGAAGCGGCCGTCGGTGAACGTGCAGTGGTCGACCCAGATGTTCCTGCCGGTGATCACGGTCAGGGCGTCGAAGCGGGCGTTCCAGTTGCCTTGCTCTCCGTCGTCAGGAGACCAGGTGGTGAAGTGGTCGACGGGTGCCTCGAGTCGGAGGTCACGGACGATGATGTTGGTGCCCGTGTTGACGGTCAGGAAGACTCCGAGCAGGCGCGCGTCGCCTCGCGTCCCCATGAGGGTGGTGTTGCTGGGCACGGTCAGCTGGATCTGCTGCTTCTCCTTGTTCGAACCGGTCTGCCTCAGGGTCCGCTGTTGCCTGCAGTAGTCGTAACGGGTGTCGGACCATGCGGTGCCGTCCTCGCCGAAGCACGACATGTACTTGGCCAGGTCGTAGCCGGGGGCGTAGTCCTGTTCTCCGAGGAGGGTGCCGTCGTCGGCCTCGTGGCCGTTGATGTCTCCTTTGACGCGGATGATCTTGGGCGCGTCGGGAGCGCCGCGGTTGGCCAGCGCTTCCTTCAGCTCGGCGCGCGTCGAGACCGTCCAGGTCGACTCCGGGGCGGCCCCGGCCCCTCCCGTGGTGCCCGCGCCGGCGGAAGCCCAGCCGATCGGGCCGGCGGTGTCGGACCCGAGCACGGACGCGGTCGCCGAAGTCGTCGGTAGCAGGACGGCGACCGAGAGCACGGTGACCAAGAGCACGGCGACGAGGGCAGGCCCGCGCATCCCGTGTCCGGGCAACGCCACGCGCCGCCGACTGCGTAAGGGCGAGTGAATCGATTCACGCATCGTCACCGGCGCAACGGTAGGAGCTGTGCCCTCGCGGTTCAACAGTCGTGACGCACAAGGCGGGTTGGAGGCGTGCCGTTCAGGACAGCGGTGCGGTGGACCCCCGGATCACCACCCGGCAGGGCAGGCTCTCGACACCCGAGCGCCGTGCCCCGCCGATCGCCGTGAACAGCGCGTGCGCGGCCGCCCGGCCGACCTGTTCGAGGTTCATGTCGACGCTGGTCAGCGGCGGGCGGGAGGCGGAGGTCAGCACCCGCCAGTTGTCGAAGCCCATGACCGCCACGTCCTCGGGCACCCGGTGGCCGCGTTCGCGCAGTACGTCCATGACGCCGCGGGCTATCTGGTCGCTGCCGCACAGCACGGCGTCCACGTCCGGATGCTGGTCGAGCAGCATCGCGGTGGCCGCCCGCCCCCAGCCCTCCGACCACGCCCCGAACCGTGGCTCGCCGACCAGGGCGTGGCCCGCTTCGGCGAGCGCGGCCCGGGCGCCCTCGGCCCGCTCCCGCGCCGCGAGGTACCCGGGGTCGCCGGTGATGTGCGCGATCCGGGTGCGGCCACAGGAGAGCAGATGGTCCACCGCGATCCGGCCCGCGCCGACGCTGTCGGGCACGATGGACAGGTCCTCCGGGTCCTCCGACGGCGCGTACGCGTAGACGGCGGGCACGGGCAGTTCGCGCCCCAGGGAGGGGCGCGGGTCGGTCCGGCTGCCCACCACGATGAGGCCGTCGACCCGGCGGCCGAGCAGGGCGCGGACGTGGTGCTGCTCCCGGATCGCGTCCCCCCGGGCGTCGCACAGGAACACCGCGACCTCGCCCGCCCCGAACGCGTCTTCGGCACCCATGAGGATCGGGATGCTGAACCGGCCCTCCAGGTCGCTGGTGAGCAGACCGACGGTACCCGTCCGCCCGGCCAGCAGGCCACGGGCCACCTGGTTGGGGCGGAACGACAGCCGCTCCGCCGCTTCGATCACCCGCTGTCTGGTCTCCGCGCGCACCTGGCTGCGGCCGTTGAGGGCCTTGGACGCGGTGGCGACGGACACGCCCGCCAGCCGGGCGACGTCGCTGAGCGTGGCGGGTTGCGAACGAGAGGGGCCGGTGGCCTGTGCCATGGGTCTTCTCCTGTCTCGCGTCGCGTGCCCACGCCCGTCGAGCGTGGCACGCCGCGCGGAAAACAGTACGGGAAACCTTTCGGTCGCGGCATGCCAACGGGTTTCGTGCACCTGGCTCCAAGCACTTCCCGCAAGGGGATTGACGGTCGGTGAGCCGAGTTCTAGCGTCTCTGAAAGCCTTTTCGGTTCGTTTCTGTCGCTTCGCTTCGCTACTCGTTTCTCTGGAGCCCGTGACGAACCCCGTCACAGAGTTCGTCAGATTCCTCGTCGCAGAGTTCAGTGCCACCACATCCATCGTCCCGACCGGCCGGCCTGCCCAGGGCCCGCCGCCCACAAGGGGGGATCGACCATGGGGAGCACGGCCGGACAGTTCGGACGTTTACGCCGCCTCGTCACCGGCGCCATCGCACTCCTCGCCGCCGCGAGTCTGGCCACGGCCTGCGGGTCGGGCGAGGACGGCTCTGGCGGTGGGGGAGGGAGCGGAGCGGCGGACGCCAAGGGAGTTGACGACGGCGCCAAGTTGACGATGTGGACGCGTGCGGCGACCCGGCCGCAGAGCGAGGCCCTCGTCAAGGCGTACAACGCGAGCCACAAGAACAAGATCGAGCTGACCGTCATCCCCACCGACGACTACCAGGCCAAGGTCGGTGCCGCCGCCGGCTCCCGTGACCTTCCGGACCTGTTCGCCTCCGACGTGGTGTTCGTGCCGAACTACACCTCCAGCGCGCTCTTCGCCGACATCACCGCACGCATCGACGCCCTGCCGTTCGCCGAGAGTCTGGCCCAGTCGCACATCAAGGCCGGAACGTACGAGGGCAAGAAGTACGTCGTGCCGCACACGCTGGATCTGTCGGTGCTCTTCTACAACAAGGAGCTCTACCGCAAGGCCGAACTCGACCCCGAGAAGCCGCCCACCACCCTTGGCGAGTGGGACCGGCAGGCGCGGGCCGTGGACGCGCTCGGCGGAGGCGTCAACGGCACGTTCTTCGGCGGCAACTGCGGTGGCTGTGGCGTCTTCACCTGGTGGCCGTCCATCTGGGCAGCCGGTGATGACGTACTCAACAAGGACGGAACCGAGGCCCAACTCTCCTCCGGCACCGCGAAGAAGGTGTACGAGACCTACCGCGGCTGGGTGAAGGACGACATCGTGGCGCCCGGCGCGCGCGACGAGACGGGCACCACCTGGACCGGGGTCTTCCCGAAGGGCAAGGTCGGCGTGATGCCCATGCCGTCCACCACCCTGGGGCTGATGCCCAAGGACCTCGACCTCGGTGTCGCCCCCATCCCGGGACCCGACGGTGGCAAGTCCACCTTCGTCGGCGGTGACGCCATCGGCATCTCCGCGACCAGCAAGTCGGCCGATCAGGCCTGGAACTTCCTCGCCTGGTCCCTGGGCGACGAGGCCCAGGTCGACGTGGTCGCCGCGCACAAGGACGTCGTGGCGCGCACGGATCTGGCGTCCAACAAGTACTCCAAGGCGGACCCGCGGCTGGTCACGATCAACGAACTCGTGGCGCACGGCCGCACCCCGTACGCGCTGAAGTTCGGCCAGACCTTCAACGACCCCAACGGCCCCTGGCTGACCCTCATGCGCGACGCCGTCTTCGGCGACGGAGGCTCCGTGGACAAGGACAACGAGGCGGTCAGCGCTTCACTGGCCGACTGAGCGGCCCGAAAGATCCGGCACGAGGGATCCGGCACGACGGCTCCGGCCCGGGGCGCAGGCCCCGGGCCAGGGCCACAGCACGGCGAGTACGGCACGAGGGGTACGGCGTCCGGGGTGCGCCACGGGGCTCCGGGACCCAGGGGCGGCAGAGCCCGCCGGGCCCTGGACCGTACACCGGGCCCCCGCACTTGGACCTGAGCCGAAGGAGACCCATGCAGGTGAAGGCGCCCGACCGGCCGGCGGCCGAACGCCCATCGTCCCGGCCGGAACGACGGACCCGCGCACCCCGCGCGACGGCGCCCCGTTGGTGGCGGTCCCGCAAGGTCAAGGGCCTCGGCTACGCGGCTCCCACGGCCGTGTTCGTCGCGGTCTTCTTCGTGCTGCCCCTGCTGCTCGTCGGACAGATGTCGCTCAGCGACTGGCCACTGCTCGCGGGCGACCGGGGCGTCAACGCGCCCGAGAACTACACCGACATCACCGCCAGCACCCTCTTCTGGCCCGCGGTGCGCTTCACCCTCCTCTACACCGTGATCGTCACGGTCGTCCTCCTCGGGCTCGCGCTGCTCCTCGCCCTGCTGGTGCAGGAGTCACGCCCGGGCGCCGGCTTCTTCCGTACGGTCTACTTCCTGCCCAGCGCCCTCGGACTCGCCTCCGCCTCCCTGCTGTTCTGGGGGCTGTACAGCCCCACCACCGGCCCGCTCAGCCGGATCCTGGAGAAGCTCGGCCTCGTCGACGACCCCGTGTCGTTCCTCGGCACGCCGACGTCAGCCCTGCTGTCGACCGTCTTCCTCATCGTCTGGAAGTTCGCCGGCTTCTACATGCTCATCCTGCTCGTGGGACTGCAGCGCATCCCTCACGAGGTCTACGAGGCGGCCCGGATGGACGGCGCGAGCCGCGGCCAGATCTTCCGGTCCATCACGCTGCCGCTGCTGCGCCCGTCCCTCGCCCTCACCCTGCTGCTGTGTGTGACCGGATCCCTGCTCGCCTTCGACCAGTTCTTCATCCTCACCAAGGGCGGACCGGACAACAGCACCGTCACCGTCGTCCAGTTGATCTACCGGGAGGCCTTCCAGCGGCTCGACCTCGGTACGGCGGCGGCCCTGTCGATCATCGTGCTGGCCGTGCTGCTCCTGCTCAACGTCCTCCAGTTCCGCGGTCTGCGCCGCGCCGACGAGTCATGACCAACACCCCTCCACGAAGGGACATCACGGTGCTCACCCGCGCCCTGGGCCGGACACCCCACTACGTCGTCGCCGGAGGTCTGGCCGTCATCTTCCTGTTCCCCCTGCTCTGGAACACCTGGGCCTCAGTCAGCGGACAGGCAGGCACCGCGCAGGAATCCGGCTACGGTCTCGGCAACTACCGCACGCTGCTCGACTACGACGCGGGCCTGTGGCAGTACCTCCTCAACAGCACCGTCGTCTCCGCGCTGACCGTCGCCCTGACCCTCGGCGTGTCGCTGCTGGGCGGCTACGCGTTCGCCCGTTTCGACTTCCCCGGCAAGAACGTGCTGTTCCTGCTCACACTGGCCATCCTCATGGTCCCGTACGCCACGCTCCTCATCCCGCTCTACGTGCTGCTCGGCAGGCTCCACCTGCAGAACTCGCTGATCGGGCTGAGCCTCGTACTGGCCATGTTCCAGCTGCCGTTCGCCACCTTCATGATGCGGATCTCCTTCGAGGCGGTACCGCGCGAGTTGGAGGAGTCGGCGCTCGTCGACGGCTGCGGCACGGCGGGCGCGCTGCGCCGGGTCCTCCTCCCGGCGGTGCGACCGGGGCTGATCACCGTGGGACTCTTCGCCTTCCTCGCGGCCTGGAACGACTTCATCGCCCCCTTGATCCTCATCTCCGACAGCGAGAAGGCACCGCTGCCTCTGGCCATCGCGAACCTGCGGCAGCAGAGCATGGGCGCCGTCGACTACGGCGCCACCGAGGCGGGCGTGGTGGTCCTCGCCGTGCCCTGTCTCCTGCTCTTCCTGCTGCTGCAACGGCACTACATACGGGGCTTCATGTCGGGCGCGCTCAAAGGCTGAAGCGCCCTCGCACAACCCCACGGCACCCATCCACGACCGAAGGGACCGACCAAAGGCATGAACTGGTGAGGGAGAACACGACGCGGCCCACCGTGCTGCCGGTGGCGCCCAGCCGGGGCCGACTGCGGCCGCTCGGCCTGGACGAGGTCAGGATCACCGGCGGCTTCTGGGCCCGGCGCAGGCACACCAACGAGACCGCCACAATCGGCCACTGCCGGGACTGGATGGAACGCGTCGGCTGGACCGGCAACTTCCGGGCCGTGGCCGAGGGGCGGATCCACCAGGGCCGGCGCGGCCGGGAGTTCGCCGACTCGGAGATCTACAAGCTCCTCGAAGCCATGTCCTGGCAGGCTGCCGCAAGCGACGGATCCGGCACCACGCTCGACGCGGAGACAGCCGAACTCACCGAGGCCGTCGCATCCGCCCAGCAACCGGACGGCTACCTCAACACCGCCTTCGGGCACCCCGGACAGCAGCCCCGCTACAGCGACCTCGAATGGGGCCACGAACTCTACTGCTACGGGCACCTCATCCAGGCGGGCGTGGCCCAGGCCCGAGCGAGGGGCGAGGGCGAGCTGACGAAGATCGCCCGGCGGGCCGCCGACCACGTGTGCGCCACCTTCGGCCCGGGCGGCATCGAGGGAGTCTGCGGGCACCCGGAGATCGAGACAGCACTGGTGGAGCTCGCCAGGCTGACGGGGGAGCAGCGCTATCTCGACCAGGCCGCCCTCTTCGTCGACCGCCGCGGCCACCACGCGCTCACCGACATCGAGTTCGGCCGCGTCTACTTCCAGGACGACGTGCCCGTCCGAGACGCCACCGTGCTGCGCGGCCACGCCGTGCGCGCCCTCTACCTCGCGGCCGGAGCCGTCGACGTCGCCGTGGAGACCGGCGACGACGCCCTGCTCGCCGCGGTCGTACGGCAGTGGGAGGCGGCCGTCGCCCGGCGGACCTATCTGACCGGCGGCATGGGCTCGCACCACCGCGACGAGTCCTTCGGCGACGACTTCGTGCTGCCACCGGACCGCGCCTACTCGGAGACCTGCGCCGGGGTGGCCTCCGTGATGCTCAGCTGGCGGCTGCTGCTGGCCACCGGTGAGCCGCGCTTCGCCGACCTGGCCGAGCGGACCCTGTTCAACGTGGTCGCGACCTCCCCGTCCGAGGACGGCCGCGCCTTCTTCTACGCCAACACCCTGCACCGGCGCGCCCGGGGAGCGGTGCCCGCCGCGGACACCGACAGTCCGCGCGCCGAGTCGAGTCTGCGCGCACCCTGGTTCGCGGTGTCCTGCTGCCCGACCAACGTGGCACGGACCCTGGCCCAACTGCCCGCGTACGTAGCGACGGTGGACGACCACGGCGTACAACTGCACCAGTACGCCGACGCCGAGATCGCCACGTCGCTCGCCGGAGGCCACGGTGTCGCACTCCGGGTCCGCACCGACTACCCGTCCGGCGGGGCCGTGACGGTACGGGTGGTCAGGTCCCCGGACCACCCCTGGACCCTGTCGCTGCGCGTTCCCGAGTGGACCGCGGGCGCCCCGGCCTCGCTCGTCGACCCGGACGGGACACGCCGCACCGTCCCGCCGGGCACCGCCGGAGTCACCCGGGTCTTCCGGCCCGGGGACGAAGTGCGGCTCGAACTGCCCGTGACACCACGCTGGATCCGGGCCGACCCGCGCGTCGACGCGGTGCGTGGCACGGTGGCCGTCCAGCGCGGACCGCTGGTGTACTGCGCCGAGTCCGCGGACCTGCCGGACGGACGGGACGTCGACGCGATACGGGTCGATCCGTCCGTGAAGCCCCAGGACGTGCCGGACGACACGGGCGGCACCGTCGTCGTCGCCGGAGACATCGACGCGCACGCCGAACGGCCCGCCACCGGATGGCCGTACGAGCCGCTCGACCGCCCCGTGGCGAGGTCTGCCGACCGCACGGAGATCGTCCTGGTGCCCTACCACTCCTGGGCGAACCGCGGGCCCTCCACGATGCGCGTCTGGCTGCCGACGGCGGAACTACGCACGACAGAACCACGCACGACAGAACCGCACCCTGCAGAACCGCGCCCGACAGAACCGTAGGCAACGCTCACCTGGAGGCAGTCGTGCACGGACCGCGAAGACGGCACCATCGCAGAACCCTGGCCGGAGCGCTGGCTCTCGGGCTGCTGACCTCGCTCGCGGCCACCGCACCGGCCGAGGCGGACAACTCGGCCATCGGCTACCCGGTCTACACCGGATCCGCCGAGCCCGTGCCGGAGTTACCCGCGGGCTTCTCCGTCCGCCGCACGATGCGCGCCCAGTACGAGGCCGACCGGAAGACCGGGAACGGCACCGACTTCTGGATGGACCGCATGCTGGCCCGCAAGGGCGAGGACCCCTCCGGCGACTGGCTGTTCACGCGGGGCCGGGCCGTGTTCATGAAGGAGCACGACCCGTCCCGGCTCGGGTTCGCCGGCAAGGTCGCCTACTGGGAGAGCATCGACAACCGGTCCGCGTACACCATCACCCTCTCCGTGGACGGCGAGAACCTCACACTGCGGGAGAACACCGCCGCCAGGACACAGACCCCCAGCTACTGGCGCAGCGAGTTCACCCATGAGGACAGTGGGCTGAAGGTGACACAGACCAAGTTCATCACCGACGCGAACGTCGCCGTGACGAACCTGGCCCTCACCAACACCGGTTCCGCCCGCCGTGAGGTCACGCTGCGCGCCGCCTCCCCGTACACCACGACCAGCGAAGGCCGCGAACTCACGGGCGCCGTGGCCGCGAAGAACAACCTCACCACCGTCTTCCCACGACTCAGCGGCGACGGCATGACACCCGCGTCCGCCTCCGACGGCGAGGCCCTGACACGCTCCCTCGCGATCCCCGCGCGCGGCACCGTCACCACCAAGGTCCAACTCAGCTTCGTCACCGAGGAGATCGCCCGCTCCCGCCCCGCGTACGACTCCGTGCGCACCGCGACCCCGGCCGCCGCCTTCCGCACCCACGTGCAGACGTACAACCGCTGGTGGGCCGAGAACCTGCCCTACCTCGACGTCCCGGACGACAACATCGAGAAGACGCTGTACTACCGCTGGTGGCTGCTGCGGTTCAACTACCTCGACGCCGACATCCCGGGCAACGACTACCAGTTCCCCACCTCCATGGAGGGGGCGCTCGGCTACAACAACGCCATCGCCCTGACCGTGGGCATGTTCGTCGACGACCTCAAGTACCTGCGCGACCCGAGCTACTCGTACGGCCCCTGGGTCTCGGCCGGAGAGGTCTCGAAGAACGGCAAGTACACCGACAACCCCGGCGACCCGGAGAACTGGTCCAACAGCTACACCCAGTACATCTCCGAGGCGGCCTGGCGTTCGTACCAGGTGCACGGCGGGCCCGACGGCATCGTGCGCAACCTGGCGCGGTACGCCGAGAAGGACGTCAAGGGCCAGCTGGAGAACTACGACCACGACGGCAACGGGCTGATCGAGTACGACTGGGGCGCCATGACCGGCAACGACGCCGACGCTGTGTCGTTCGACTGGAAGCCCGGGAACCTGGACCGCGCCGAGTCGGCGTACGTGTACAGCAACGCGACAGCGGCGGCCCGCGCGTACCAACTCCTCGGCGAGACGGACAAGGCCGACGAGATGCGCGGTACCGCGAAGCGGGTCAAGGACGCGGTCCTGAAGTACCTGTGGGACCCGAAGGACAAGCTGCTCAAGCACCGGCACGTCGCCAGCGACACGCTGGTGCCCTGGAAGGAGATCAACAACTACTACCCGTACAGCGTGGGCCTGATGCCCACCCCGGACGAGGACCCCCAGTACCTCGAAGCGCTGCGGCTGTGGGCCGACGCCAAGCAGTACCCCGTCTTCCCGTTCTTCACCGCCAACCAGGCCGACAAGGCGGAGGCGGCCGAGCAGGGGCACCCGGGGAGCAACAACTTCTCCGTCATCAACTCCACAGTGACCTTCCGTTTCCTCTCCTCGGTGCTGCGCAAGTACCCGAGCAAGTACATCGACCGCACCTGGTACAAGAAGCTACTGTCCTGGAACGCCTGGGCCCAGTACGTCGACGGCGACAACCGGTGGCCCGACCAGAACGAGTTCTGGGCCGACGGCAGCGCCGATCCGCAGAAGATCGGCTACCGCTCCTGGATCCACCACACCATCCTCGGCACCACCAACTGGACCGTGATCGAGGACGCGATGGGCTTCCGGCCGCGCGACGACCGGAAGATCGAACTCTGGCCGATCGACATCGACTGGCCGCACTTCGCCGTCACGGACATCAACTACCGCGGCAAGGACGTGGCCGTGCTGTGGGACGAACCGGGCGACGGGAAACGCCCGTACGGCAAGCGGGTCCCCGAGGGCTACTCCGTCTACCTCGACGGGAAGCTCGCCTTCACCGCCGACCGCCTCACCCACCTCGTGTACGACCCCGTCACCCGCAAGGTGACGTTCCCCGACGACTCGGGCGCCACGGCGCGTGTCACCGGCCTGCGAGCCGGAGTGCCGGAGCCGCAGGACGTCGAGTACGGCCGGAAGGACCGCGTCACCGACCTCTTCGCCAAGGCCGGCCGGGACCTGACGGGCGTGGCGAAGGTGAATCTCGCCTCCGGTGCCACGGCCCGAGCCTCCCACGAGGCCCAGGGCAGGGGCGTGTCCGGCGCCGTCGACGGCTTCACCATCAACGAGCCCTACTGGGGCGCCCGCGGCTCGGGCAACACCGAGGACTGGTACGAGGTCGACTTCGGGCGCAGGCGCGCGGTCGACGACGTCCGGCTGTACTTCTACAGCGACAAACGGCCGGGCGGATACGCCGAACCGGCCCTCTACACCGTGCAGTACCAGGACGGCGGAGGACATTGGAAGGACGTCCCACGCCCGGCCAAGTCCCCGATCCACCCCAGGGCCAACCTCAACCAGGTGCGCTTCCAGAAGGTGACGACCCAGAAGCTGCGGGTGCTGATGCGCCACCGGGACGGCCACACCAGCGGCCTGAAGGAGATCCAGGCGTTCGCCACCGGAGTCCGCCCACCGGCGGTCCGGAACCAGGCCCCCTACGTGGAGGCGTGGCGCGACACCACGTACAGCCGTCCGGGACAGGTCCGGCTGACCGGGATCGTCGAGGACGACGGGCTCCCGGAGCGGAAGCTCTCCGCCTCGTGGAAGGCGACGGACGGCCCGCAGGACGGCACCGTCATCTTCGACACCCCGGGTACCTCCACGACGGTCGCCCGCTTCACCAAGCCGGGCACGTACACGCTCGAACTCAGCGCCACCGACGGTGCGTTGGAGTCGTCGAAGAAGCTCGTGGTCAAGGCGGAGGGGCTCGGGGACCGGCAGGTGAACGTGGCACCCTCCGCGACTCCCACCGCCTCCTACACCTCGGGCTGGGAGTCCGTGGCCGCGATCAACGACGGGCGGGAACCCGCCTCGTCCTCCGACGCCCCGCGCTGGGGCAGCTGGCCGCAGAAGGGCACCCAGTGGGTCCAGTACACCTGGGACGACCCGGTCCGCGTGGACGGCTCCGACCTGTACTTCTTCCGCGACGCGCAGCCGGGCGCGGACGACGGCGTCGGCGTTCCGGCGTCCTGGGTCATCGAGTACCGCGACGGCGACACCTGGCGCGAGGTCGCCTCGCCCAGCGGCTACGGCACCGCCGAGGACCGCTACAACAGGACCACCTTCACCCCCGTCACCACGACGGCCCTACGCGCCCGTCTGACCGGTCACCCGAACCTGGCCCTCGGCGTGCAGGAATGGAAGGTGTACGCCGAGACACCCGAGTCCGTCCGCGAGGTCCATGTCCCCACGCCACGCGGCGAAATCCCCGATCTGCCCGGACAGGTGACACTGGTCTACCCCGACGGCTCCACGGCGCGCTCGCCCGTCGCCTGGCCCGCCCTCACCGAGGACCAGGTCGCCGAGGGCGGTACGAGCGTACGGATCACCGGGCTCGCCGACCGGGCCGCGCAGCCCGTCACCGCCACCGTGTGGGTGCGGCAGACCGACGCGGTCGAGATCACGAGCGTCGCCGAGGAACGCGTCACCACCCGGGCCGGCAAGGCGCCCACGCTCCCGGCCACCGTGGTCGCCACGTACAACGACGGCTCCAAGGACAGCCGGATCGCCGTCACATGGGACGCCGTGAAGCCCGACCAGTACGCCGAACCCGGGACCTTCGAGGTGAAGGGAACCGTGGCGGGCACCACCCACCGCGCCACGGCCACCGTCACCGTGACCGCCCCTTCATGACCGCCCCTTCATGACCGTGTGGTCGCCGTACCACGGAGACCATCCACCGCCCCATGTCCCAAGCCACCTCCCCCTCCCGAGCACCGACGATCGGAGTCCGAGAGCATGTCCCAACCCCCCACCCGCCGCCGCCTGTTGAGTCTCGCCGCCGGAGCCGCGGCCGCCGCCCCGCTCGTATCCGCCGCCCCCACGGCGCACGCGGCAGTCGGCCAGGCCCTGCCCGGAACGCCGGCCCAGGCGCTCTCCGGCGCGCCGGCGCAGGCCGCGGCCGCGCCTCCCGTCCCGTCCGCCTGGTCGGTGCGCCCCTTCCCACTGGACCAGGTCACCCTCGGCAACGGCGTCTTCCGGGCCAAGCGCGACCTGATGCTCGACTACGCGCGGTCCTACCCCGCCGACCGCATCCTGGCCGTCTTCCGGGCCAACGCCGGGCTCGACACCCGGGGCGCCCGGCCGCCGGGCGGCTGGGAGACCTCCGACGGCAACCTGCGCGGCCACTTCGGCGGCCACTTCCTCACCCTCGTCGCCCAGGCGTACGCCGACACCCGGGAGGCCGCCCTCAAGTCCAAGCTGGACTACCTCGTCGGCGCGCTCGGCGAGTGCCAGAAGGCCCTGGCCGAGAACGGTTCGCCCAGACCCAGCCACCCCGGCTTCCTGGCGGCGTACCCGGAGACGCAGTTCATCCTGCTGGAGAGCTACACGACGTACCCGACCATCTGGGCGCCGTACTACACCTGTCACAAGATCATGCGCGGACTCCTCGACGCGCACACCCTGGCGGGCAACGAGCAGGCGCTGACCATCGCCTCGAAGATGGGCGACTGGGTGCACAGCCGCCTCGGCGGACTGCCGAAGGCCCAGCTGGAGCGCATGTGGTCGATCTACATCGCCGGTGAGTACGGCGGCATGAACGAGGTGATGACCGACCTGTACGCCCTCACCGGCCGGGCGGAACACCTCGCCGCCGCCCGATGTTTCGACAACACCGCGCTGCTGGACGCCTGCGCCGACGACCGCGACATCCTCGACGGCCGGCACGCCAACCAGCACATCCCCCAATTCACCGGCTATCTGCGGCTGTTCGACCACACGGGGGACGCCACGTACGCTGCCGCGGCCCGCAACTTCTGGGACATGGTCGTGGGCCCCCGGACGTACAGCCTGGGCGGCACGGGTCAGGGCGAGATGTTCCGCGCCCGGAACGCCATCGCGGCCACCCTGAACGACAAGAACGCCGAGACCTGCGCGACGTACAACATGCTCAAGCTCACCCGGCAACTGTTCTTCCACGAGCCGGATCCCGCCTACATGGACTACTACGAGCGGGGCCTGACCAACCACATCCTCGCCTCCCGCCGGGACGCCCGCTCCACGACCAGCCCGGAGGTCACCTACTTCGTCGGGATGGGTCCGGGCGTCGTGCGCGAGTACGACAACACCGGCACCTGCTGCGGCGGCACCGGCATGGAGAACCACACCAAGTACCAGGACTCGGTGTACTTCCGCTCCACCGACGGCAGCGCCCTGTACGTCAACCTGTACCTCGCCTCCACCCTCCGCTGGCCGGAGCGGGGCTTCGTCGTCGAGCAGACGAGCACCTACCCGTCCGAGGGCGTCCGCACCCTGACGTTCCGCGAGGGCGGCGGCAGGCTCGATCTGAAGCTCCGCGTCCCGTCCTGGGCCACGGGCGGCTTCACCGTCACGGTCAACGGAGTCCGGCAGCGGGCCGAGGCCGAGCCCGGCAGCTACCTCACCCTGAGCAGGAACTGGCGGCGCGGCGACCGGGTCCAGGTCTCCGCTCCGTACCGCCTGCGCATCGAGCGGGCGCTGGACGACCCCACCGTCCAGTCGGTGTTCCACGGTCCGGTGCTCCTGGTCGCCCAGAGCCCCGAGCAGACGTTCCGCACGTTCTCCTTCTACAAGGACTTCACGCTCCGGGGCGACCTCGCCGCCGCGATCCGCCCCGAGGGCCGGCCGATGTACTTCACCACGCACGGCCTGACCCTCGCGCCGTTCTACGTCGCGGACGACACCCGCTACCACGCGTACTTCCGGCGCTCCGAACCGGTCGTCGTGTTCGGCAGGGCCGACTCGGGCGTCCCCAACCGCGCCGGAGGTGACGGTCTGACCTTCCTCGACACGCTCTGGCAGCAGGCACCCTTTGCGAACTCGGGTGCCTTCGTACAGGCAGTGCGCGCCCTCGCGGACCGATGGCTGTCCGAGGGCCTCTTCACGCGCGCCGAGCGGGACCGTGTCGTCGCGGCCGCGCTGGAGGCCGACTTGAGGCGCTGAGGGAGGGGAGTACGGCCGCCCCCGCCCGTGCGGGTCGGGGCGGCCGTACGCACGCATCGACAGGCTGCCGGGACGCACACCCGGACCGGCCGAGGCGGCGGCACGCGGCGGTCAGTACCTTTCTCAGGACCGTTCCTGCGTCCACCGGCGGTGAAGAACTGTGAGCAACCCCGACCCCGACATCGATCGCGATCTCGATCTCGACCGAGCACTGACCGTCGCGACCCAGCTGGCCGACTGGGCGGCGGCGATCCGCGGCTCCAGCGGTCGCGGCACGGCCGACGCCTCGGTGCGGCAGAAGGCGAGCCCCGCCGACATCGTCACGGACACGGACGAGGAGATCGAAGCCCATGTCCGCTCCGTCCTGCGCCGCGAGTTCCCGCATCACGGCATTGAGGGCGAGGAGTACGGCGTCCACGAAGCCGCACCAGACGCCCCTCGCTGGCTCATCGATCCGGTGGACGGCACCACGAACTACGCCCACGGCATCGGCTGGTGCTCCTTCTCCCTGGGCCTGGCCGCCGCCGACGGCACACCGCTCCTGGGAGTGGTGGCCGACCCGTGGCGGGCGGAGACCTTCACGGCCCTGCGAGGCCGGGGCGCCCACCTCAACGGCAGCCCGATCCGTGCGGCAGGCCACACCACCCTCACGGGCCACGTGGTGCTCACCGAATGGGCGGCCCACGCCCACTGGCCCGGAATGGACGACCTCCTGGCGGAACTCGCCGCCCGCCACTGCACGGTCCGGGTCATGGGCTCCACGGCCCTCTCCCTCGCCCAGGTAGCCGCAGGCCGGGCCTCGGCGACGGCGATCGGCGAGTTCCACGCGGTCGACGGCCTCCCCGCCCTGCTCATCGGCACGGAAGCCGGCGCCGTACCCCTGCCCCGACACCCCGCGTACGACGCGCCACTGCTCCTGGCCGCCCCGGGCGTGGCGACCGAGGTCGCCCAACTCTGGAGGAGGGCTTGCGGGACACCTTGACGGTGAATCGTTTCACTGCTTCCGTGGAAAGGCTGCCCATGGGAGCGCTCCCACGTCAGGTGAGAAAGGATCCCCATGCAGACATCCCCCCACCAGGAATTCCGCCCGGCCAGACCCCGCCCCTCCGGACGCGGTGTCGCGGCCCTCCTCACGGCCGTGCTCGTCGCCTGTCTGCTCTCCTTGGCCGGTGCCTCCCGCGCACACGCGGCCGCGGGAGACGGCTCGGTGTCCGATCCCAACATCGCCTACGTCGGGCGCTGGGACACCGGCTCGGGCACGACCGCCGTGGCCAACTGGACCGGCGCGTACGTGCAGACGTCCTTCACCGGAACCACGGTGAAGGTGAAGGCACGGGACGCCGTCAACTTCTACGCGAGCATCGACGGCGGGCCCGACGTCTTCCACGCGGGCGTGCGCGGCACGGTGAACCTCACTCCGCAGCCGTTGCCGGCGGGCACCCACACCCTGCGGATCGCCTACCGCTCCGGAGACACCGTCTTCCAAGGGCTGGTGCTGGACTCCGGCGCCCGCACGGTCGCCCCCAACACGCCGTCCGGACTCATCGAGTTCGTCGGCGACTCCATCACCGCCGGGGCCCTCACCGACCGGCTGGCGCTCGACTCGTACGCCTGGAAGACCGGCGAACGGCTGGGCATGCGGCACACACAGATCGCCCGCGCCGGCTACTGTCTCGTCGGCCAGTCCGGATGCACCGGTCTGAGCGGCCAGTTCTTCCGGACCGCCAGCACGGGCAGCCAGAGCTGGGACTTCTCCCGCTACCAGGCGAGCGCGGTCGTCATCAACCTCGGCACCAACGACGTCGGGCACGGCGTGACCGGAGCGGCGTTCCAGTCGGCGTACACCACGCTCCTGCGCGACATCCGCGCCAAGTACCCCAGCGCGGTCCTCTTCGCGGTGCAGACCCTCAAGAAGAGGTACGTCAGCGAGACCAAGGCCGCTGTCGACGCCCGCACCACCGCCGGTGACACCAGGGTGCGCTACGTCGACACCACGGGCTGGCTCACCGACGGCACCGACTACGAGGACGGCAACGGACACCCCAACGAGACGGGCCACACCAAGTTCGCGAGCCGCCTGGCCCCCGTCATCAGTGCCGCCCTGAGCGCCACCACGAGCCGTTCCGCTTCAGCGGAGGCGGCTGCGCCCGGCCAGCCCGGCGACCCGAACATCAAGTTCGTCGGGCGCTGGGACACCACCAGCTCGGCCACCGCCTACACCCCGTACTGGGCGGGCGCGTACTACCGCGTCGGCTTCACCGGAAGGACCGTACAACTCAAGCAGCGCGGCACGATCGACTTCTGGGCACGGATCGACGACGGGCCCGTGAAGTTCTACGACGACGTCAGGGGAACGGTGAACCTGACCCCGACCGCACTGGCTGCCGGGCGCCATATCCTCCAGGTCAACTACCAGGTGGTCGCGGGCTCCTACCGCGGTGACGCCGTCTTCCAGGGACTCGTCCTCGACAGCGGCGCCACCACCTTCGCACCGTCCGCCCCCGGCAAACTGGTCGAGTTCGTCGGCGACTCGATCACCGTGGGCACGACGACCTCACAGAACGCCCGCACCGCCTACGGCTGGCTGATCGGGGAACGGCTCGGCGCCGAGCACACGCAGATCGCTCAGGGAGGGGCCTGTCTCGTCGCCGCGGCGGACGGATGCGTGGGCCTGGAGCGGCAGTTCACCAAGCTCAACCCGAACGCCTCGACACCCGACTGGGACTTCACCCGCTACCGGGCGAACGCCGTCGTCATCAACCTCGGCACCAACGACGTCGGGCACGGGGTGAGCTCGGCCCAGTTCCAGGCCGCCTACAGCAGCCTGCTGCGCAAGGTCCGCGCGGCCCACCCGCAGGCGTGGATCTTCGCGCTGGAGACCTTCCGGGGACGGTTCGTCCCGCAGACCGAGGCAGCCGTCAGGGCGGCTGTCGACGGCGGCGACACGCGGATCTCCTACGTCGACACGACGGGCTGGCTCGGCTCCGGCGACCTCACGGACTCGGTCCACCCCAACGACCAGGGCCACCGCGTCATCGCGGACCGTCTCGCGCCGATCGTCGCGGCAAGGATCGGAGCCTGACCGAACGCCGCTTTCGGCACCGTGCCGTACCGGGCCCCACTGCTCAGAGTTCCCGGGTCAGGCCCCCGGACACCGGCGCGGTGCCGAGTCCGCTGTCGCCGTCCTGGTGGCGCAGTACCCAGTCGTCGAGGTCGAGGGCCGCTTCGAGGGGTTCCCTGGCCATGTGAGCCCGCCACCAGCTCACCCCGCAGGGGGAGCCACCCTGCTCGGAGGCGGCCCCGGCGGGGAAGAACAGTCCCTTCCGGAAGCGCGCCTCGGCCGTCGCGAAGCGTGCCCGCGCGGTGTGCGCCGGCACCCCCAGGACCTCGCCGAGGAGCTCCCAGCTCGCGCCACCCAGCCGCTCGAACACGGCGGCGGCTTCGACGTACCGCCGCGCGGCCACGAGCACACGGGCCGCGTCGGCCAGAGCCACGCCCGGGTCGCCGACGGTGCCGTCGGGATTCAGTTCGTGCTCGCCGACCGGAACGGCGGCTCGGGCGAGGTCGGCCAGCTCGCATGCCTCGTAGGCCGCCACCAGCCGCGCTCGCGCCGCGTCCGTGAACGGTGCGGCGCCTGCTTCCGCGTCACCTTCGGCCATGTCAGCCGGCCCACGGGAAGGAGGTACGCAGGAAGTAGAGGACCGTCATGGTCACGGCGGTGGTGAGGATGACGCCCCGTAGCAACCGCGCGGAAAGCCGGCGCGCCAGATGGGCCCCGGCGAAGCCGCCGACCACCGCACCGGCCAGCATGCCGACGAGGAGAAGCGGAGCGCTCAGCGCCTCCGAAGCGACGAGGAACAGCGCGGTCGCGCTCAGATAGACGGCGGCGACCTGGGTGACCCGCATCGGATTGCCGGTCGCGGCGTCGAGACCGAGCCCCACGCTCCACAGCGCCAGCATCAGGATGCCTACGGCGCCGCCGAAGTATCCGCCGTACAGGGCGAGGAAGAACTGGCCTACGAGGACCGTCCGGGGACTCATGCCGACCGGGCGGCCCACCGCGGTGCTCACCGCACGGGAGAGATGCCGCCCGAAGGCGAGGACCACCGTGGCGAACGCGAGCAGCCACGGCACCGCGGTGTCGAACGCCGCCGCGGGCAGTGCCAGCAGCAGTCCGGCGCCGAGCCCGCCCCCGACGACGCTGACCGTGGTCAGAGCCGTCGTGGACGTCGACCCGACCGGCGTGATCTCGCGCCGGTAGACCCAGGCGCTGGCCACCGAACCGGGGACGAGGGCGATGCTCGACGCCGCGTTCGCCGTCACCGGAGGCAGGCCGACAGCGACCAGGGCGGGTAGCGCCACGAACGTGCCGCCTCCACCGACGGCGTTCAGCGCTCCGGCGGCGGCACCGGCCAGCAGGACGAGCAGGGTCTCGGACACCCGATGAGCATCGCTCGGTGACCGGGCGCCCCACAATGCGTAATCGGCGTACCCAGCCTAAGGCTGAGCCATAGGCTGATCCTCGTGCGCTTTGACCTGGACGATCTCCGGCTCTTCCTCGACGTCGTCTCGGAGGGGTCGATCACGGCGGGCGCCCGCCGGATGCACCTCAGCCTGCCCTCGGCCAGCGCCAGGGTGCGCTCCCTGGAGCACCAGGCGGGTGTGGCCCTGCTGATCCGTGGGCGACGGGGCGTGCGGCCCACCCCGGCGGGGACGACCCTGGCACGGCACGCCCGCGAAGTCCTCGCGCAGACGGCCCGGCTCGAAAGCGCCGTAGCGAGCTACACCCGGTCCCCGACCGCTCCGCTGACACTGCTGAGCGGTGGCTCCGCGATGCACCGACTCGTGCCGCAGGCCCTGGTCTCGTTCCTGCGGGCGCACCCGGACGTCGACGTCAGGGTGTCGGAGAGCCGCACCCCCGAGACCGTGCGGAAGCTCACCGACGGTGAGGCGGACCTGGGGGTGGTCGTCGACGACGAGGCCCGCGACTGCGGTCTGGTCATGGAACCCCTCGGTGACGACTCCCTCGTGGTGATCGGCCAGGCCGACGGGATCCTCGCCGGCCGGGGCGCGCTGACGTACAGCGAGGTCGCCGAGCACCCTCTCGTCGGCCTCGACCCGGGCTCCTCGCTGCGCCGCTGGATCGAGAGGCACCTCGGACCGCACGCGCCGGCCGTGCGGTACCGCACCACCGTCGCCGACCTCGGAGCCCTCGTCGCTCTCGCGGCCGCCGGCGTCGGGCTCGCCGTCGTGCCGCGCCGCGCCGTCGACCCCGGCCGGCCACTCGACGTGTGCGAACTCCAGGACGCCTGGGCCCGCCGCCACCATCTGCTCGCCTGGGGCGCCAAGGGCCGGACCTCGTCGACGGCCACCGCGGCGCTCGCCGAACACCTGCGGCGGGCGGCGGTATCCGAGTCGGCGTCCTTCGGCAGACGCGGGGACTCCGGCGATCGTCACGGCGGCTGATCAACGGCGGGCAATCTCCTGGATCCCCGCATCCGTGGCAGTGCCATGCTGGGCGTCCAGACTTCGTCCAGACTTACGGGGAGGACAACATGGCGGGGGACCCGGGCACCATGGGCGCGCTGAGCGGACGGCCGTGGTACGCGGCCAACGAGGTGCTGGCGTTCCTGCTCGAGCTGGCCGCACTGGCGTGTCTGAGCTGGTGGGGTTTCGCCGCGGGGCACGAGGGTGCTCTCCGGGTCGTGCTCGGCGTCGGGACGCCCGCCGCGGCCGTCGTGCTGTGGGCGTCGTTCGCAGCGCCGAGAGCCAGGTGGCGACCCGGGCTGCCGCTCGTTCTGGTCGTCAAGACGGTGGTGCTCGGCGGCGGTGCCGCTGCCCTGTACGGAGTCGGGCACCCCGTGGCGGCAGTGGTCCTCGCGGTGGTGATGGTCGCCAACACGGCCGTGGCCGAGACGTTCCGCCGTTCTCCTGGTGGGCGCTGAATCCTCGGGTACCCGGCGCTCGTACGGCCGAGCCCATTCGGGGGAGTGCTGAAGCGGCACTGGATGAAAAATAGGGGTAAACCAGGATATGACGACAGGGAGAACGAGGAGGGTGAGCCCTGATGACGCGTTCGGTCGGTATCGACCTCGGCACGACGAACTCGGTGGTCTCGGTCCTCGAAGGCGGCGAGCCCACCGTCATCACCAACACGGAGGGGGCCAGGACCACACCGTCCGTCGTGGCCTTCGCCAAGAACGGTGAGGTGCTCGTCGGGGAGGTCGCCAAGAGGCAGGCCGTGACGAACGTGGAACGCACCGCGCGCTCCGTCAAACGGTACATGGGGGACAAGGCCTGGCGGTTCCCGGACAGCGGGAGCATCGACGGCAAGCAGTACACCGCGCAGGAGATCTCCGCCCGTGTGCTGCAGAAGCTCAAGCGGGACGCGGAGGCGTACCTCGGCGAGGACGTCACGGACGCGGTGATCACCGTACCGGCCTACTTCGACGACGCCCAGCGGCAGGCCACCAAGGAGGCCGGGGAGATCGCGGGCCTGAACGTCCTGCGGATCATCAACGAGCCGACGGCCGCGGCCCTCGCGTACGGCCTGGACAAGGAGAACGACCAGACGGTCCTGGTCTTCGACCTCGGCGGCGGCACCTTCGACGTGTCGCTGCTGGAGATGGGCGAGGGCGTCATCGAGGTCAAGGCCACCAACGGCGACACCCACCTCGGCGGCGACGACTGGGACCAGCGGATCGTCGACCACCTGGTCAAGCAGTTCAAGAACGCGTACGGCGTCGACCTGGCCAAGGACAAGATGGCCGTGCAGCGGCTGCGCGAGGCCGCCGAGAGGGCCAAGATCGAACTGTCCAGTTCGACGGAGACGAACATCAACCTGCCCTACGTCACGGCCTCTTCGGAGGGCCCGCTGCACTTGGAGGAGAAGCTCACCCGCGCCCAGTTCCAGCAGCTGACCGCCGATCTGCTGGAGCGCTGCACGGGCCCCTTCCACCAGGCCGTCAAGGACGCGGGGATCAAGCTGTCCGACATCGACCACGTGATCCTGGTGGGCGGTTCCACCCGCATGCCCGCTGTCACGGACCTGGTGAAGGAGCTGACGGGCAAGGACCCGCACAAGGGCGTCAACCCGGACGAGGTCGTGGCCGTGGGCGCCTCGCTTCAGGCCGGTGTGCTCAAGGGCGAGGTCAAGGACGTCCTGCTGCTGGACGTGACGCCGCTGTCGCTCGGTATCGAGACCAAGGGCGGCATCATGACGAAGCTCATCGAGCGGAACACGACGATCCCGACCAAGCGCTCGGAGATCTTCACCACCGCCGAGGACAACCAGCCGTCCGTGCAGATCCAGGTCTTCCAGGGCGAGCGTGAGATCGCGGCGTACAACAAGCGGCTCGGGATGTTCGAGCTGACGGGTCTGCCGCCCGCGCCGCGCGGTGTGCCGCAGGTCGAGGTCTCCTTCGACATCGACGCCAACGGCATCATGCACGTCACCGCCAAGGACCTCGGCACCGGCAGGGAACAGAAGATGACCGTCACCGGCGGCTCGGCCCTGCCGAAGAACGACATCGACCGCATGGTCCGTGAGGCCGAACAGCACGCCGAGGAGGACCACCGTCGCCGTGAGGGCGCCGAGACCCGCAACCGGGCCGAGCAGCTCGTCTACCAGACCGAGAGGCTCATCAAGGACAACCCCGAGAGGATCCCCGCCGACGCCAGGAGCGAGACCGAGGCCGCGCTCACCGAACTGAAGGAGAAGCTGAAGAGCAGCCAGGACGGGGCGGAGGACACCGCGGGCATCCAGCAGGCCACGGACAAGGTCGCCGCCGCCGCGCAGAAGATCGGCACGGCGCTGTACGACCAGTCCCGGGCCGAGGGCGCGACGAGCGCCGCCGGTGCTTCCGGAGCCACGGGCACGGCGGGCGCTTCCGACACCGCCGACGCGGAGGACGACGCGGACGACGACGTGGTGGACGCGGAAATCGTCGACGACGACAAGGGCGACAAGCCCGAGGCGGGCTGAAGATGGATACCGTCCGGCCGCGGAGCACGGAGTCGCGGCGCCTGCGGGAGGAACTGCGGGAGCGGACCGCCGACCTGCAGCGGGTGAAGGCCGAGTACGACAACTACCGCAAGCGGGTCCGGCGCGATCGGATGGCCGTGCGCGAGATCGCGGTGGTCAACGTCCTGGGCGCCCTCCTGCCGGTGCTCGACGCCGTGGACCGCGCGTGCGAGCACGAGCCGATGACACCGGGGCTCAAGGAGATCGCCGCCACCCTGGAGAGCCAGGCCGGCTCGCTGGGGCTGGAGGCGTTCGGAGAGGAGGGCGATCCCTTCGACCCCACGTGCCACGACGCCCTGGCCCACCACGTCTCGCCGGACGCCGACCGCCTCACCTGCACGACGGTCCTCCGCCCCGGCTACCGGCTCGGCAGCCGGCTCCTGCGCCCGGCGCACGTGGAGGTCACCGGGCCGCCTCCGCCGGGCGGAAAGCCGGGCCTCCGGCGCGACCTGACCGGGACGGGCCAAGCCGGAGGGCCGTCACTCGAACCGTGAGACGTCTCCCGCGCCCCGGCGGACGATCTCGGCCTCCCCGCCGGAGAAGTCGATCACCGTCGTCGGTTCCGTCCCGCAGTCACCGGAGTCGACCACCGCGTCGACCACGTGGTCCAGGCGCTCCTTGATCTCCCAGCCCTGGGTCATCGGCTCCTCCTCGTCGGGCAGGAGCAGCGTGCTGGAGACGAGCGGCTCGCCGAGTTCCGCGAGCAGCGCGTGGGTCACGACATGGTCCGGGATGCGCACGCCGACGGTCTTCTTCTTCGGGTGCATCAGCTTGCGCGGCACCTCCTTCGTGGCGGGGAGGATGAAGGTGTAACTCCCGGGCGTGGAGGCCTTGATGGCGCGGAACACGTCGTTGTCGACGTGCACGAACTGGCCCAGTTGCGCGAAGTTCTCGCAGACGAGGGTGAAGTGGTGACGGTCGTCGAGGTTCCGGATCGAGCGGATCCGCTCGATGCCGTCACGACTGCCCAGCTGGCATCCCAGAGCGAAACATGAGTCCGTCGGATACGCGATGAGGGCACCCTCACGGATGCTGTGAGCCACCTGACTGATGGAGCGCGGCTGGGGATTGTCGGGGTGCACGTCGTAGTACTTGGCCATCTGCCGAGCTTATGCCCAAGTCGGGGCCGCATCACGAAAGGGTCGTGCCCCGTAAGGGGCGCGGGGAACTGCGCGACCAGCCACGGACGACCCGCAGCCTCAGGAAAACCGGCAGTCCCCCAACAGCCCGGCGGAGCCCTACGCTCCGCTCTCCCTGAGCATGTCCTCCCGCTCCACGAGCTTCACGCGCTCGCGGCCCTGGGGTTCGCCCAGCGCCTTCTCGGCGGCGTCGAGGCGGTACCAGCCCTCCCACGTCGTGAAGCGGACGTTCCGCTCGGCGAGGAAGGAGTCCACGGTCTCCGGAGCGGGCGAGGCGGGCTCGTGCAGACGGCCGTTCGCGAAGTCGTCCAGCAGGTTGGCGACCGTCTCGTTGGCGTCGCCCTTGGTGTGTCCGATGAGGCCCACGGGACCGCGCCGGATCCAGCCGGTGACGTACGTCGACTGCAGGTGCGCGCCGGTCTCCTCGATCACCCGGCCGCCCTCGTCGGGGACGGTGCCCGAGTCGACGTCCCACGGCAGCTTGGGCAGCTTGTCGGACAGGTAGCCCACGGCGCGGTAGACGGCGGTGACGTCCCAGTCCTTGAAGGTGCCGGTGCCCTTGACGTTGCCGGTGCCGTCGAGCTCGGTGCGCTCGGTGCGCAGGCCGACGACCTTGCCGTCCTCGCCGAGGATCTCGGAGGGCGACTCGAAGAAGTGCAGGAACAGCCTGTGCGGCCGGTCGCCGACGTCGCGGATGGCCCAGTTCTCCAGGGTCTTGGCGACCATGTCGGCCTGCTTGTTGCCGCGCCGGGTGGCGATGGAGCCGTCGTCGTAGTCGATGTCCTCGGGGTCGACGATGACCTCGATGTTGGGGGAGTGGTCCAGCTCGCGCAGCTCCATCGGGCTGAACTTCGCCTGCGCCGGTCCACGGCGGCCGAACACGTGGACCTCCAGGGCCTTGTTGGCCTTGAGACCGTCGTGGACGTTCGGCGGGATCTCCGTCGGCAGCAGCTCGTCGGCCGTCTTGGCGAGGATGCGCGCCACGTCCAGCGCGACGTTGCCCACACCGAGGACGGCGACCTTCTCGGCCTCCAGCGGCCAGGTCCGCGGCACGTCCGGGTGGCCGTCGTACCAGGACACGAAGTCCGCAGCCCCGTAGGAGCCGTCGAGCTGCATGCCGGGTATGTCGAGCGCCCGGTCGGCCGTCGCCCCGGTGGAGAAGATCACCGCGTCGTAGAAGGCGCGCAGATCGTCCAGGTTGATGTCGTGCGGGTAGTCGACGTTGCCGAAGAGACGTATCTGCGGCTTGTCGAGCACCTGGTGCAGGGCCGTGATGATGCCCTTGATGCGGGGGTGGTCGGGGGCGACGCCGTAGCGGATCAGTCCGAACGGCGCCGGCATCCGCTCGAAGAGGTCGATGGACACACCGGGGTCGGCGGCCGCGTCGGACTTCAGCAGCGCGTCGGCGGCGTAGATCCCGGCAGGTCCGGCTCCGACAATGGCTACCCGCAGGGGGCGGGGCATGGTGAGGTTCCCTTCGAGCGGTGATGACGATCTCGACGGCAACCTTAAGCTAAGGCAAGCCTTACTTGGTACGGGGGTCCGGTTGATGACCCCATAAAGTGATCTTATGGGGCGCAGTGGTCCCCGATCACGGGGTGCCGCGCTCCGAAGACCCGGACTCCGCACCGGAGTTGGACGGCTCACCGTCCTCGCCGCCCTTGTCGTCCTTGCGGCCCGAGGAGTCCGTCTCGGGAGCCGGGGCCTCGTTGCCCGTCGGGCGCAGCAGCTTGCCCCCGCCTCCCACACGCTCCAGCGGCTTCGTCAGCGCGCGCAGGGAGAAGCCCCCACGCTTGCGCGGCTCCTCCCGCGCCGCGGGGACCGCCGGGGTCGCCGAGCCCTCCCGGAAGGCGGCCAGCGCCTCATGGGCGCGTTCGGCGGCCTCGCGGTACAGGTCGCGCGACTTGGTCATGGCCTTCAGGGCTTCGGAGTACTGGGCCACCAGGGCCCGCGCCTCGTCGACGGTGTACAAGTGCCAGTCGTCCCGCAGCTCGGCCGTGGCCTGCTCGGCCCACGGCGCCAGCGGCCTGGGCAGCCCGGCGTAGCGCACCAGTCTGTCGATGAGCTCCGTGGGCTTCGAACCGTCGAGGAAGACACTGCGTACGGTGAAGTCGTGGTCCTCGTAACCGGGGCGGGGCGGCGCCCCGGGCAGCACGACGGCGCCGCCGCGCGGCACCCGCACTCCCAGGTCGTAGAGCGCCCAGTTGACGATGCGGTACTGGTCGGGAGCGGCCCGGTGCTCCACGATGCGGTGCCGCAGGCTGGCGGGCATCAGCGGTGCCAGGGGACGCTGCCCGAGTTGATCGGGCGTCATGGCCTCGTGGACGACGACGTGGATGCTCCAGGTGTTGCGGCCGCAGTCCTTGAGCAGGCGCTTGAGGTCCTTCTCGTCCGCGGGCAGCGCATTGGACTCACGGAACCGGAGCCCCGGAACCAGGTCGTGGTCCCACGAGGCGTCCTCGGGCCAGAACATGGCGGCGGGCGACGGCCAGTCGAGCTCCCAGGGCCGGTCCGCCTCCGCGACCAGCACCCACTCCCGTGCGTCGTCCATGTCGCTCGGGGGGCCGATGGTCAGCCGTGCCCGCACCACGACGTCGTCGGCGACCCGCCAACGCGCCTCGAAGGCGTGCCGTTCCACGTCGTCGAGCGGGGCGTCGTACTCCAGGTGGTCGTCGATCTCCCCGTCGTCTTTCAGTCCCGTCAGCCGTTGCCGGACGGATTCCTCGGCGCCTGAGCCGACGTGGCGCCCTCGGGAGAGCCAGACGGTGTCGGGAGCCGTGGCACGGGCGGTGGGGGACTTGGCCATGGATCACTCTGCGCAGGTGGGGGTCGGCGGACAGACCCAGTATGGTCCGCGCACGTCGGGCACCGGTAATTCACACACCGGAAAAGAAGTCAGCCTTGAACCCTCCGGCCAGGGACTGTTCGGCCCAGATGACCTTGCCCTCGGGGGTGTAGCGGGTGCCCCAGCGCTCGGTGAGCTGAGCGATCAGGAACAGGCCGCGGCCTCCCTCGTCCGTGTCGGCGGCGTAGCGCAGGTGGGGCGAGGTGCTGCTGGTGTCGGAGACCTCGCAGATCAGACTGCGGTCGTACAGCACACGGACCCGGATGGGACCGCTGCCGTACCGGATCGCGTTGGTGACCAGCTCGCTGAGGATCAGCTCCGTCGTGAACTCCAGCTGTTCGAGCCCCCATTCCGACAACTGCCGGGACACCGAGGCACGCACCTGGCCGACGGCCGCCGGGTCGGACGGCACCTCCCAGTCGGCGACACGGCCGGCGTCCAGTGCGCGGGTGTCGGCGACGATGAGGGCGATGTCGTCGCTCGCCCGGCCCGGCAGCAGGGCGTCGATCACGGCCCGGCAGGCGCCGTCCGGAGAGGCGTCGGTGCCTGCCTGGACCAGGGCCGTGCGCAGAAGCTCGAGGCCGACGCCGATGTCCCGTTCCCGGTCCTCGACGAGCCCGTCCGTGTACAGCACCAGGCGACTGCCCTCCGGCAGTTCCAGGTCGGCGGTCTCGAACGGGAGACCGCCCACGCCGAGCGGCGGACCGGCCGGCACCTCGGGGAACTCGACACTCCCGTCCGGAAGGACCACCGCCGGCGGCGGATGACCGGCCCGGGCCAGGGTGCAGTGCCGCGAGACCGGGTCGTAGATCGCGTACAGGCAGGTGGCGCCGGTGACCGCGGCACCGCTCCCCTCCTCCGCCTCGTCCTGGTCGATGCGGCCCACCAGTTCGTCCAGGTGCCCCAGCAGCTCGTCGGGCGGCAGGTCCAGGGAGGAGAAGTTGTGGACCGCGGTCCGCAGCCGGCCCATCGTGGCCGCGGCGTGCAGCCCGTGGCCGACGACGTCACCCACCACGACCGCGACCCGGGTGCCCGACAGCGGCAGTACGTCGAACCAGTCGCCGCCCACCCCTGCCTGTGCGGGCAGGTACCGGTAGGCGAGGTCCAGGGCGCTCTGCTCGGGCAGGCTGCGCGGGAGCAGACTGCGCTGCAGGGTCACGGCCATGGCGTGCTCGCGCGTGTAGCGGCGTGCGTTGTCGATGGAGATCGCGGCCCGGGCCACGAGTTCCTCGGCGAGGGCCACCTCCTCCGGGTCGAAGGGCTCGGGCTTCTCCGAGCGCCAGAAGTTGACCAGGCCCATCACCAGGGGGCCGGCCCGCAGCGGGACGGTGATCAGGGAGTGAATGCCGTACTCCACGACCTTCGCGGCCCGCTCCGGGTCCTGTGCCATCCACCAGGGCGCCCGGCCGAGGTCGGGCTCGAGGTGGGCCTGGCCGGTGCCGAGGCTGCGCGC
Source organism: Streptomyces sp. NPDC046862 (assembly GCF_040704615.1). Taxonomy (NCBI): domain Bacteria; kingdom Bacillati; phylum Actinomycetota; class Actinomycetes; order Kitasatosporales; family Streptomycetaceae; genus Streptomyces; species Streptomyces sp. NPDC046862. The sequence goes on along the minus strand of NZ_JBEYXP010000023.1, from coordinate 69,095 downwards.
CTGCGGAGAGGAGGGGACGAAGACGATCTCCTCGCCCAGCGGGTAGAGGGGAGCGTCCTTGCGGATCCCGCCGACCGCCGTACGGCGCATCGTGGTGCCCGCGTCGGGCTCCTCACCGGTCAGCACGGCGTGGGACAGGTCCACGGTGACGAAGTCCGCGAACCGGGGGACGGCCACCTCGGCCAGCTCCTCGGCGGTACGGGTCACGTCCAGGGTCGTACCGATGCCCACCCCGGCGTCGTAGAGCAGCTTGAGGCGCTCCCGCGCCACCTCGGCACGGCCGGACAGGGCGCGCAGCTCGGTGGAGTCGCGGAGCGTGGCGACGCTGCCCGACGGGGCGCCCTCGAGGTCCGTGGGCCGCTGGTTGATCGCCAGCAGCCGGTCGTCCACCAGGTGCACCTCGTCCGTGGCGACCCGTCCGGAGGCCAGCAGCTCGGCGGTGTCCGCGTCGAGGCCGAGGGCGTGGACGTGCCGGCCCTCGGCGTCGGCGGGCAGGTCGAGCAGGCGCTGCGCCTCGTCGTTGGCCAGCAGCAGCCGTCCCCCGCCGTCGATGATGATCACGCCCTCGCGGACGGCGTGCAGCACCGCGTCGTGGTGCTCGTACATCCTGGTCATCTCGGTCGGGCCCAGGCCATGGGTCTGGCGCAGCAGCCGTCTGCTGACGAGTGCGGTGCCCGCCGTGGCGAGGGTGAGCGCCGCGGCCGCCGCGCCCAGGAGGATCGGCAGCTGCCGGTCCGCCACACCGCCCACGTTCTCGGTCGTGATGCCGGCCGAGACGAGACCCACGACCGTGCCGTCGGGATCCTTGACCGGCACCACGGCCTGCACGAGCTGCCCTATGGTGCCGTTGATCTCCTCGGTGACGGTGCGGCCCCGCAGCGCGGGCTCGATGTTCCCGACGAACTTCTTGCCGATGCGATCCGGCTTGGGATGGGTGTAGCGGATGCCGTCGGTGTTCATCACCACGATGAAGTCCATCTTCGACTGCTTGCGAGCGGCCTCGGCCCTCGGCTGCAGCACGGCGGTGGGATCGGGACTGGACAGCGCCTCCCGGGTGCCCGGTGCGTTGGCGAACGTCTCGGCGACGGCGAGCGAACGGTTGCGGGCCTCCTGGGTGCTGTCGTGACGCACCTGCAGCACGAGGGCTGCCACGGCCGCCACGACCAGCAGCAGCACGATCACGACCTGGAACAGGAACACCTGGGCGGCGACGCTGCGCCCGCCCAGCGCCGACCGCAGCCCGGCGACCGGCCGCCACCCGAGTCGATCGTCCCGCCGCCGGCGATCGCCCGGTTCGCGTGGCGCGTCGTGTGCGTCCTGCTGCTCGTGCGCTCGCCGGGCGTGGTCGCTCTGGTGTCCTCCGCGCGGACCGCCGGACCGACGGGCCGACCGACCCCGTGCTCGACCCAATAGTCGGATCATGTGCCCATGTCTACACTGCCCCGCGCCAGGAGGCGAGGGGCGTCACACACGGTGACAGACAGTCATCGCGGCCACCGCCCCGCTCAAGGTGGAGGAGGTCCTCGGCGTTGCCCCGAGGAGAGGGCGTTGTCACTGTCCGCCGCGTACCCGGATCACTTCTCGCGGTCGCGGAGCGCGGCCAGGGCACGGTCGGCGTGGGTGCTCATCCGCAGTTCGCTGCGCACCACCTCGAGGACCGTCCGGTCCTCCGCGATCACGAAGGTCACCCTCTTGGTCGGCGCCAGGGAGAAACCGCGCTTGACCCCGAACTGTTCACGGATCTTCCCGTCCGCGTCGGACAGCAGCGGGAAACCGAGCGTGTGCCGCCCGGCGAACTCCTGCTGACGGTCGACCGCGTCCCCGCTGACCCCCACGGGCCGCGCACCGGCGGCGGCGAACTCGGCGGCCAGGTCACGGAAGTGGCACGCCTCGGCGGTGCACCCGGGAGACAGGGCGGCCGGGTAGAAGAACAGCACCACCGGCCCCTCGCCGAGCAGCTCCGACAGCCGGCGCACGGTCCCGGACTCGTCCGGGAGCTCGAAGTCCTCCACCTTGTCGCCGACGTCCACACCACGTGTCATGACCGGCCCTCCTGCCCCTTCGCGACACCCCGTGCCCACAGCACGAGCGGAACCTGCAACGGAAGCCGGGCGAGGGCAGCCGTCCGCAGCGGTGCGGAACGGTGCCGCCAGTCCACGGCCATCTGGACGTTGGCGGGGAAGACACCGACGAAGAAGGCCGCCGCGGCCCGTGCCGAGGCCCGTCGTGTGCGGGGCAGCGCGACACCGGCCGCCAGCGCCAGTTCGGCCGCGCCGCTCGCGTACGTCCAGGCGCGGGGTGACCCCGGCAGGGCGCGCGGGACGGTGGCGGCGAACGGGCGGGGCACGACGAAGTGACAGACGCCCGCCCCGGCCAGCAGACCGGCGAGCAGCAGAGCCGAACGTTCCGAGCGGGACACGCTTCTCCTTCTCCGGGGCGGCACTCAGGCAGTCCCGGAGACAGTCCCCGAGGGCCCCAACGGCCACAGAGTAGTCGGCCGTTGATCGCTTCATCCGGCCGGGCCCCAGTGTCACTGACGGCCGCCGCCGAAGCCGGTCGGGGGCCCGCCCCGCAGGACGAGCCCCCGACTGGTTGTGCCCGATGCGTCACCGCACCGTGTGCTCAGTGCTCAGTGCTCAGTGCTCAGAAGGTGAGCTTCCAGCTGTCGATGTAGCCGGTGTCCAGGCTGGCCACGTCGTGCACGCGCAGCTTCCAGACCCCGGCGGCCGTCTCCGAGGAGGCGTCGACGGTGTACGTCGCGTTGACGTTGTCGGCGGAGTCGGAGGCGGAGGAGTTCTTCAGCCGGTACGCCGTGCCGTCCGGCGCGACCAGGTCGATCTCCAGGTCACCGCGCCAGGTGTGGACGATCTTCACGTCCACGCTGAGCGTGCTGGAGGCGGGGCCGCCGCGGTTGACGTTGATCGGAGACTCGACGGTGTCGTTGTCGGGGATCTGGTAGTCCGAGGTGTTCTCGAAGACGGTGCCGTCGCCCTCCTCGTCCACGGTCCAGGCGAAGCTCGCCGTACCCGTCTCCCCGGCCGCGTCGGTCACCGTGATCGTCGGAGTGAAGCTGCCGGCCGCGGTCGGCGCCCCTGAGACGCGGCCCGTGGAGGCGTCGATCGACAGCCCGGCCGGCAGGCCCGTGGCCGCGTAGGACAGAGCGCCCGCGTTGGTCGACGACGCCCGCACGTCGAGCGTGACCGACTGGCCGACCAGGGAGTACTGGCTGCCCGGAGGCACCACCGTCACGCCGTCCACGATCCGGGAGCCCACGTTGATCGCGGCCCAGGCGTTCGCGGTGTTGTTGTACGTCTCCGAACCGAACCCGAACAGGTCGGCGGCGGCCTGCAGAGTGGCGGTGCGGGCACCGGCGTAGTTGGTGGTGGACGTCATGTACGTGGTCAGCGCCCGGAACCAGATCTTCTCGGCGTTGGCCCTGCCTATCGGCGTCACCGGGAGACCGTCGTAGGTGGGGGAGTCGTAGTCGACCCCGTTGACGGTCTTCTTGCCGCTGCCCTCCGAGGCCAGGTAGAACCAGTGGTTCGCCGGGCCGGAGGAGTAGTGGACGTCGATCGAACCCAGAGAGGAGGACCAGTTGTCGCGTGAGGCGCCGTCCTTGCTGGGCTTGTCCATGTAACGCAGCGGCGTGCCGTCGCCGTTGATGTCGATCTTCTCGCCCACCAGGTAGTCGCCGACGTCCTCGGAGTTGCCGGCGGCGAACTCGACGGCAGCGGCGAAGATGTCGGAGGTCGCCTCGTTCAGACCGCCCGACTCACCGCTGTAGTTGAGGCCGGCGGTGACCGAGGTCAAGCCGTGCGTCATCTCGTGCGCGGCCACGTCGATCGACGTCAGGGGGTTGGCGTTGCCCGCGCCGTCGCCGTAGGTCATGCAGAAGCAGGCGTCCTGCCAGAAGGCGTTGACGTAGTTGTTGCCGTAGTGGACCCGGCTGTACGGCGCCACCCCGTCGCCCCGCAGACCGTCGCGGCCGTGCACGTTCTTGTAGTAGTCCCAGGTCAGCGCCGCCCCGTAGTGCGCGTCCGCGCCCGCCGTCTCCGCGTTGGCCGCGGTGCCGTCGCCCCACACGTCGTCGGTCCCGCTGAACAGGGTGCCCGTACCGGAGCTGCCCCGGTTCAGGTCGTAGGTGCGGTGGTTGCCCCGGTCGGCGTCGGTGAGCGTGTACGTCGACCCCGACTGGCTCGTGCCGAGCGAAACGGTGCCGCTGTAGCGCGTGTTGCCGGTCCCGGTGTCCACGCCCTCGTACTCGAACAGCGTGTCGCCGTTCTGCGCGTCGGTGATGACGTGCAGTTCGCTGGGCGTGCCGTCGTCCTGAAGTCCGCTCACCACGGTCTCGTACGCCAGCGTCGGGGTGCCCTTGGCGGCCCAGACGACCTTGCGTGTGCTGTCCGCCGCGGCCTTGGTGGAGCCCTCGGCCCGCGCCGCCTTGACGGCCTGCCGCTCGACCGCGGCCCGGCTCACCTCCGGCTTGAGGTCCTTCACCTTCAGCAGCGGCTTGTAGCTTCTGGTCACACTGTCGATGGCCCCGGACTTCGACGCGTGGACGACGAGGTCGCCGCCGAGCACGGGGAGGCCGGCGTACGTGCGCTCGTAGCGGGTGTGGACGGTGCCGTCGGCGTCCTTGACGACGTCCCGTACCTTCAACTCCTCCTGGGCGCCCAGGCCGAGGCGGTCTCCGGTGGTGTCGGCGGCCTTCTCGGCGCCGCGTATGAGGGTTTCACGCTGAGAGGGGGTCAGTTTCGCGGGCAACGCCCCGCGGTCGGGCTTGGCGGGTGCCACGACGCGTCGCGCGTCGGCGGCGTCGTCGCTCCGGGCGCTCGCCGGGGCGCCCTGGGCCGTGACCGCCAGGACGGTCGCCGCCGCGACGAGCGAGGCCGCGGTCACGGATCGGCTGCGGGTGGAACGGAGGACCGATCTGCGGGTCGGTCTGTGGGGGGTCGAACTCACGCGGACTCCTTGTGCTACGGCCGACGTTGGACGAGCGGCCGAACGACGGGCCCGGCACCCGGAAGCGGGCGCGGGTCGTGCAGGGAGAACTGCGGTGCGGGTGCGGGACTGCGATGCGGGTGCGCGTGCGCGTGCGCCGCTGGTGTGCGGAGTGGGCACAGAGTGTCAGATGTGAAGGTCCTGTGTCAGGATCACATCAAGTGAATGGCCGGAAAGTGTCCGTTCTCAGAGGTCACGCCTCCGCTTTCCGGACAAGTGCCGAGGCTCGGGAAGAATCTGCTCATGCGGGACGGTGTCTACTCTTCGCTCGCCCGCGCGGCCGCATCATGAGAGATTTCTGTGAATTTCGGGAACGGTTGAACGCGCGCGGTTTCTGCTTCGTATGCGGCTGGGGATTTTCATGCCCCGCCGGCGACGAAGCGTAGGAGTACCCCTTGAGCCGCAACACGCGCAGAAGACGCCCGACTGGCGCACGGCGCGCAACCTCTGGAGCGATCGCGCTGATGCTGGGCGGAGGTGGGCTGGTGGTGGCGAACGTCTACGCCTCGGCCACCGAGAGCCACGGTGTGTCGCAGCGCACGGCCCAGAGCACGGCAGGCCGGGCGGCGGCCTCGGGAGCCGCCACGATCGACTGCCCTGACGTCGGCAGCCAGTTGACCGCGGTGCCCGACCAGGCACGCCCTGAGGTCGACAGGGAACTCGCCCTGCTGGACAAGCAGGTCGCCGAGGCCTATCAGCGCCTCCAGGGCACCGTGCGGGCCCAACTGCAGGACAGCGGTTTCACCGACTCCGCGATCATGAACCCGCTGAAGGAGAAGAGGGCCGCGACGATCGAGCGGATCCTGATCGCCGTCGACCGCGTGGGCGACCGTCCCCAGGGCCTGGAGGCCTTCGCCCCCTGTACGTTCCGTGCTTCCGGCAACCAGGGCCGGCCGGAGGACGGGCAGAACGGCGACCAGGGCGACGCCGGCCGGCAGGACGACGGCGGCGACCAGGGCGGCCAGGATCAGAACCAGGACGAGGGGCAGGGGCAGGGCGAGGGCCAGGGCAACGACAACGCCGACCAGAGCGGCAACGGCGGCCAGGCGGGCAACGGACCCGTCGCCGCCGACTTCGTGGACATCACCACGGTCCAGCCCAACGTCCAGAAGCCGCGACCCCGAAGCGGCGCCTCCCGCGGCACCTTCACCACCGACTGCGGTGTGAACGCGGGCGGCTTGTTCAACTCCGACAACGTCATCGTGGCCCCCGGTGTCTCCAACGGTGCCCACCACTTCCACGACTATGTCGGCAACCAGGCCAACAACGCCTTCGCGAGCGACGAGGACCTGACGAAGGGCAGGACGAGTTGTGAGGCGGAAGGCGACAAGTCCTCCTACTTCTGGCCCGTCCTGCGCCTGCAGAACGGCACCCGCGAGCAGGACGCCGACTCGCCCGGCGGCGGCATCGAGGGCAACGCCGGCGAGATCGTCACGCCCAAGCAGGTCACGATGACCTTCGTGGGCAACCCGGCCGGCAAGGTCACCGAGATGCCGAGGCTGCTGCGCATCATCACCGGGGACGCCAAGGCGTTCGTCAACGGCACCGCCAACGCCAACGCGTCGTGGAGCTGCACCGGCTTCGAGAACAAGGTGCAGTTGAAGGACAAGTACCCCGTCTGTCCCCGGGGCAGCGACGTGGTGCGCACCTTCAGGTTCCAGAGCTGCTGGGACGGCCGCAACATCGACAGCGCCAACCACCGCACCCACGTGGCCTTCGCCGACGCGGACGGCACCTGCGCGAACGGGTTCCGCGCCATTCCGCAGCTCGTCCAGCGCATCGTCTACGACGTCGACGCGCCGAGCCTGGACGACGGTGGCAGGACGACCCCGCTGTTCGCGGTCGACTCCTTCCCCGAGCAGTTGCACAAGCCGGTCACCGACCACGGCGACTTCATCAACGTCTTCGACGAAGACCTCATGCGCGAGATGGTCGACTGTGTCAACAGCGGCCAGAAGTGCGACGCCGCCTCCGGCGCCGCCGGGAACCCGGAGCCGGGCACCGGCGGTGAGGATGCATCAGGCGGGCAGACCCTGGCCCCCGCCACCAACAAGCCGGCCCCCGAACAGGACGACGACCAGACGGAGCAGGCGGAGCAGCCCGCAGACGAGGACGCCGACAACGGCGCCGGCAAGGGTCGCGACAGCGGCAGCGCGGAGCCCAGGACCTACGCGCTGCCCTCGGCCACCCACCGCGAGCAGACACCCTCCACGGCCGATCCCGGCGGCGCCACTCCCGGCCCTGAACCGACCACGGGCTACACCGACCAGTCGGGCGGCTCCGGGACCGCACCGCAGGCGATCACGGGCGACCTCGCCGACACCGGTGCCCGGCTGTGGCCGGCCGCGATCGGAGGTGTGCTGCTGTTGGTCGGCAGCGTGCTGCTACGCCGTATCCGCCGCAGGACGTGGTGACATCGCCCGGCGGGCACTGAGTGCCGCGGCCAGCAGGCGCTCGTCCAGTGCCATCTCGCCGTCGGGTGTGGAGTCGTTGCACGGGATGCGGGTACGGCGGTCGATCAGGGCCGTCACGTCCGGCAGCGCGGCCGAGGCCTGAGGCCCCATCCGCCCCAGCCCCCGCAGGTAGCACTCGCCGATCGCGTAGTCGTCCAGGTACGGCGTCATGAGGGCGAGGAGCCGCCGCAGCGCGCCCGGCCCCGCGTGCCGCAGCCAGACGGGAGCGCACTGGGCCTGGGAGCGGCCCGGCCATCGGAACGTGAGGTTGTACAACTGGGCCGCCTGCCGGAAGGTCAGCGGCCCGGCGTCCAGCAAGACACCGAAGATCTCCGGGGCGCGGTCGAGACGGGTGACGCCGATGGGCTTCCCCGCGAGCAACGCGGCGGCGGACACGGGGTCGTGAGCAGGCACCGCCGCGGTCGGAGTTGGCGGACGGCGGGGCTTCGGGTACGGCTCGAAGGGCACCCCTCGCAGCAGAGCACCGTGCACCCGCATCGCCTCCTCGGAGATCGAGGCCGTGCGGAAGGCGTCCGCGAAGGCCGGACCGATCTGTGGCCCGCCGCTCCGGACGAGCAACGGCAGCAGCTCCACCGCTGCCGCACGCCACAGTTGGCATGCCGCGCGGGCGAGTTGGGCACCGATGTCCCGGGTGATGGGATCGGCAAGAAGACGGGCCACGAGAGCATACGTGTGGGTCTCGCGCCCGAGCGTGTGCAGTGCCCGCCCCCACAACTGCCCGATGCCCTCGGGGTCCAGGCGCGGGGCGGCCTCACGGACCTCCGCGAACAACGCGGCGTCCAGGCTCGGCCACCGGGCGGGAGCGGCGGCCCGCAGCGACGTGAGGAGGGTGAGGGGGATCGTCATGGCGGCGCCGTCGCCCACGGCGTCCTCCCGCCACGTCATCGGCCGGGGCGGAGGCCGCCCTTCCGTGCGGAGGTCTCGATCATGCGGTCGATCATCTCACGGAGGAGCACTCCCCACCGTGTCCAGCAGATGCGCGACCAAGGGATTCTGGTCACCCTTGCGCCAGGCCACGGCGACCCGCGTGCGGGCGGTGGCCGGTTCGATCCGGCGGAAGGCGACCCCTTTGAGCCGGATGCGGCGGATGCTCGCCGGGGCCAGGGAGACGCCCAGGCCGGTCTCCACCAGGGCGCAGACGGTCTGCCATTCCACGGCGTGCTGGGCCACCCGGGGGGTGAAACCCGCCGAGGCGCACAGACCGGTGATCTGGTCGTACAACTGCGGTCCGACCGCGCGGGGGAGGAGCACGAACGGCGAGTCCGCCAACTGGCCGACTCGGACGGTGCGCCGGGCCGCGAGCGGGTGCGCGGACGGCAGGACCGCCACGAAGGGCTCGCTCAGAACCGTCCTGAAGTCGAGCTGCGGCTCGTCGGCGGGCGGTTCGCGCAGCAGACCGATGTCGATGGTCCGGTCGTGCAGGGCGGCGAGCTGGGGTGCCGTGGTCATCTCGTGGATGTCGAGACGCACCTGCGGGAACCGCTCGCGGTGCGTGCGCAGCAGGCCGGGCAGAACGGTCAGGGCGAGGGAGGCGGCGAAACCGATCCGCAGCCGTCCGGTCCGGCCACTGCCGACGGCCCGCGAAGCGGCCAGGCCGTCGGCAACGGCGCTGAGTGCCCGGCGGGCGGCAGGCAGCAGTTCCCGGCCCGCCGGAGTGAGGGCGACACCTCCCGGATCACGGCTGAACAGCGCGTGGCCGACCTTGTCCTCCAGGCGGCGGATCTGCTGGCTCAGCGGGGGCTGGGCGATGCCCAGGCGGGCTGCCGCGTGGCCGAAGTGCAGTTCCTCGGCGAGCACGACGAACGCGTGCAGTTGCGGCAACGGGAGTTCGGGACGGTCCATACCCCAGAAATAGCAGCAGAGAGATCAGCAGGGATATCGGCAGTGGTATGAGTCCATGCCGTTCCACGTATTAGACGTATCCGCACTGGTCACCTAGCGTGCGGCGCATGACAGAGCGACGCGCGATCCTCAGCGGTTCGACGTTCGAGGAACAGATCGGTTACGCCCGTGCCGTGGTCGACGGCGACTGGGTTCATGTGTCCGGGACGACCGGGTTCGACTACGCCACCATGACGATCTCCGAAGACGTGGTGGAGCAGGCCGGGCAGTGCCTGCGCAACATAGAAGCCGCGCTCGCCGACGCCGACTGTACGTTCGCCGACGTCGTACGCGTGCGCTACCTGCTGCCCGACCGCGACGACTTCGAGCCCTGCTGGCCGCTCCTGCGCCGGGCCTTCGGCGAGGTCCGTCCGGCCGCCACGATGCTCATGTGCGATCTCTACGATCCCCGCATGAAGATCGAGATCGAGGTGTACGCCCGGCGCGGCCGCTGAAGGCCGACGCGTGGGCCGGCCGCGGAACCCCGTCGACCGAACGGCCCGTTTTCACCCGGCGATGACGGGATACGCGATCCTCATGGTGCAAATCGGATACACGATGATGACGGAGCAGGCCGGTCCGCGCGACCTCGTCGATCACGTCGTAGGAGCGGAGGAAGCCGGCTTCGACTTCTCCGTGACGAGTGACCACTACTTCCCCTGGCTGCGGTCCCAGGGCCACTCGCCCTACGCGTGGACCGTCCTCGGCGCCGCGGCCCAGGCGACGTCGCGCATCCCGCTGATGACGTATGTGACGTGTCCGACGTTCCGCTACCACCCGGCCGTCGTGGCCCAGAAGGCGGCGACCCTGCAACTGCTGTCCGGGGGCAGGTTCCGCCTGGGCCTCGGTTCGGGTGAGAACCTCAACGAGCACGTCGTGGGCCGTGGCTGGCCGTCCGTCGACGTACGGCACGAGATGTTCGAAGAGGCCGTCGGGATCATCCGCGCGCTCTTCGAAGGCGGACACGTCACCCACCACGGCAAGCACTACGACGTCGACTCGGCACGCCTTTGGGACCTGCCGGACGCCCCGCCGCCCATCGGTGTCGCCGTGTCCGGCGAACGGTCCTGTGCCCTCGCCGGACGCCTGGCCGACCTGGTCATCGCCACCGAGCCGAAGGCGGAACTGGTCAGCGCGTTCGACCGGCACGGTGGCTCGGGCAAGCCGAGGGTGGGGCAACTGCCGGTCTGCTTCGACACCGACCGCGACGCGGCCATCGCCCGCGCCCACGACCAGTTCCGCTGGTTCGGCGGCGGCTGGAAGGTCAACTCCGAACTCCCGCATCCCGATTCGTTCGACGGAGCCACACAGTTCGTGACGCGGGACGACGTCGCCGAGTCCATCCCCTGCGGTGACGACCCGGACGTGTTCGTCTCGGCCGTACGGCCCTACGTGGAGGCGGGATTCACCGAGGTCGCCCTCGTGCAGATCGGCGGCGACAGCCAGCCCGCCTACCTGGAGTGGTCGGAGAAGACGCTGCTGCCCGCGCTCAGGGACGCGTTCGCCTGAAGCACACGCGACCCGGACCCGCGGCGCCCGGTGGGTCGAGCGCCCGCAGACTTCACACCGACAAGAGAACGATCAGGATGCGAGCGAGCGTCACCCGCCGGTGGCAAGGTGGGAGGGAACCGGACTCCAGCCGGACGGCGTCCGAGGGCACGCCGCCCCGTGAGAAGGGAACTCCCGATGGCCGAGCAGGACGAGCGGTTCGACGTGGTCGTACTCGGTGCGGGCCCCGGCGGCTACGTGGCCGCCATCCGCGCCGCCCAACTGGGTAAACGCGTCGCCGTCGTCGAGGAGAAGTACTGGGGCGGTGTCTGCCTGAACGTGGGCTGCATCCCGACCAAGGCCCTGCTGCGCAACGCCGAACTGGCGCACATCGTCACCCGGGAGGCGAAGACCTTCGGCATCAAGATCGACGGACAGGTCTCCTTCGACTACGGCGAGGCCTTCCGCCGCAGCCGCCGGGCCGCGGACGGCCGGGTCAAGGGCGTCCACTACCTGATGAAGAAGAACAAGATCGCGGAGATCGACGGCCGCGGCACCTTCCTCGACCCCCACACACTCGAGGTGGCCGGCTACGACGGCGACACCCGCACCATCGGCTTCGACCACTGCGTCATCGCCACCGGCGCCACGCCGAAGCTGCTGCCCGGCACCCGCCGTACGTCGCGCGTGGTGACGTACGAGGAGCAGATCCTCGCCGAGGAACTGCCGCAGTCGATCATCATCGCGGGCGCCGGGGCCATCGGCATCGAGTTCGCGTACGTCCTGAACAACTACGGCGTGAAGGTCACCGTCGTGGAGTTCCTGGACCGCGTCGCCCCGCTGGAGGACGCCGACGTCTCCGCCGAACTGGCACGCCAGTACCGCAAGCTGGGCATCGACGTCCTCACCTCCACCCGGGTCGACGCCATCGACGAGTCCGGCCAGCAGGTCCGCGTCACCGTCACCGGCAAGGACGGCGCGCAGCAGGTCCTGGAGGCCGACAAGGTGCTCCAGGCGATCGGCTTCGCGCCGAACGTCACCGGCTACGGCCTGGAGAACACGGGCGTGAAGGTCACCGAGCGCGGTGCGATCGACGTCGACGGCCGCTGCCGCACCTCTGTGCCGCACATCTACGCCATCGGCGACGCCACCGCCAAGCTCATGCTCGCGCACGCCGCGGAGGCGATGGGCGTGGTCGCCGCCGAGACCATCGCGGACGCGGAGACGATGGAGCTCGACTACGTGATGATCCCGCGCGCGACCTACTGTCAGCCGCAGATCGCGAGCTTCGGCTACACCGAGGCCCAGGCGCGGGAGAAGGGCTTCGACGTCAAGGTGGCGAAGTTCCCCTTCACCGCGAACGGCAAGGCGCATGGCCTCGGCGACACCACCGGCTTCGTGAAGCTGATCAGCGACGCGAAGTACGGGGAACTCGTCGGCGCCCACCTCATCGGCCCCGACGTCACCGAGCTGCTGCCCGAGCTGACGCTGGCCCAGCAGTGGGACCTCACCGTCCACGAGGTGGCCCGCAACGTGCACGCCCACCCCACCCTGGGCGAGGCGGTCAAGGAGGCGGTGCACGGCCTGGCCGGGCACATGATCAACATGTGAGGCGGCACAGGAGGCTCGTTGCGAGCGGCTCCCTCGGATGGGGGTAGTGGAGCTTTCAAGCATTCGGCCATGGTGACGCGCCGACCAGGTGCGGGTGAGGGCTCTACCGTGTCCTCACCCGCTTCACAGGGGCGCTTCGGGCATGATCCCCAGTTGCGTGAACAGATCCGCCTGGTCGAAGTAAAGGCGGTAGCTGACGATGACCCCGTCCTCCACCGTGGCGAGGTCGCAACCGAGGAGCCGCACCTCCTGCTCCGTGGCCGGGAGGGTCTCGCCGGTGGGCAAAGCGATGGGTCCGGTGTTGCGGCCGCCGAAGTACCCCTCGTCGATCGCGGTGTCACCGGCCTCGTACTTGTGCAGCGACTCGAACGTCGCCTGCGGGATCATCTCCGTGATCTGATCGAAGTACTCGACGATGTTGTCACGGCCCCTGAGCTCCCCGGCATCGGGTGTGACGGCGACCGCGTCCTGCGCGAAGCACTCCGCGACGGCCTTCGGATCGCGGGCCGTCGTCAGCGCCTCGGTGAGCCGGTCCATGACCTCACGTGCCTGTCCCATGATCTACCTCCTGCGCCCCCACCGCGTTGTGACCGCTTCCATTCTCCTCTCGCGCCCCGGGCCCCGCGCGCCCTGCCCGGCACGGCGCTGAGGGGAGCCGGTCCGTCACCAAAGGCAGTCACGGCATGGCGGGCGCCTTGGTCGAGCGCCCGAGCCATGTGACGGTCGCAGGGCCCGGCACGTCGATCTCGTGGAAACCCAGACGGTCGTAGAAGGCCCTGGCGGGAGTGTTGGCCGTCACCATCGACAGATGCACGGCCGGCACACCGCGGTCGTGAAGGGCACCCAGAAACGTCCGCGTCAACGCGCGCCCGTGGCCGAGCCCCTGCCACTGGGGAAGCAGATCGATGTGCAGGTGGGCCGGATACGCGGCGACTTCGGGGACGAGCATGCGCTCGGGGTGGTGCAGCATCTGGATGATCGCCTCGTCCGGTGTGCTCGGCGTCCCGAGGGGCTCCGGATAGCGGTCCACGACCAGGGGCAGCCACCGCGTGCGGAAGGCCTCCGCGAAGCGGGGAGTGTCCGCCGTGCCGAGGACATAGCCGACCGCCCGTCCCCGCCCGTCGTCCAGTACGAAGGCCAGCTCCGGCTCCAGGTGAACGTACGGAGCCGCGAAGGTCGTCGGGAAGATCCCGGGGTCCGTGTAGACCGGGCGGCTGTCCTGCCCGTTGTGCGCGGTGCGGACGCAGATGTCGTCGAGGGACTCTCGGTCCTCGGGGCGGTAGGGACGTATGGCGGCAGACGAGGTCACGGCGACATCCTGTATCGATGGGAGCGCTCCCACAAGAGGCGGGGACTGACCGGGACCCTGAGAGCGCCGAACAGCCCGTGAAGCGCCGGCAACCCGCTTGAGCACTCCGGTGCGCCGTGGCACGATCACGAAGGTGAGCACCAGACCGCCCGCAGAGCAGCGGCTGAGCGACCTCGCGCGACTACGTCGCGTGCGTGACCGGATCGACCGGGAGTACGCGCAGCCGCTGGACGTCGAGGCGCTCGCCCGGGGCGCGAACATGTCGGCCGGGCACCTCAGCCGCCAGTTCCGGCTCGCCTACGGCGAGTCGCCGTACGGCTACCTGATGACGCGGCGCATCGAGCGGGCGATGGCGCTGCTGCGCCGTGGGGACGTCAGCGTCACCGAGGTCTGTTTCGCGGTCGGCTGCGCGTCACTGGGCACCTTCAGCACGCGCTTCACCGAACTGGTCGGCATGCCGCCCAGCGTCTACCGGCGCAAGGCGGCGACCTCGACGGAGGGGCTTCCGTCCTGCGTGGCGAAACAGGTGACGAGACCGGTCAGGAATCGAGAAGCGCCGGCACCCGAACCACACCTAGCGTGAGGGCCATGGACATCACCATTCACACCAGCGTCCTCCCGCACGACGACCCGGACGCCTCCCTGGCCTTCTACCGCGACGCCCTCGGCTTCGAGGTCCGCAACGACGTCGGAACCGGCAAGATGCGCTGGATCACGGTCGGCCCCGCCGGCCAACCCGAGACGAACATCCTGCTGGCTCCGCCCACCGCCGACCCCGGCATCACCGACGACGAACGCCGCGTGATCGCCGAGATGATGGCCAAGGGCACCTACGGCTGGATCCTGCTGGCCACCAGAGACCTCAACGGCACCTTCGAGAAGGTGCAGGCAGGCGACGCCGAGGTCGTACAGGAGCCGACCGAGCAGCCGTACGGCGTCCGCGACTGCGCCTTCCGCGACCCCGCGGGCAACATGGTCCGCATCCAGGAGCTGCGCTGACACGTCAGGTAGAGCCGCCCGCCGGTTTCGGCCGGAGGGTGTCCTACCGGTCGGGCTCCGTATCCCCCCGTGCCGCATCCGTGCTTGGCGCGAGGAGAGCGGGACCTGAACAGAACACCCCGCTCGACGGCTGGCCGGACGGAGCCGGGCGACGCCGACGGAGGCCGCGAGGGCGGCTCCGCCCAACAGATGGAGACACGATGAGCACGGCCAAGAGGACGCACGCGCAGTCGCCTTCGCCGCACGCCGCCGACACCCACGATCTGATCCGCGTGCACGGGGCGCGCGAGAACAACCTCAAGGACGTCAGCGTCGAGATCCCGAAGCGCCGGCTCACCGTGTTCACCGGCGTCTCCGGCTCCGGCAAGAGCTCGCTCGTGTTCGACACGATCGCCGCGGAGTCGCAGCGGCTGATCAACGAGACCTACAGCGCCTTCGTGCAGGGGTTCATGCCCACCCTGGCGCGGCCCGAGGTCGACGTCCTCGACGGGCTGACCACCGCGATCAGCGTCGACCAGCAGCGCATGGGCGGCGACCCCCGCTCCACGGTCGGCACCGCCACCGACGCCAACGCCATGCTGCGCGTCCTCTTCAGCCGCCTCGGCGAGCCCCACATCGGGCCGCCCAGCGCGTACTCGTTCAACACCGCCTCCGTCCGCGCGAGCGGTGCGATCACGGTCGAGCGCGGTGACAGGACCAAGGCCCAGAAGGCGACGTACGAGCGCACCGGCGGCATGTGCAACCGCTGCGAGGGCCGGGGCAAGGTCTCCGACATCGACCTGACCCAGCTCTACGACGACTCCAAGTCGCTCGCCGAGGGAGCGTTCACCATCCCCGGCTGGAAGTCGGACAGCCAGTGGACCGTGCAGGTCTACGCCCAGTCCGGCTTCGTCGACCCGGACAAGCCGATCCGCGAGTACACCAAGAGGGAGATGCAGGCCTTCCTGTACGGGGAGCCGACCAAGGTCAAGGTCAACGGCGTCAACCTCACCTACGAAGGGCTGATCCCCAAGATCCAGAAGTCGTTCCTGTCCAAGGACAAGGAGGCGATGCAGCCGCATATCCGGGCGTTCGTGGAGCGGGCGGTCACCTTCACCACCTGCCCCGAGTGCGACGGCACCCGGCTCAGCGAGGGCGCCCGGTCGTCGAAGATCAACAAGATCAGCATCGCCGACGCCTGCGCGATGGAGATCCGCGACCTGGCGGCATGGGTCCGTGACCTCGACGAGCCGTCGGTGGCGCCGCTGCTCACCGCGCTGCAGCACACCCTCGACTCGTTCACGGAGATCGGCCTCGGCTACCTCTCGCTGGACCGGCCGGCGGGCACGCTCTCGGGTGGCGAGGCGCAGCGCGTCAAGATGATCCGCCACCTCGGCTCCTCGCTCACCGACGTCACCTACGTGTTCGACGAGCCCACCATCGGCCTGCACCCCCATGACATCCAGCGGATGAACGACCTGCTGCTGAGACTGCGGGACAAGGGCAACACGGTGCTCGTCGTGGAGCACAAGCCGGAGACGATCACGATCGCCGACCATGTCGTCGACCTCGGACCCGGCGCCGGTACGGCGGGCGGCACCGTCTGCTTCGAGGGCACCGTCGAGGGGCTGCGGACCAGCGGCACCGTCACCGGCCGCCACTTCGACGACCGGGCCACCCTCAAGGAAACCGCGCGCGAGCCCACCGGCCGGCTTCCGATCCGGGGCGCGAGCACGCACAACCTGCGGGGCGTCGACGTCGACATCCCGCTCGGCGTGCTCTGCGTGGTCACCGGAGTCGCCGGCTCCGGCAAGAGTTCGCTCGTCCACGGGTCGATTCCCGCCGACGAGGGTGTGGTGTCCGTCGACCAGAGCCCGATCAGGGGCTCCCGGCGGAGCAACCCGGCCACGTACACCGGGCTGCTCGAACCGATCCGCAAGGCGTTCGCCAAGGCCAACGGCGTGAAGCCGGCGCTGTTCAGCGCCAACTCCGAGGGCGCCTGCCCCACCTGCAACGGCGCGGGCGTCATCTACACCGACCTGGCGATGATGGCCGGTGTCGCGACCCCGTGCGAGGACTGCCAGGGGAAGCGGTTCCAGGCGTCGGTGCTGGAGTACCACCTCGGCGGGCGCGACATCAGCGAGGTGCTCGAGATGTCGGTGGCCGAGGCCGAGGAGTTCTTCGGCGCCGGCGAGGCGCACACGCCCGCCGCGCAGCGCATTCTCGCCCGGCTCGCCGACGTCGGACTCGGCTACCTCAGCCTCGGCCAGCCGCTGACCACGCTGTCCGGCGGCGAACGGCAGCGGCTCAAGCTGGCCACGCACATGGCCGAGAAGGGCGGCGTCTACGTCCTCGACGAGCCGACCGCCGGCCTGCATCTGGCCGACGTCGAGCAACTGCTCGGCCTGCTCGACCGGCTCGTCGACTCCGGCAAGTCGGTCATCGTCGTCGAACACCACCAGGCGGTCATGGCGCACGCCGACTGGATCGTCGACCTCGGCCCCGGCGCCGGCCATGAGGGCGGCACGATCGTCTTCGAGGGGACCCCCGCCGACCTCGTCGCCACCCGGTCCACTCTCACCGGCGAGCACCTCGCGGCCTACGTCGGCGCCTGACATCAAACCAGTTGATCAACCGGGGCGCGTGGGATAGCAAGGACACGTGATACGAGGGGAAAAGGTCGCGCTGCGGACGCGGCAGGACAGCGATGTTCCGGTCTTCCAGGCCGAGTTGTACGAGGACGTACTCATGCGCTCACGTGCCGACTCCGCGCCCTGGCGACCCCTACCGCCGGATGCGGCGGATTCGCCCGCCGCGGCGGCAGCTCCCTCGCCGGAGAAGGCGTACTTCTCGGTGGTGGAGCTGCAGTCGCGGGAACTGGCGGGCGAGGCCCTGCTGTGGGGAATCGACCCGCACAACAGGACGGGCCATCTGGGGGTCTCCCTGCTCCCCGCCTTCCGGGGGCGGGGGCTGGCGGTCGACGTCGTCCGTGTGCTGTGCGAGTACGGATTCGCCGTGCGCGGCCTGCAACGGCTGCAGCTCGAGACCCTCGCCGACAACCACGCGATGATCGCGGCTGCGACCAGGGCCGGGTTCTCCGTCGAGGGAACGCTGCGGCGCTCCGCGTGGGTGTACGGAGCCTTCCTCGACACGGTCGTTCTCGGCCTGCTCGCCGAGGAATGGACACGGTGAGGGAATGCCCGCCGGAATGCCGGCCAGGAAAACCCGCTGCCGTGACACACGAGGAGCCGATTCATGAGCCCAGTTGTTCCCGCTGACCCCAACGTCGTGCATCCGATGCCCGAGCAGCCGCGTGTGGTGCTGTTACGGCCGTTGGTCACCTCGCCGCTGATCGAGGTGGGGGAGTTCTCCTACTACGACGACCCGGACGATCCGACGGCCTTCGAGACCCGCAACGTGCTGTATCACTACGGGCCCGAGAAGCTGGTCATCGGCAAGTACTGCGCCCTGGGCGAAGGTGTGCGGTTCATCATGAACGGCGCCAACCACCGCATGGACGGTCCCTCGACGTTTCCGTTCCCCATCATGGGCGGTTCCTGGGCCGAGCACTTCGACCTGATCACCGGTCTGCCGGGCCGGGGTGACACGGTGGTCGGCAACGACGTCTGGTTCGGCTACCGGGCCACCGTGATGCCCGGCGTCCGCATCGGCAACGGAGCGATCATCGCTTCCGGTGCGGTCGTGGTCGACGACGTTCCGGACTACGGCATCGTCGGGGGGAACCCGGCCCGGCTCCTGCGCCGCCGGTACGACGACGAGGATGTCTCCCGGCTGCTGGCGCTCGCCTGGTGGGACTGGCCCGTCGAGCACATCACCGCACACATCCGCACCATCATGTCGGGCAGCGTCGACGCCCTCGAAGCGGCGGCTCCGGCCGGCGGGTAGGCCCGCACCACGGGGCCGCCGCACGCGAGGGCGCGCGGCGGCCGAACGCTCCGTGGCACCTGCCCACGGAGTGGTGCGCCGCTCAGCGCGCTCGGTACCCCGGTACGTGCGGGACGCTGATGCATGCCATGGCACCAGGACGCCGGGGGTCACGTGAGCCCCGGGACGGTCACGGACGTCGGCAACGGGCCACCGGGTTCGTCCAGTTGGCCCGCGCAGCCGGAGGGACCGCGATGCCGTCGGGGTGGACGTCCGTACCCGATGCTGTCGAAGTGCGACAACTCGGGGCCGCTCCTGAACCGGCGCGGCCCCGATCAACCGTCAACGGGAGCGGGACGTCCTCGGGCGGCGCAGGGCGAAGACCACGCCGGCTCCGACGGCGACCAGAGCGGCCGCGATGCCGAGGATCAGCGGGGTGTGGGAGTCCGCGCCGGTCTCGGCGAGGTTGGAGCCGCCGCCCTGGGGCGAGGGGCTGCTGCTCGTGCTGGGGCCTGCGGCAGGGGTGGTGCTCTGCGACGGAGTCGACTGGGCGGGCGTCCCCTTGGGGGGCTGCGTCGACGGGGTCTGCGAGGGCGAGGGGGACGTCTTCGTCGCCGAGCAGGCCTGGGACGGAGTGGTCAACAGGGGCTTGATGTCCTCGTCGACCTGGTTCCCCGCCTTGACGCGGATCCGGTACGTCGTGTCGGGCGCCCAGTTCTCGGCGAAGTCGACGGCGACGCCCTGCGCGTCCGGATGCTCGATCGTCTTCGTGTCGAGGAGCCGGTCTTCCTCGCCGGGGACGGTCATCTTGATGTACAGCGAGACGGTGGCAGGAGTGCCGGACGCGTCCGTGTCCGTGACGCGGATGACGCCGCTACCGCTGTCGTCACAGGTGGCGACGGCGGAGAAGTCACGGATGTTGCAGGCGAACGCGGTGTTCGCGACGCCGATGGAGAGCGCTGCCGCAGCGGTGCAGACGCCCAGGAGGCGCACCGCTCTCGCGGTGCGGTGGGAAGGGGACACAGTTGTCCTTCACGGGTTGCTGAAGCTCGATGGGGTTCGCCGGGGCGGTCCAGTGGCCGGAACCACCCGTCGAACGCCACACGTCTACAAGCCTTTCAGATCCCTGTCAACGTCGTGTCTTCGCAGGTCACAGCGCGATGAAGGGCTCGTCATGAACCGGTCGGCGCCAGGTCAAACTGTGGTCATGGCCGGTACGGGTTCGGCCATTCGCCGTGTGTGCGCGGCTGTGTGCCGTCCCTCATGGTCCGTCACGGGCTCGGGAAGCGCGTGACGGCCTGGCGGTAGGCCTTCGGCTGTTCCATGTCGATGAGATGGCCGGCGCGGGGCACGGTGACGAACGTGGCGCCGGGCATGGCTTGTTGGTATTCGCGGGCGATGGAAGCCAAACCGGGCGCCCCCACCGTGCGGCCCCCGTCGGGGTCCGGGGGCCGGGCTGTTCTTCAGTGCACTCGTATCACTTCACTCGTAGATGGCGGGCACGTGGAGTCTGTCCCACGACTTCCGGCCGGGAATGCCGTCCGCGTCACCGCCGGAGAAACCGAGCTTGCGCTGCCACTTGGCGTACGACTTCCGGTCCGCGTCGCTCCACCGGTAGTCGGGCTCGCCGTTGTACGCGGAGCAACCCTCCTCGACGAGGCGGTTGCCCATGGCCTCGATGACCGGGCTGCTCACGGAGGTCTGGAAGAAGTCGGTGCCCGGGAAGGGCTCGTACTCGCCCTCGAAATCCGGCTCGGAAACGCGGATCCGCTGCCCTGGGTGAATGATGTTCGGGTTGGTGATCTGCGGGTTCCACTCCATGATCTGGGCCAGCGTCACGTCGAACATGGCCGCGATTCCTGAGAGTGTGTCGCCTTGTCGCACCACGTATATCTGCGCTGTTCTGTCCATATGGCCACTGTAATAAAACGTGCCTGGAATTGAGAAGAGCGAGAACGTGAAATGTCGTTGAAAAGGCGTGCTATTAGCCAGCGGAAAGGATCTCGGAGGAATCTTACTAGCCCGGATGTCTTGTGCAACCTGAGTGTTCGCCGAAAAATGCGAAGGCGGGGATTTCCATTGTCCTTTCAGCTGTTCAATCCCGCAATAACCTCGGTTCGGGCAGGGTGCGGAACAGCAGCCAGCTCAGGGCGGGCATCAGGATCAGCGGGGTCAACGCCGTGCGCAGGGACGTCGCGTCGGCGAGGCTCCCGATCAGCGGGCTGGCCAGACCCCCGACGCTCACGGTGAGGCCCAGGGTGATCCCGCCGGCGGTACCGACACGGGACGGCAGATAGTCCTGGCCGAGGGTGACCTGCAGAGAGAACGGCACGTACAGGCCGACGGAGGCCAGTGCCACGAACACGTAGAGCACGGGGCCGGGGACGGACACGATCCCCGCGACCGCGGCGGCCGTGGCCAGGTACGACCAGCGGGAGACCGTCACCCGGTCCCAACGCTCGGCCAGATGGCCGCCCAGTACGGAGCCCACCGCGCCACCGATATAGAGCACGAAGAGCGCCGCGGTGCCCGCCGATGTGCCGCCTCCCAAGCGCTGCGTGGCGTAGAGCGAGACGAAGGTGCCCAGTCCGACGAAGACGACGGACCGGCAGATCACCGCAAGCGAGAGCTTCACGAACGCGACCCGGTCGTCATGTCCCCTCGCCGTCTCCCCGCCGACGGGGGAGCCACCCGCGCCTTCCAACGCCCGCAGCATGGGCAGGCACAGCACGCTGCCGACGAGGGCCGGTACGACGAGCAGCGGCGTCAGGCGCAGTCCACCGGCGGCGACGACGGCGGAGACCATCAGAGGTGCCAGCGCGAAACCGAGGTTGCCGCCGAGCGCGAACCAGCCCATGCCGCTGTGGCGGCCACGAGCGGCGTGCCGCGCGAGACGGGCGGACTCGGGGTGGTACGCGGCCACTCCCAGCCCGGACACCGCCACGAACGCCAGCGTCCACCCGTAGGACCCGCTCACACCGCTCAAGGCGATGCCCGCACCGCCGAGCAGAGTGCTCACCGGCAGGAGCCAGGGCATCGCCCACCGGTCGGTCATCACCCCGAACACGGGCTGGGCCACGGAGGACAACACGGACGCGGCGAGGACGACTCCGGACACCGCTGCGTAGCCGTAGGAGCGCTCGGCGACGAAGAACGGGACGAGCGCCGCCACCGCGTCCTGGTACACGTCCACGCAGGCGTGACCGACCGACAGGAGAATGATCGACTTGTTGCTCGGATTCCTTGGCACGCCACCCATCGTCGGCATGGCACGGGTTGTCGTACTTCCAATAAACTGCCGACCAATGACGCAGATCCGCCACCAGCCCAGTGCGCCCACTCGCACCCAAAGGCTCGCGACGGGAGCGGAGATCCATGCCCACATGCACGACGACCACCAGATCGTCTACGCCGGGCGAGGTGTGCTGACCGTTACGACCGGCACGGGCACCTGGGTGGCACCGGCCACGCGCGCCATCTGGGTGCCGGCCGGCACCGTGCACGCCCACCAGGCCCACGGTGAGCTGGAGTTGCACCTGGTCGGCCTGCCGGCGGCCGACAACCCCCTCTCCCTCGAAGAGCCCACCGTGCTGGCCGTGGCTCCCCTGCTGCGCGAGCTTCTCCTCGCCTACACACGCCCTCCGCTCGACGACACCCCCGAACGCACGCGGCTGCGCGCCGTCCTGCTGGACCAGCTCCGGGCCTCGCCCCAGCAGCCACTGCACCTGCCCACCCCCACGGCCTCGCCCCTGAAGGACCTGTGCGCCTTCCTGCACACCGACCCGGCCGACAACCGCACGCTCGCCGCGCTGGCCAAGGAGGTCGGCACCAGTGAACGCACGCTGTCCCGGCTGTTCCGGGCCGACCTCGGCATGACCTTCCCGCAGTGGCGGACTCAACTGCGCCTGCACCACGCTCTGATCCTGCTGGCCGAGAACACCCCCGTCACCGCCGCGGCGCACCGCTGCGGCTGGTCGTCCGCCAGCGCCTTCATCGACGTCTTCCGCCGGACCTTCGGCCACACGCCGGGGACGTACCAGGGCCGTGGACTGCCGTGACCTCGACGGGCGGGGCGGGGCGGGGGGCCGGGGGCTGCGCATCCGCTCTTGGAGCGCGAACCTCACCGCTTCGCCGCGATGAACGACTGGATGAGCGCGTCACGCTGTCGGGCGAGTTCATCGACCGGTGCGTCCCCCGTGGCCTGGGCCAGTCCGAGGACAAGACGCTCGACCGTCGGCGGATCGAGGCGCGGGTCGCCCAGATCGTCCCACCAGCGATGGAAACTCTCGGCGTACCGTTCACAGAACTTGGCCAGGCCTCCTTCTCCGGCGCCGAGATGAAACAGAAGTGTCGGCCCCATGGCGGCCCAGCGCAGCCCGGGTCCGGCCGACACCGCGATGTCGATGTCTTCGACGCCGGCGACGCCCTCGTTGACGAGGTGGATCGCCTCTCGCCAGAGCGCGGCCTGCAGCCTGTTGGCGACGTGGCCGGGTACCTCGCGTCTGACCTCGATGGTCACCTTGCCGAGCGTCTCGTAGAAACGGCGAGTCCACGGCACGGCTCGAGGATCGGATCGTTCGTTCCCCATCACCTCGACCAGCGGGATCAGATGCGGCGGATTGAACGGATGCCCGAGGACAAGGCGAACCGGGTCGGCCCATCCGCCCTGAAGTTCGCTCAGCGTCAGGCCGGACGCCGACGAGGCGACGACGGTTGTCCCGCCGAGAACGGGTTCGATGAGCTCATAGAGCCCATGCTTGAGTCCGAGCCGCTCAGGCACGCTCTCTTGTACGAAGCCCGCGCCTTCGACCGCGGCCCGAGGGTCGTCGCATACTTCGAGCCTGCTCGAAGGGTGAGGTTGTGCGGTCAGCCCGAGGTCACGCAGCACCGGCCACGCCCGCTCGACTGCCTCCCTCACCCTGTCCTCGGCGGTGGGATCGGGATCGTAGAGAGCGACCGATTTTCCGGCAGCGAGGAAGAGCGCGGTCCAACTCCGGCCGATCACGCCTCCCCCCAGCGCGGCCACGTGAGCGACCTCGGCGGGATCCTGCCAGGGTTCTGTGGACTCAGAAGGCGACATGGTTGGCTCCCTTGAGAGCGAGTCTTTCCCGCGCCTGCGCAGGCGTTGCGACCTCGTGGCCCAGAGCGGTGATGATCTCGATGATCTTTCGGACCTGGCTCGCGTTCGAGGGGGTCAGTTCGCCGGGTCCGATGAACAGGCTGTCCTCCATGCCGACGCGGAGGTTGCCGCCCAACATCGCGGCCTGGGTCGCGAAGGGCATCTGGTGGCGGCCGGCGGCCAGGACCGACCACTCGTAGCTGTCCCCGAACAGCTTGTCCGCGACGGTGTGCAGGTGCAGGAGGTTGTCGAGGTCCGCTCCGACACCGCCGAGGACGCCGAAGACCATCTGTACGAAGAACGGTGGTTCGAGCCACCCTTGGTCCACCACCCAGGCGAGGTTGTAGAGGTGCCCGAGGTCGTAGCACTCGAACTCGAACCTGGTGCCATGGCCCAGGCCGAGTTCCTTCACGACGTACTCGATGTCGGCGAAGGTGTTCTTGAATACGAAGTCCCGGGTCATCTCAAGGAACGAGGGCTCCCAGTCGTGCTGCCAGTCCGTGTACTTCTGCAGCATCGGGAAGATCCCGAAGTTCAGTGAGCCGACGTTGAGGGAGGCCATCTCCGGGGATGTTGCCACGGCCGCTCGCAGCCGCTCTTCGCGTGTCATGCCGAGGCCGCCGCCGGTGGACACGTTCAGTACCGCATCACAGCCTGCTGAGATCTGCGGCATGAACTGCTGGAACAGCTCCGGGCTCGGGTCGGGCCGCCCCGTCAGGGGGTTGCGGGCGTGGAGGTGGATGATGGCCGCCCCTGCCTCGGCCGCCTCGATGGACGCCTGCGCGATCTCCTCAGGGGTCACCGGAAGGTACGGGGACATCGTCGGCGTATGGATGCCGCCAGTGGGGGCACAGGTGATGATCACTGGCTTCGGCATGGCGCGTCCTCCAGGAGTTCGGGGCCGTTACGAGAGCGCCGTTGTCCGTGTGCTCTGCGGCAGGCCGACCAGCGATCGGTAGGCATCCAGCACCAGGCCGTGGAAGTGGTGGACGCCGTGTTCGGACAGTCCTGAACCCTCCGGGTCGTACACGATCCGGCCTTGGTCGAAGGCGGGCGTGTTCATGCCTCGCTGGACGCTCTCCACCAACGCGATGTCCTGCGCCTGGAGAACATCGTCGATGTAACGGAACGCCTCAGCTTCTGCTTCATTGGGCTCGGTGGTCTCGAGGAAGAAGTCCCA
Source organism: Streptomyces sp. NPDC046862 (assembly GCF_040704615.1). Lineage (NCBI taxonomy): Bacteria > Bacillati > Actinomycetota > Actinomycetes > Kitasatosporales > Streptomycetaceae > Streptomyces > Streptomyces sp. NPDC046862. The sequence continues at coordinate 44,169 of NZ_JBEYXP010000023.1, read as the reverse complement.
GGTCTCCAGCGTGTGATCCGGGCCCGCGGGGATGACCTGGAAGACCATGAAGTTGCCCCGGCCCGGATAGCGGAGAAGACATGTGTTGGGCCAGAGCCACCACACGGCATGGTCGTTCACCGTCGCCTGGGACACGTCGTAGGCCACGTTCTCGTGCAGGCCGGCCTTGGCGAAGTGGCTCGACCAGATTCCGTGGGTCTTCACCTCGTAGGTGTCCATGTCGACGAGATCGACGAACTCCTTGTGCGCGATGTGGCAGTGGTAGCACTCGAGGAAGTTGTCGATCACGTTCTTCCAGTTGCTTCGCACGTCGTAGGTGAGGCGCTTGGCGCGCGTCAGGCCGGCCACGTCGGGAGCCCATCGCGCGATGTCGGCAGCCAGGTCGGCTGCCTGGTCAGCGAGGGGCGCGGCCGCCGTGTCGAGATTGACGTAGACCATCCCGCCGAACTCCTCCACCAGCACCTGGTCGAGGCAGATCTCGGACTTGTCGAAGGTCGGCATCGCGTCGGCGCGGCGGGCGGCCTTCAATCTGCCGTCCAGCCCGTAGGACCAGGCGTGGTACGGACAGACGATGTTCCGCGTGGTGCCCGAGCCCGAGAGAAGTTCGTGGGCCCGGTGCTTGCAGACGTTGTAGAAGGCCCGCAGGCTCCCGGCGCGGTCGCGGACGATCGCAATCGGCATGCCTGCCACGGAGGCGGACACGTAGCAGCCCGGGGTGGTCAGCTTCTCCGCGTGACAGATCCACTGCCAGGTCCGGGCGAAGATTCCCCGAAGGTCTGCTTCGTGCCACTTGGCGTCGGTGTAGGCCTCGGCACGAAGTGACATGGAGCGGGCCGGGTCGTCATGGAACCCGCTCTCGATCGCATGCACGTCGGAGACGTCGATGGATGCCATGCCGAAATCGTAAGACCAAACTGAACAACCGTTCAAGGCCTTGACTGGACGTTCGTTCAGTCCTTATCGGGGGGGGCTTCGACTCCGACAGCTCCTTCGCAGTGATCCGCGGCGGACGCATCGACCCTTGCGGGGAGCCGGGTGGCTGCCATTCGCACCGGAATCGCCGGCCGGCTACGCGGATGGGCGACGTCGCTCGGTGACTAGTCTTGTCGCATGAGTGCTCACACAGGACTTACTGGTCAGCCGGTGGACAGGCAGGCCCGAATCCTCGATGCGACCCTGCATCTTCTGGCGCGGCACGGGATCTCTGGTGTGAGCATGCGGGCAGTGGCGCGTGAGGCCGGGGTCGCGCTCGGCCTCGTGAACTACCACTACGAGGACAAGAACAGCTTGATCCGGGCGGTGCTCCACCGGATCGAGGAGCACGATGTCGCTCTTCTGGCCGTCGACGAGTCTCTTCCCCCGGAGAAACAGGTTCGTCTCGCGCTCCGCCGTGTCGCGGAGCCTCGGTTTCTCACACAGGAGTACTTGTCGTTGCGGCTCCAGTTGTGGGCTCTCGCCCAGGCCCATGAGGACTTCGCCCATATCAACACGGCGGCGCAGAAGAAGTACCGGGCCGGTCTTGCCGCGCTGATCCGGGCGGCACGGCCGGCTCTGTCACGGGGGGAGTCCAACCAGCGGGCTGCGGACATCGACGTGCTGCAGAACGGCTTGTGGCTGACGGCGCTCCTCGGGCTCGACAGGACGTCGATCCGGCGGAGTGTCAAGCGGTGCGAGGAGATCGCCCTCGCCGACTAGCCGAACCTGTTCCTTTGCCGTTCAGGACGCGATGACCTGGGCCAGGCGGCTTCGCCGGGAACTCGGCGCCATGCCCATCGCGGGGGAGACCCTTCCGGAGTTTCGATAGGTGCCTGTTCCTCGACCGCCTGCCGGACCTGGCGGGCCATGTGCGCGAACACGGTCCCCTGCTGCGCGCCGTCATCGACGGCGATGCCGAGAAGGCCACGGCTCTGGCCGTGGGGCTCGTGGAAGGGTTCGAGGCGGCGATCCGCGGCGTCATCTGAGCCGCGCCCCGTTCGACGCGGGAGCCTCGCCGGCATCTCAGCCTGTGGCCCGCGTCCTCAGGCCGCGTCAGCGTGCCGCGCCTCGCAGCGCCCCGGGGCGAAGCCGGGGCCTGCCCGCCAGGGTGGTCCACAGGTACGGCGCCACGTCGTCCTCGGAGAGCTGGGCGATCATGTAGCGGACGCAGCGTTCGATCTTCACCCGCCACAGCCGCGCCGCCTCGTTCCCGTCCGCGTCGCGCAACGCGTCGTGCACGGCGGTGTCCTCGCCCGCGATGGTGTCGCACGCCTGGCTGTAGTCCATGTCCAGGACCGTGACGAACATCCGCAGCCGGGCCGTGAGGCGCTCGAAGGTGTGGGCGGCCTGGGGGAGGTCCGCGATACGGGCGAGGGCGTCCTGGAACCGCAGGTCGACTTCCCGGATGCGGAGGTGATCATTGTCGCGGGCGGCCGCGTGGACCTCCGCCAGGGCGGCCGAGGCCGGGGCGAGGTTCTCGCGGCCGAGCATGGCGATACGGCGCATCAGAAGAGCGCCGAGGCTGGCGCGCAGAGCGTAGAGGTCGAGGACGTCCTTCGCGGTGACCTCGGGGATCGCGGTCGCACCGCCGGGCAGCAGATCGAGCATGCCCTCCTCGGCCAAGGCCCGCAGGCCCGCGCGGACGACCCGGCGTGAGAGGCCGAGATCGTGCGCGAGCGGGGCCTCCCGGACGCGATCGCCCGGCCGGTAACCGTCGGTGAGCAGGGCTTCGCGCAGCAGGCCGATGACGGGGTCGGGGGTGACGGGGGCCCCGGGTGAGGTGTCGAGGGTTGTGATCTCCGCCGCTTCGGGCAGGCCGGAGTGGTCGAGTGTGCGCGTGCCCGGAGCGTTCGAGTCGTTGTCGGGGCCGCAGATGGCCGGGATGACGTACGCCGGGCGCGGCGGGGCGACGCGGGTGAAGGGAGCCGCGGACGCGGTCCAGGTGGTGGACCAGGTCAGCAGGGCGTCACGGAGGCGGGGCGTGCGGGACGCCGGTTCGCGGAGAGGCCGGTCATCCGCGGCGAGGAAGCGGTGGGCCTCCTCGGTCCACGCCTCTGAGCTGGGCGCATGGTGCCAGCGCCCGGACGCGTCCGGGCGATCGAGGGCGCCGGACGTGCCGTACGCCAGCAGGTGCACGTTCATCCCGGCACCCGCGGCCGAACGCACCTGTTCCACGAACGCGTGCAGCCCGGGTACGTCCCCCATGGGCAGCTCACCCCGCAGGGCCGCGAAGGCGCAGACCACGGCCAGTACGTGAGCCGCGTCCTGGTCCTGTCCGAACAGCCGGCCGGCGACTGTCGCCCCGGAGCCGCGCGCGAACCCACCCCGCCAGGCCCGGGCCGTCACGGCGAGCACGCACACCGGTGGGGCCACGAACAGCCCGACCACCTCCTCGGCGCGGTCCGGCAGGGACCATGCCCGGCGCGGGCCGACCTGGACCCGCGCCCCCGGCTGGGCGCGGTAGGTCCGCCAGATCCGGCTCACGGTGCTCTGGCTCAGACCGGTCTCTGCCGCCATCGAACGGGTCGACCAGCCCCGCGTGGCACCGGGCGGTGGCGGGGTGAGGGTGCGGACGAGGACGTGTGCCACGGTGTCGTCGTCGGCTGCCGGTGGCCGGCCGGGGCGGGGCTGCTCGTCCAGACCGGCCAGCCGTTCGGCGAGGAAGCGGGCGCGCCACTTGCCCACCATGTCGCGGGAGACGCCGAGGTGCTCGGCCACGGCGGTGTTGGTGGGCTCGCTCTCGCAGGCCAGCACGATCCGCGCACGCAGGGCTCGCGCCTGGGAGCAGGTGCGACTGCGGGTCCACAGCAGTAGTGCGGCCCGTTCGTCCTCGGTGAGGACAACAGCGTTGCGAGGACGGCCGACCATGGGGCAACCGTAGCCGAACTTCTGACTCGGACATACCCCCGTGCCCCGTGCCCGAGCGGGGGCATTGTTGGCCCGCCCTGCCCTTCACATACTTCGTGGCAACCCGGTGGCCATGCCGCCGGCGTCCCCGAGAAACCGAGAGTTCTCCTCGACCACTACGACGCCGTCCACCTGTCGCACGAGCAGACAGGGCAGTACCGATCGTGCCGGCCGCGGCCGACTCCCTCGGGAGCTGTGAGCGCCAGTGGAACCGAGGTGCTCCCGGCATGACACCAACCCCGACCTGATCAACCCCGACCTGGACCGGGCCTACCCCAGAGCGGGTAGGTCCGGGAGCCGCTCCCGGAGGCTGTGATGACCGAAATCGCAGGAAACAAAGTGGACGACGCGCCTCTGTCGCGCTTCCACAAGAAACTGGCGCTGTACTCGTCCGGGGGCCCCTTCCTCGACGGCTACGTCCTGAGCATCATCGGCGTCGCCATGGTGCAGATCACGCCGCAGCTGCACCTGTCCTCGTCCGCCGAGGGTCTCATCGGCGCGTCCGCTCTCATCGGGATCTTCCTCGGCGCCTTCGTGGGCGGCTGGCTGACGGACAAGTTCGGCCGGCAGGTCCTCTACACGATCGACCTGATCGCCATCATCGGCTGTTCCATCGCCCAGTTCTGGGCCACCGACCCGGTGTGGCTGTTCGTCCTGCGGCTGCTGATCGGCATGGCGGTCGGCGCGGACTACCCGATCGCCACCTCGCTGCTCGCCGAGTTCACACCGCGCCGCTACCGGGGGCCGCTGCTGGGCGGCCTGGTGGTGATGTGGTTCGTGGGCGCCGCGGTGGCGTACGTCGTCGGTGAGGCGCTGCTGTCGCTCGGCGACGACGGCTGGCGGTGGATGCTCGCCAGCGCCGCGCTGCCCGCCACGGTCATCGTGCTGCTGCGGCTGGGCACGCCCGAGTCCCCGCGTTGGCTGGCGAACAAGGGCCGTACCGAGGAAGCCGAGAAGGTCCTCAAGCAGGTCTACGGTCCGGAGGCGACGATCGCCGATCTGCCGGAGGAGGAAGAGCGCGAGAACGTCGACCTCAAGGCGATCCTGCGCTCCGGCTACGGCGGACGGATGCTCTACATCACCATCTTCTGGACCTGTTCCATCGTGCCGCTGTTCGCCATCTACGCCTTCGGCCCGAAGATCCTCGGCGCCCTCAACCTCGAAGGCTCACTGGCCAACGTCGGATCGGCGCTGATCACCGTCATGTTCCTCGTCGGCTGTGTGATCGCCCTGCTCGGCGTGAACCGCATGGGCCGCCGCCCTCTGGTCATCCACAGCTTCGTCTGGTCGGGCCTGGCCCTGCTGCTGCTCGGGATCTTTCCCGGTGCCCCCGCCGGCGTGGTCATGGTGCTCTTCGCCATGTACGCCGTCATCATCGGCGGCACCCAGATCCTTCAGTGGATCTATCCCAACGAGCTGTTCCCGACCGAGGTACGGGGCTCCGCGGTCGGCCTGGCCTCCTCCGCCAGCCGGATCGGTGCCGCCGTCGGCACCTACCTCGTCCCCATGGCCCTGACCGGCTGGGGCATCGGCGGCACGATGATCGCCGCGGCCGCCATCAACGTCGTCGGCGCCGTCGTCTCCGTCTTCTGGGCGCCCGAGACCCGCGGTATGGCCCTTCACGAGGCCTCCGCCCTGTCACCCAAGTCAGAGCCCGTCGGCCGGCCCGCCGCCGTCTGACCGTCACCGGCAGGACGGGCCCCCAACTGGTTGGGGGCCCGGACCGCCCTCGGCTGCCGTACCGGACGCTCGCGGAACGTCGCGCGGGCTCGTCCAGCAGCCGAGCTCTTCCCCCATGAATGTGCAGGAGGTTTCCATGAAGGACGTCGTCATCGTCGGTGGTGGCATAGCGGGTCTGGCCGCCGGCTGGCGGCTGCGCCACTGGGACACGCTCCTGCTCGAGTCCGAGGGACGGGTCGGCGGGCGTATCCGTTCGGAGCGCCGGGGACCGTACTGGCTGAACTGGGGTGGCCATGTCTACGCCGGTGGTGATTCGGCGACGTCGTGGCTGCTGAACAGCACGGGTGTCGACACGGTGCCGGTGCCCGGGTCGCTGGCGGGTCTGTCGATGAACGGCAAGCTGCTCCTCAAGGGCCGGGTGGAGACCTACCCGTTCCGTATCCCGATGTCCATGGAGTCGCGGATCGGCATGGTCAGGGCGGGCGCCAAGGTCGCGCTGCGCGTGGCGCGTTACGCCCGGATCGTGGGACGGCGGCGGAACGAGACCGCGGCGCAGCACCAGCAGCGGATCTACGACTTCATGAACGACCGGTCCTTCAAGGACTTCATCGGCGACCTGCCCGAGGACGCCGAGGCGCTGTTCAAGCCCACGGTGACCCGGTCCTCCGCCGACATCGACCAGCTCTCGGCGGGTGCGGGCGTCGGTTACTTCAGCCTGGTGTGGAACATCGGCGCGGGGCTGTCCCAGAGCATCCTGGGCGGCCCGTCGACCCTCACCGAATCGATCGCTGCGGCTGTGGACGACCGGGTGCGGCTGAACGCGACCGTCGACGAGATCGTCCAGAAGGACGCTTCGGTCGTGGTCCGTTACCGGCAGGACGGTGTGGTGCGGGAGGTCGAGGCCCGCTGTGTTGTGCTGGCCACGCCGGCGACGGTGAGTCACCGGATCGCGGTCGATCTGGACCGTGACGTCCGCGAGGCCCTGTCGAAGATCGTCTACGGTCCCTACGTGAGTGCCGCGTTCCTGTCCGACGAGAGCGGCCGTCAGATCTGGGACGACGCCTACGGCATCGCCACCCCGAAGCGGTCCTTCAATGTGGCGCTGAACATGTCGAACGTCGTGCACGGCTACGAGCGGGAGCGCCGCCCCGGCAGCAGCATCATGACCTTCTCGCCGGGCAGCCTCGCCCGCGAGCTGATGGAACACGACGACGACACCATCCGCCGGATCTACCTCGACGACCTCGACCAAGTCCTGCCCGGCTTCCCCGACAACGTAGTGGAGGCCGAGGTCCAGCGCTGGCCCACCGGTGCCCCGTACTGCTTCCCGGGCCGCGGCAAGCTCCAGCAGACGCTGACCCGCCGAAGCGGCCGGGTGCTCCTGGCCGGTGACTACCTCGGCACGCTCTACACCGAGACCGCGATCCAGACCGGCCTCTCCGCCGCCCACGAGGTCCGCAGCCTGCTGGCCACCGACCGGCAGACCGCCCTGCGCGACGTGACGCCGGTGCCGAGCGTGTCGTAGGCCCACCACGCCCACCACGCCCACCCCGCCCACTGCCCCACTGCCCCACTGCTTCACCGGAACCTGAGGAGACTTCAGAAATGTCGGCACAGCTCAGCGGCGTCCTGACCGCACTCGCCTCCCCCTTCGCTGCGGACGGGCAGCTCGACGAGAAGCTGCTGCGCCGCCTGGTCGACCGCAGCATCGACGGCGGTGTCGACGGCGTCGTCGCCTGCGGCTCCACCGGCGAGTTCGCGGCCATGACCGGCGACGAGCGGCGCCTGCTCGTGGAGACCGTGGTCGACCAGGCCGCCGGACGCGTACCCGTCGTCGCGCAGACCGGCGCGGTGAGCACCAGGGAAGCGGTCGAACTCTCCCGGCACGCCGAGGCCGCCGGAGCCTCCGTGCTCATGGTCGTCGCCCCGTACTACGAGCCGCTGACCATGGACGAGACGCTGCACTACCTGCGCACCGTCGCCGACGCCGTCCAGATCCCGATCATGCTCTACAACCTGCCGGGCGCCACCGGCGTCAACCTCGACCCCGAGACCGTCGGACAACTCGCCCGCGAGGTCGAGAACATCCAGTACATCAAGGACACCAGCGCCGACATGGCCCAGGCCGGGCAGCTGATCCACAACCACGTCGACGTCATCTCGACGTTCATCGGCTGGGACAGCCTCCTGCTCCAGGCGATCACCGAAGGCGCGGCCGGTGTCATGGCCGGGACCGCGAACGTCATGCCGGCCGAACTCGTCTCCATCCACCGCGCGCTGCGCTCCGGCGACCTCGACCGCGCGCGAGCCGAATGGGCGCGGATCTACCCGCTGATGGACGCGATCATGTCCGCCCCGTTCATCCAGGCGGTCAAGGCCGCACTGAACGCGGCGGGATTCCCGGTCGGCGGCCCCCGTGAACCTCTCCTCGGCCTCGACGCCGCCACCGCAGCCAGGATCTCCTCCCTGGTCGAGGCGACGCTGCCGCAGCTGTCCGCCGCGCACTGACGAACGGCACGACAGCCACCGCACAGCCCAGCAGTACGACACGACCACTCCCCGAGGAGCCACCGACCATGAGCACTGCCGCCGACCTCACGACGGCCACCGTTCGGCGCGCAGCCGACGCACCGTCCCTGCTCTCCGAGGCCGACCTTCCCCCGGCCCGGCACTTCGTCGACGGGACCTTCGTCGAGCCGTCGACCGACCGCGTCATCGATGTGGTCGACCCGTGTACCGAGGACGTCATCGCCCGGATTCTCGAGGGCACCACCGAAGACGTCGACCGGGCGGTCGCCGCCGCGGTGGCGGCGAGGGCCGGGTGGGCGCGGCTGGTCCCGAAGGAGCGCTCCGAGCTGCTGCACGCCATCGCGGACCGGCTGGCCGAACACACCGATCCGCTGAGCAGGCTGGAGTCGGCGAACACCGGCAAGCCGCTCGCGGTGTCGACGGACGACGTCGGCCAGGCCATCGACACCTTCCGCTTCATGGCCGGCGCGGTGCGCGCGACCACCACCCTGGCCGCCGGCGACTACGCCGAGAACCACCTCTCGGTCATCCTGCGTGAACCGCTCGGCGTGATCGGCGTGGTCACCCCGTGGAACTACCCCCTGCTCATGGCGGTCTGGAAGATCGCGCCCATCCTCGCCGCCGGCAACACGCTGGTCCTCAAGCCGTCCGAGCAGACCCCGCTGACCACCCTGAAGTTCGCCGAACTCGTCGCCGACCTCCTGCCGGCCGGTGTGCTGAACGTGGTGAACGGCTACGGCCCGACCGTCGGTGCCCGGCTCGCCGAGCACCCGGACGTGAACATGATCGCCCTGACCGGATCGGTCGCCAGCGGTCGCGCCGTAGCCCGGGCCGCCGCCGACACCCTCAAGCGCGTCCACCTCGAACTCGGGGGCAAGGCCCCGGTGGTGATCTTCCCGGACGCCGACCTCGCGGCCGCCGCATCGGCGTTGCGCGTCGCCGGCTTCTGGAACTCGGGCCAGGAGTGCGGGGCCGCCTGCCGCGTCCTCGTCCACGAATCCGTCGCCGAGCAGTTCGTCGAGCAACTCGTGGGAGAGGTCAGGGCGTTGGTCGTCGGCGTGCCGCAGGCCGGTGAGGACGTCGAGGTCGGTCCCATGGTCTCGAAAGCCCACTTCGACCGTGTCACGGGGTACTTGGAGCGCGCGAAGGAGGAAGGCGTTCGCGCGGCGACCGGAGGCGGAGCCATAGACGGGCCCGGCTACTTCGTCGCTCCGACCGTGCTCGTCGACGTCCCCGAAGGAGCCGAAGCCGCCCGCGAGGAGATCTTCGGCCCGGTGATCACGGTCGAGACCTTCACCGACGAGGCCGAGGCGGTACGACGCGCCAACGACGTCCCGCTCGGTCTGTCGGCATCGGTGTGGACCGAGAACGCCCGCCGCAGCCACGACATCGCCGCTCGCCTCGACTTCGGCACCGTCTGGGTCAACTCGCATCTCGTGCTGGCCAGCGAAGTCCCCTGGGGCGGCTTCAAGGGGTCCGGCTACGGCCGCGATCTGTCCGTCTACGCCCTCGACGACTACTCGCGCACCAAGCACGTCATGCACAACCACGAGCGCTGACCCCGTCCTTCCTGGGGCGTGCCGCATGCGCGCGGGGGGCGATGGTTCACCTACGTGTTTCTCTCCCCTCTCGCGGAGCCCGCACGGCCCTGGGCGACCTCCTTGCCGATCTCACGAACACCCGGTAGTCGCCTCACAATCCGTGGAGGTGTGGAGTGACCGTCAACGACCCCCTGATGAGTCCGTTCGCCCTGAAGAACCTGAAGCTGCGCAACCGCATCGTCAGCACATCCCACGAGCCCGCGTACAGCGAGGACGGCCTGCCCAAGGACCGGTACCGCGCCCACCACGTCGAAAAGGCCCGTGGCGGTGTCGCGTTGACGATGATCGGCGGCGGCGCGCTGGTCAGCCGCGACAGCGCACCCGCCTTCGGAAACCTGCAGCTCTGGAAGGACGAGGCCGAGCCCTGGCTGCGACGGCTCGCCGACGAGGTGCACGAGCAGGGCGCGGCCGTGATGAAGGATCGCAGGGCCATGCACGTCGTCTGGCACACGGCACCGGTCTGAGCGGACGCCGACGGGCCCAACTGCCTTCGGCTGCCGGCAGTCGCGCCCGTCACCGCGTCAGGGCTGGACGGGCTTGCCGCGTCCCCAGCCCCAGGCGAGACGGTCGGCGCCGGACTGGTTGGTGGTGGCCAGCCACGGCCTGGCGGGGTCACCGGTCAGGGTCTGCAGCGAGTAGGTGTCGTCCGTGCGCAGGCCCGGCCAGTAGACGGACCCCATCTTGAGCTGGCGGAACGTGTCGGTGACGGCCTGGACGTAGTTGATGTAGTTGTTGTCGGGGGCCGGCTTGTTGTAGTTGAGGCCGGTGGTCATCGGGGCACCGAACTCGTCGGCGACGGTCCGGTTGGCGCAGTCACCGATGCGCTCCTTGAGGTCGGCCACCCACTGGTCGTAGGTGGCGTACTCCTTCCAGAACCCGTAGTGGTGCAGCGACAGGTAGGTGCCCTTCAGGCGCGGGTCGGCACAGACGGAGGTGACGTGGTCGTTGTAGCCGGCGCCGCTGACGAACACCCGGTTCCGCGGGACCGTCGGGTAGGTGGACAGCCACTTCGCGGCGATGTCGGCCCACTCGGTGTCGGTGTAGCCGTGCGGCTCGTTCATCGGCTCGAAGTAGACGCGGCTGTCACCCTTGTACGCCTTGACCACGGTGTCCCACATGGGCCAGTAGGTGGCGGTGTCGTCGATGAAGCCGTCCTTGCGGGCACCGGTGCCCTCCCAGTAGGAGAGGATGACCTTGAAGCCCTTGTCCGACGCCGCGTCGATGACCCCGCGGTACGACTTCCAGTAGGAGCCGTTGACCGTGTACGGGTTGATGGGCAGCCGCACGGTGTTGGCACCGAGGTTCGCGCGGAACGCCGAGATGATCCGGCTCGCCTTGGCGTAGGTCTGGGCGTAGGTGTCGGACGTCGACAGGCCGGACAGCACGACGGGGTCGTCGGCGAAGTTGTCGCGGGGGTCGGCCCAGTTCACGCCCTTGAACTGGGTCGTGTCTCTGCTGAGTTGGGTGGTGCCTCCGCTCGCCGCCGCGTTGGCGGGGCTTCCGGCGAGGGCGGTGCCGCTGGTCGCGGCGATGGCGATCGCCACGCAGGCGGCGCGCAGCCGGGGGGTGAGACGGGGGCTGGATGGGGTTGTGCGCATCGGCTTGCCCTTTCGGAGGATGGCGACTCGGCGTACGGCGGCGGATGCCTGCGCGTGGTTGAGCGGCCGCTGGGGGGGGGAACGCCAGGCCGGACGGGGGTGTGTCGGCTCGCCGTCGACAGGCCTTGCGATGACCGGCGGTGTGCCGGTCCGTTTGGCGTGAGGGATTACGGGGGGGGGGGGCGGTCCTGCCGCGCTGGGGGATGAGGGCCGGACCATCCGGTGGCTGTCCGGCTCACCGTCCGGTGAATCCGGTGAACGCCTTGCTGACACGCAGGTCGCCGGACGTCGGCGTACCTGGCTAGGGGCGGCGTAAAGCGAGGTGCGTGCCGATGTCGGCGTCCAGGATGTCCTGCGAGCGCCCGCCGTCGAAGGAACGGACGATCCTCGCACGCCCCCTCAAGGGCGGCAGCCTCCCGGCGCGGTGGGCCCTCGCCCGTGGTGCTGAGACCATCGTTCGCTCCTGCCTGCTCCACCAGCCGCGACGCAGTGTTTGCGTAAACATGCTGCGGCCCAGTCGGCCTTTGGTTGATGTTTACGTAAACATCGCGGCGTCGGAATCGTGGCACCCGCCACAGTGATCGTCAAGGTTTCGCACGGGTAACAGTGGTCGCGGTGGCTGTCAGGCGTCGCGCCGGCTGAGCCGAGCCGCTCAATCCGGGCTTCGTGATCACACCGTGCCGACTCACTGGCACTATGTCGACAGGCGCTGACCGGAAAGGACCAACGGAATGATCATTTTTGGCACCAAGGGATACCTCTACCAGCTCGCGATACTGACGCTGGTGTGTGGCCACTGCGGCAACCCCTCCGCGCACGCGCTCAGGAAGCGCGTCACGAAGTTCACGCTGTTCTTCGTGCCGCTGTTCCCCTTCTCGACCAAGTACGCGACGCAGTGCACCTTCTGCGGCGCGGAGCAGAAAGTGACCAAGGAACAGGCGGAGCAGCTGCAGGCGCAGGCCGCGGGCGGCCACGGTGGTCAGACGTACGGGCAGACGCAGCAGCAGCCGTACCAGTCCTGAGCGGAGGGGGCCCCTCCGACCCGTGGACGAGGGCATCCGGCCGCGCCGGTCAGGGCGTGTCAGCGTCGCCCGTGCCTCGAACCGCGGACGGCTCCTTCGCGGACGACTCCTCCACCGACGGCTTCGGTGTCGGCGATGGTGCGTGGCTGGGCTCGGTGGGACCGGGTGTGGTGCCGAGGCTGGGTGCCAGGCTTGCCCCGGATCCGGACGGGTGCCGGCCGTCGGGTACGGGGGACGTCGACTGCCCCGGTGTGGGGCCCTCGGCCGGTGGACTGCTCGCGGGCGGCGGGGCGAGCGGTACCGACGGTGAAGCCGGGGCTTCGTGTGCCGCGAGGCGCAGCGGCAGTACGACGGCGGCGGCGACGGCGCAGGACACACCGACTCCCGCGGCGGCACGGAGCAGGCGGCGGCGCGCCGCGGTACGGCGGATCGTCTGGTAGCGACCGGGGGGCGGGCCGAGGTGGTCGGAGGGCGGTCGCAGGATGACCGCGAGGGGGTCGTCGGGCTCGAAGTCCGGGCCCTCGTCAGAGCGTGTGATCAAGGCTTCTCCTCAAGTGGGCGCGGAGCAGCTCGCGGGCCGCGTGGAGATCGGCCTTGATGGTTCCTTCCTTGCGCCCGGTCAGCACGGACACCTCGCGGATCGGCATGTCAGCGTAGTAGTGCAGCAGTACCGGTACGCGCAGTCGTTCCGGCAGCGACTGCACGAGCATGCGAACCGAGGGATCGTGTTGCTCCGCGTGCGGGCGGACGGCGGCTTCCGCTGTGGCCCGGCGCACGGCTCTGCGCTCGCGTTCGAGCTTGCGCCAGTGGTCCCGGACGAGGTTGGCCGCGGTGACGTAGAGGAACCCCTGGGGCTCCGCCACGGACGTCCACCGGGCCCAGAGTCGCGTGAACGCCTCAGAGGCGATCTCGTGGGCCGTCTCGTCGTCGTCGACCAGCCGACGGCACCAGCCGGCGAGGCGAGGGTACAGGGCGGCGAACAACTCGGACGCTGCCTTCTCGCGGGACCGTTTCAACGCTCTCCTGGTCGTGACGTCGTGGTGGCACTCGTGGTCGCACTCGTGAGGGAGGAGCCCGGGCCGCTGGAGTCGGTTCCATCGGCCCGGACCCCGGGTCAGCGGCTCGTCGAGCTCAGCGCGGCGAAGACGATCACGTTGTCGCGGTAGCCGTCACCGGTACGGGGGCCGCCGCAGGTGATGAGCCGCAGCTCGGGACGGTCCACGTCGCCGTACACCGCGTCCACCGGGAAGTCGGCCTTGGCGACCGTTCGTACGGAGCCGACGCTGAACAGGGCCGTCGTGCCGTTCTCCAGACGCGCCTCGATCCGCTCGCCCCGCCGCAGCCGGGCGAGGTGACGGAAGACCCCGTCCCCGTAGGCGCCGACCGTGGCGTGGCCCAGAATCACCGACGGACCGGTCTGACCCGGCGTCGGCGAGTGCCGGTACCAGCCCGCCCGGTCGTTCGCCGTGACCGGCGGCACCTGCACGCTGCCGTCCGAGGCCAGCCCCAGCCGCATCAGCGGGGTGTCGACCCCGATGGCCGGGATCCGCAACCGCACCGGGACCGAACGGCCAAGGGCGCGGGCCGGCTTCGCGGAGGGCCGCGCCGACGGTGACGTGGTCACGGGGCGCGCTGTCGTGCGCCGTCCGTCGTCACCGTTGCCGTCGCAGCCCACCAGCAGCGACGCCATCGCCGCGGTGGCGAAGGCGCGCCTGGAGAGCGTCGTCATGCGGTGGTCGCCCGCCGGCGCCGTACGAGAAGGACCGTCGCGCCGCCACCGACGAGTACGGCGGCAGCGCCCCCGCCGACCACGAGCCCGCTCGCGCTGCCGGACTGCGTCGACGGCGGCGCGACACCCGTGTCCGGTGCGCCGCTGGGCACGACGGAGACCTGGCCCGAGTCCGGCGCCTTTGTCGGTGCGGTGCTCGGAACGGGAGTCGCGGAGGCCGACTCGTCGACCGGGTCGGTGGTCGTCGGGACCGGGGACGGGGCCTGGGAGGCCTCGCGGACGGTGGGGACCGGGGTCGGGTCGTCGGCGAACGCGGGTACCGCGCCCGCCAGCACAGCGGTTCCGGCGAGTGCCATGGCACTGAGGACAGTTCGGCGCATGAATCGCTCTCTCTTTGTCGGTCCGCCCGCCGGTGGCGCGGCGGGAGGCGTGATGGATCGAGCGGAGAGACGAGGCAGCGGCAGGGCAGGTTGTAAAGAGATGGCAAAGTCGTCGAGCCGCAGCTCTGCGGGCCGTCGGATAGGTTGGGAACGTGATCCGGCGTGGTGGGCCAGGTGAGTTGGCCCGCCCGGGCGCGGCGAGGTCGTCCGGACAGGGCGATGGGTGAACGGTGGAACGGCGGGGGCCGGAAGCATGGGCGAGGGGGAACTCGACGGTCGTCTCATGGCGGCGGTTCGGGCGGGGGATGCGGAGGCGGTTCGGGCCCTGTTGGACAAGGGCGCGGATCCGGACGTGTCGGACGCGAACGGGGTGTCGGCGCTGTGCGTGGCCGTGGCCGCCTACGACGCGTCGGTTGCCGAAGCGCTGGTCGAGGGCGGGGCGAACCCGGACCAGGTACTGCCGGACGGGACCACGCCGCTGCGTCGTGCCATCGACGGCGGCTCCCCGGCGGTCTTCTCCGCGGCACTGGGCAAGGAGCCCAGGCTGCGCCTGCCGGAGTCGGCCCGTGAACGGCTGCTCGCCCTGGCCCGGAGCTGGTACGAGACCGGCGCCGCCGAGGAACTGCGGCGCAGGACAGGCGCTTCGGGGAGCGCCGTGACCGTCCGGGTCCAGGACGACGAGAACGACTGGGTCGACCAGGTCTCGCTCGGAGGACTCGCCGTGCGCGCCGGGCACGGCGCCATCCTGACCTCGCTGGAGTGGGCCTTCCGCGTCCTGACACCCGTCGACGAACTGATCGCCCGCGCTGTCGGCCGACCGGACGAGCGCCACGTGAACTGGTCGGCGGTCCTGTGGACCCTCGTCGAGCGTCGCAGCTTCGAGACCTGGTCGGCCGTGGTGGCCCATCGCCACCACTCTGCCCCGGCGCACCGCCGGTTCGTGGCGGACTATGTGCGGACGCGAGCGCTGGTCCACTGGGGTTCCAGCTACTACGCGAAGAAGGAGAGCGAGCTCCTGGCCGCCTGGGCGGCCGAAGAGACGGACAGCGAGATCCTCGCGAAGGTGCTCGACTCCTTCACCACGTACGTCGACACCGGGAAGGAGTCCATCGGCCTCCGTCACGCCCACCACCCCGACCCCCGGGTGCGCCGCGAAGTGCCCTACACCCTTGCCTGGGAGGGCGTTTGCCGGTCCGCCGAGGCGAGGTCGGCTCTGCGCGGCCTCATGCGTGACCCCGACGCCGAAGTGCGGTTGCGAGCATGCGCGGCGGGTACGGGGGACGACGACCTCCTCCCGGACATCATCCAGGCGCTGCTCCTCCTGGCCGAGGCCCCGGATCCCGAGGTACGGCGCGAGGCCGTGCGGGTACTGGCCGGCTCACGGGACCGTACGCCCGCCGTCGCCGACGCCCTGGCGGCACTGCTCGGCGAAGACGACCGACTCGTGCGTCTGGAGGCCGCGTACGGCCTCGCCGTGCGCGAGGATCCGCGCACCGAGGAGGCGATCGAGCGGGTAGGTCCTCTTGGAGCCGGTTTCGACCACGACCACCGGGTGAGTGCGCTCTGGCGCTGGAGACGGCGGTCGGAGGACCCCTCTGCCGGATCCAACGCCGTGGAACGGTGACCTCGCGGTCCGGAACCTGATCAGCGGGCTGTGTGTTCCAACGGGTAGGGGGATGGATGCGGGTGGAGCGGGCCAACTGCACGGTGGAGTCGGGGCCGAAGGCGGCGGAGCCAAGACGGCTGGGGCGGCAGGCCGACTGGCTGCGGTGGGTCAAGGGCCCGGCAGACCGCTCGCCCTGGACACGCGGGCGTGTTCTCGCGACGCTCGCCGTGCTGACCGCGGGCCTGCTGGCGTTCCACTCCGCGGTGCCCAACGCCGTGGGACACCTGGGGAGCCTGCTGGAGACGTTCCTGCCCTGGCTCGGCCTGACCGTTGCGCTGTTGCTCGTGCCGGCGCTGGTGCGCCGCTCGGCGATCGCGATGGTGGCGCTGCTGCTGCCGTCGGCCGTCTGGGCCCACCTGTTCGGTGGGCGGCTTGTGGCCGGGGACCGTGGCGCACACGACATCGTCGCCGTCCAGCACAACGTCAGCGACGAGAACACCGACCCCACGGGCACCGCGGCCGCCCTGATCGAGGACGCCCCGGACTTCGTTGCTCTGGAGGAGCTGACCTCCTCCGCGTTGCCGGTCTACGAAAGGGCCCTGGCAGGGGACTACCCCTTCCACGCGGTCGTGGGGACTGTCGGCATCTGGTCGAGACATCCGCTGTCCGACGTCCGGCCGGTGGACGTCAGACCGGAGGGGATCCCCGAGGACTGGAACCGGGGGATGCGGTCCACGGCCCGTACCCCATGGGGCGACATCGCGGTCTACGTCGTCCACCTGCCCTCGGTCCGTATCGGGATCAGAGGCTTCGGCGCGGGCCCGCGGGACGAGAGCGCAGGGCTGCTGGGTGACGCCATCGCCGCCGAGAACCTCGACAAGGTGGTCCTGCTCGGCGACCTCAACAGCACGGTCGACGACCGCGGGCTGGCCCCGGTCACCTCGCGGATGGACTCGGCGGGGCGGAACTTCGCCTTCAGTTGGCCCGCCGCCTTTCCTCTGGCCCGGATCGACCACGTCATGACCCGCTCGGCCACCCTGACCGACGTCCGGACCCTGCCGGCCACCGGCAGCGACCACCTGCCGATCGCCGCGAGCATCGGACTGGGTCGCTGATCCCGGACCGCCGCACTCTGAGAAGGGGTGGAGAGGCACCGGGGAAGGGGATCACTCGTTCAGGTCCGGCCGCCGGTCCGGAGCCGGGCTGACACGGTCGCCGTGCTGGTCGAAGACGAAAAGGTGGGCGAGGTCGACGAGGAGGGGGACCTGCATGCCCTGGCGGAGCTCGAAGTCCGGGGTCGTGCGGACCACCAGGTCACCCGGGAGGCGGCTCTCCTCCACCACCGGTGCCGGCAGGCCGGGTTCCACGCCGTGCGGGTGGTCCAGGACCACCACGGGGCCGGCGCGCAGGGCGCCCGCGCGCTCCCGGATGCGGTTCAGGACCGAGCCCTCACGACGGCGACGACGGACCGTGCGCGTCGGGTAAGGGGCTTCCAGGTCCGGTACGACGGCCGGCTGGGAGCCGGTGTTGAAGTGGACGAGGACCTCGTGGCCCTGGAACTCCAGATGCTCGACCAGCCCGGTGATCGGTACCTCTCCGGGACGTGCGGCGGCGGGTCTGGCGATGCGGACCGCCTCCGAGCGCAGCCCGACGATGACCTCCCGGCCCTGCTGGACGCGCAGCATCTGGTGGTCGAGGGACAGGGGCTCGGGCAGCCGCATGTACTGACGGCCCAGACTGATGGACATCGCACCGCCGAGCGGGGCGCGGACCATGCCGCGCAGCAGGTTGATGCGCGGTGTGCCGATGAAGGCGGCGACGAAGACGTTCCTGGGCAGCGCGTACACCGAGCGCGGCGTGCCCACCTGCTGGAGCACGCCTCCGCGCATGACGGCGACCCGATCGCCGAGCGACATGGCCTCGGCCTGGTCGTGGGTGACGTACACCGTCGTGACGCCGAGCTTCCGGGTGAGCGTGGAGATCTCGGCCCGCAGGTGGTTGCGGAGTTTGGCGTCGAGGTTGGACAGCGGTTCGTCCATGAGGAAGGCGGAGGGCTCGCGCACGATGGCACGGCCCATGGCCACGCGCTGGCGCTCGCCTCCGGAGAGCTGGCGCGGGTAGCGGTCGAGGAGGTCCTCGATGCCGAGCATGCGGGCCGTCGCGTCCACGCGGGGGCCGGGGTCGTCGCCCGGGCTCTCGATGCGTAGAGGGAAGCCGATGTTGCCGCGGGTGGTCATGTTCGGATAGAGCGCGAAGTTCTGGAACACCATCGCCATCTCCCGCTCCGACGGCGACAGGTCGTTCGCGTACTCGCCGTCGAGCAGCAGCTCGCCCTCGGTGATCTCCTCCAGCCCGGCGATCATCCTGAGCACGGTGGACTTGCCGCAACCGGAGGGCCCGAGCAGCACGAGGAACTCACCGGGCGTGATGTCGAGCGAGAGCCCTTCCACCACGCGGATGCCCCGCGTGTAGGCCTTGCTTACGTGGTGCAGAGAGATGGCGCGTGTCATGGCACATGCCCCCGAGGGCTCGCTGATCGCTGGTGCTCCGCTGTCGGAGGTCCCGGGCGGGTCGCACTGGACTTATGAGTCACGGAAATTAACGGACCGCACACCTCCGGGGGAAGACCCTGCCGGGATCCGATGGTCCCGTCCCGTCAGGCGAGAAAGCGGACTGCCCGGTTCATCCTCCGGTCCGGCACGTCTGACGCATACCCGACGTCGGTCCGGTACGCATGCTGTGGTCCGGTGGAACGACCGGTTGCCGAGGGCCCGGCATCTCGCGAACTTCGACGCACCCGACGCCTTCACCGACGCCGTCCGCCGATTCGCCCGGCAGCTGCCCGAGCACCGCTGAGCAAGCACGTTCGCCCCCCGGCCCATCGGCCCCATACGGCATACTGCGGCGATGACCGGCATTTGGGGGCGCCCGGACACAGCCGTCGTCCGGTGGTTGGCGGCCGCCGTCCTCGCCCTGGGCGCCGCGCTCTCCGGTGCGGGGCAGGCCGGGGCAGCGGAGAGCGGCCCCCGGGACACCACTCAGAAGTACTTCTACGTGCCGCTGCACCTGACGAAGAAGACGGCACCCGACACGTGGCTTCCCCTGTCCTTCGCACACAAGGGGCCGTCACGGGACGCCGAACTCACCGTGGACGCGTCGGGGATCCGTCAGGTCGCGGCCCTCGCGCCGGGCAGCGAGCAGGTGATCGACCGCTGCAAGCCGAGGATGCCGTCCTTCACCTGTTCCGTACGGCTGAACTCCGAGACGGAGAGCCTGCTGAAGTTCCGCCCCGTGGACGGCGCCCGGGCCGGGGACTCCGGCGTCCTGCGCTACACCCTCACAGCCGACGGCCTGCCTGCCGCCCGGGGCAGCGTGAAGGTCATCGCCGGACGCCCCGAACTGCGGGTGAACAAGAGACCGCTCTCCGGCGATCTGGATGTCGGGCGGACAGCCGACGTGCCCATCCTCATCCGTAACACCGGTGACGTTTCCGCGCGCGGGATCGTCCTGCGCATCGACGACACCGAGGATCTGTCCACGACCGCCCGGCACAGCAACTGCCGGTATCCCGGGGACGGCGAGTCAGGCCTCGCCGTCCAGTGCCTGCTGCCCGACGCCGTCATCGCTCCCGGTGAGACATGGCGCGTGACCCCCGGGCTGCGGGTGAGGCCGAGCCGGCACGCGGCAGCCGAGTACCTGTCCTACGGCGCATGGCCCTACGACACCTCCGGACCAGGGTCGGGCGGCTCGTGCTGCGTTGACCATCGCGACCCCGGCCTCACCCCGGGCGAGGGCGTGCCCCTGTCCCTCGTCCGGGACTCGGCCGGAGGCGAGGGGACGACGTTCACGACGGACAGGGAGCCGACGAGGACGGACGTACCGGTGCGCAACACAGCCGACATCGAGGCGTTCGGCCCCTCGGTCCGCGGCGAGGTCGGCAGTGTCCACCGCATCCGCATCGGCTACCGCAACAACGGCCCCGCCGCGATGCAGGAGGTCCGGACCGTGTTCATCGTCCCTCCCGGCGCGAAGGTGACCAAGGCACCGTACGACGCCGAAGCCGAAGAGGAGATGCTCGACCAGGTCTGCGGGACGAAGGACGAGGGCCGCAGCTACACCTGCGTCAGCGGCGGCCGAATCGGCCAGGAGGTCTCCTACGACTTCACGTTGCGCATCACGGACGACGACTCCCGCTCCGGCTGTGTGACCGTTTCCGGCTGGACCGCCCCCGGCCCGAACGGCACCCGGGTCAAGGACACCCGGCGAAGCAACGACAGGGCCCCCGTCCAGGTGGCGAAGAACGGCAGCTTCTCCTGCGCCCTGCCCGACAGAGACGGCGTGAGCGGCTGGGCCGTCGGCGCCGGAATCGTGGCCGTCGCCGGAGCCGTACTGCTGGTCGTCGGTCACCGGCGCAGAAAGACGTGCACCTCCGGCCGACGGCCAACGCCTTGGTGGACGCGGTTCGAACGCGAACTGCCTCCCGCCGGTGGCTGAACAGCGGCCCCCAGTGCCCCGCCGACGGCGGCATGCAGGGCGCACCTCGGGCGTCCGTCCACCGAGCCCTCGGGCCGCGCGGTCTCCGCCGATCAGGCCCTCCTCATGGCGGGCTACGGCTCGGCCCGGACGTGGCGTGCGGTGAGTACGGGCTGGTAGAACCCGGTGGAGTCCGGGGTGTGCCAGGTGATGTCGGTGAAGCCGGCTTCGGCCACGAGTGCTGTCACCTGTCGGCGTGTCAGTGCCCAGTAGGTGGTCCGGCGGACACGGACCTCCCAGGTGTCGGCCGCGGGGTGGATCTGGAAGTGTTCCACGTCGTAGCGCTCGCCGTCGGTGTGCCAGTTCCACAGCTGAAAGGTGATCACCCGGCCCTCGGGGGTGTCCGAGACCTGGGGAGGCGCCGACACGGGTCTGGTCCGGCGGTCCTCGTCGTAGGCCCGGACAGTGAGTACCAGCAGTCCTTCGTCTCGGAGGACCCGTCGCATCTCCAGGAGAGCCGCCCTGACGTCCTGTGCGGACAGCAGGTGGGGGAGCGCGTTGTCCGCACAGACGACGACATCGAAGCCGGACGACGCGAACGGCAGCAAACGCATGTCGGCCGCAGCCACAGGAAGACTGATGCCCCGGTCCGCCGCCTCGGCCGAGGCGCGTCCGGCGGCGACGGGACTCAGATCACTGCCGACGACTTTGTGCCCGGCCAGGGCCAGCCCGATCGCCTGCGTGCCGATGCCGCAGGAGCAGTCCAGGACTCTGCGCGAACCGGGTCCCGGATGACGGCGGAACAGTTCGTCCAGTACCGCCGCCTGGCGCGCCATGCTCGCATCCCAGTCACGGAAGATCAGGTGGTAGTCGGGAGCCAGCCCGTCGTAGAAGTCCCTCACCGAGAATGCGGCCATGGACCTCACGGTAGTGCGCGAAGAGGGGGCCGTGCCGCTGTCGCCGCCTGTGGGACCGTCGCTGGGCACACCGCTGACGTCCAACCGCGCCACGGCCTGCTCGTCTCCGGACCGCAGCCGCTCACCGATCCCGACGCCGCGCCGCCCCACGGAAGCCGTCCACCATGGTGGTGCTCGCCGCATCCCTGACCCTGCGGTTTCCCGTAAACACGCTGTGTCCGGAGCACACCGGTTTCTCGTGGACGCGGTCAACCCCAGGCGGGCGGCGTCCAGTCGGCATGTTGCAGGACGGCCCGGACGGTCACGCCGGAGGGGGCCAGCCGGAGCGCGGTGTTGCGGGCGGCGACAGCCAGCGGGTGGGTGAGCTGCTGACCCATGCGGCCTGCCCGGCGTGCCGCGCGTGCGACGGACTGGCTGCGTGGGCGGCGCTCGGCGTCGTAACGGGCCAGCGCCGACTCGACGGTGGGTTCGGTGGCGAGCGCGGCGGTCAGAGTGGCCGCGTCCTCGAGAGCCTGGCAGGCGCCTTGGCCGAGATGGGGCGTCATGGCGTGTGCGGCGTCCCCGAGGAGGGCGACCCGGCCGGCGGTGTAGGCGGGCAGCGGGGTCGTCAGTTCATGGATGTCGTGGTGCAGCACGGCGTCGGGCCGAGTGGCTTCCAGCAGCGCCGGGATCGGGGCGTGCCAGTCGGCGAATCGGCTGCGTACGGCGGCGAGGGCATCCGCGTGCCGTACCCCGGGCGGTGAGTTCAGCACGGCGTGCCACTCGGCCCGGCCGTCGCGGAAGGCGATGTGGCCGAACTCGGCGCCCCGGCCCCACGTCAGCTCGAAGTCGGTACGCGACGCGACGGGCTGCTCGGTGATGGCACGCAGCACGGTTGACCCGCTGTACACGGGACCCGGGTGGCGGGGGAACAGCCGCCCCCGCAGTCGACTGTTGACTCCGTCGGCGGCCACGACCAGGTCGGCTTCCAGGTTGGCGTCCAGGCCGGAGCGCAGGGATCCGTCGTCTACAGACACCCGTACGCGGGTGGTGCCGGTGTGCTCCACGTCAGTGGCCTCCGCCCCGACGCGCAGACACTCGGACGGCAGAGCGGCGCGCAGAAGGCGGTGCAGTTCCGCGCGGGGGATGCCGACGATGGGCGTTCCCAGCGCCCGTGCGAGGGCGGCTCCGTCCATCCGGGCCAGCCAACTGCCGCTCGGGGTTCGGGTGCCGCCCGTGTACTGGGGCCGGGCGGCCGCACGAACCGCCTCACCGAGGCCGAGGGCGTCCAGAGCGTGGATGCCGTTGGCGTGCAGCGAGATGCCCGCCCCCACGTCCGAGAGCACCTCGGCGCGTTCGACGACCGTCACCTCCCATCCGATCAGGCGCAGGCCGATCGCCGCGGCCAGCCCACCGATGCCTCCTCCCACCACCACAGCACTCCCGCCCATGCCCGCCCCTCTCCGCCGCTTCTGACCGTCCACCGTTTCTACGGGTGTAGAAGCGGCAGAGTACTTCACGCCCTCTACAGGTGTAGAAATAGGGGGTGGTTACGGATCGACGCACTCTTCTCGCCGACGCGGCCATCGACGTCCTCGCCGAGAGCGGGATGCGCGGGCTGACCCACCGAGCGGTGGACCGGGCGGCGGATCTGCCGCCGGGTACGACCTCCGCCTACTACCGCACACGTCAGGCGCTGCTCACCGGGCTGGTCCGGCGCCTGGTCGCGCTCGACCAGGCCGAGCTCCAGGAGACGGGGGAGCGGACGCCGGTGCCGCGCGACGCCGAGGAACTCGTGGCCGGTATCGCCGCGTTCGTCGAGCGGCGGCTCGTGGGGGAGGGGCGGCGGCGTTCCCTCGCGCGCTACGCGTGTGCCATCGAGAGCGTTCACCATCCCGAACTGCGGGAGATTCTCGTGCCACGCGAGAACGCGGGGAGGGACGTGGTACGCGACTTCCTGGCCGCGCGGGGCGTCGCCCACGCCGAGGAGCGCACCGTCACGTTGCTGACCTGTGTGGACGGGTTGGTCTTCGACCGCCTGGTGAACGGGGGAAGGGTGTCCACCCAGGACCTGCGCGGGCTGGTGGCTGCCGCGCTGCGATGAAGCGGGACCTTGTCCGGCGATAGAGTCGCCGACCATGGCGGACGACTGGCGCGGGGACCGGATCGGCAGCGCGCTTCGCGGCGGGAACCCCACGGTGCTGCGGCGTTTGGACGCGGGATTCGCGGTGATCGGGGACGTCCAGTTCCTCCCGGGGTACTCGGTGCTCCTCGTGGATGATCCCGTGGTGCGGCGGCTGTCGGAGCTGCCGAGGAGCAGGCGGCTCGCCTTCCTGTCGGACATGGACCGTCTGGGCGAAGCCGTCGAACGTGCCTGCGGGCGGCTGGATCCGGCCTTCCGGCGGGTCAACCTGGAGATCCTGGGGAACACCGACCCGTTCCTGCACGCGCACGTGTGGCCGCGGTACGACTGGGAGCCGGCCGATCGTGTGGGCGGCCCTGTGTGGCTGTATCCACGTGAACGATGGGACGACGAGCGGTACGCACTCGGCCCGCGGCACGACGTCCTGCGCCAGGCGATCGGCGAGGAACTCGACCGGCTCGCAACCTGACGCGGCCCCGCAGCCCGCGCCGCCGTCCCCGCGACGGGACGGGGCAGGACGGCGCGGCGGGGCAGGATGGCGTGGCGGGGCACCGGGCGGGATGGCGCGACGGCGGCCTGGGGGCGGGGCCGAACCAGACCCGCGTCTTCTCGCGCGAACAGCCGCGACGGCCGATCACACCCCCGGTTCGAGGTGGCCTTCGACGATGGTCCGGGTGATCGGAGGGCGGTCCCAGAGGGTCAGGAGTTCGTTGGCCAGTGCCACGACCTGCAGGGGGTGCCGAGAGCCGTGCACTTCGATGGCGGCGGCCGACAGACCGCGGGGGACGGCTCCGGCATCGACCAGGACACGCCAGTCCTCCGGCCCCAGCTCCAGGAACTCAAGGACCGTCAGTTCGGCGATCTCCATTGGATCGGCGAGCGTGCCGGGATAGGCGGTGAGCGTCCGCAGACGGGGGAGTCCGGTGACGGGGGCGAGGCTGAAGGGAGCGCCCTCCCACACGCCGAGGGACAGGACCTCCAGTCCGGCGTGTGCGGCGGCCCGGACACTGTCCAGGCTTCGGATGTTGACCCTGGCCACCGCCGGCGGGCCGTCCCCGTGACGGCCGCGGCGCCCCGGACCGCGCCCTTCCAGCACCAACTGGCTGAGGGAGTCGGCGAGAAGACCGGCGCCGATGTTGTCCTCGTGGCTGAGCATGATGATCTGCCCTGTGTGGCCGCGCGGGCCCGGAGTCAGATCGACGGCGATCCGGTCACCGCCGCCGTTGTCGCCGAAGGCGATCCAGCCGGGTGAGCCGACCAGTCCCTGAACCGCCGCGTCGGGCGGGGTGACGACTGCCTCCCTCGCCCCGAACCGCCACGGGCACGGACGGGACGACGCGTCGGCGATGTACAGGTCGTCCAGGGGGAAGAGCTCGCAGCCGACCGCGGTGAAGACGCGCTCCGCCACCGCGTGGTCCTCACCCCAGTCCTCCCAACGCGCCCGTGTCACCCGGTAGAGCACCTTGAGCTCGTCGGGCAACGCGACGCCGAGCCGCGCTTCCGTGGCGGCGATCTCCGCCTCCGTGGCGCCCACGGCACCGGGGACCCGCTCGCGGAGCGTCCGCTCCAGCGACGCCAGATCCACCGACGGGGCCGGAACCGCCCCGGGCACCGGATCGGGAAGGCGACGCCACGGCTCGGGAACGGAGTCCTCGACGAGGATGAGCGACCCCGGATGCGGGCCGCCGATGCCCGGCTCCACCGCCGGGCCGGGACTGATCAGATGAAGCACGCTCCGCCCGGTCGGCGATATCTCCGCCGTGAACGAGATGGTGTCCGCGCCGATGTCCGCGAGCGCGCCCTGCACCCGCTGCACCGCGTCGAACTCGTCCTGTACGTCCTCGACCTGAGCGGCCTGCCCGGGCCGCGGAATCCGTCGCTGCAGGGGCAGACTCCACCCGTAGTGGCTGATCTGTCCCGCCACGTGACCGCCGGGGACGGCAAGGTTCCCCGCGTTGCCGGTCCGCAGGAGCCTCAGTAGCGGCTCCCACGTCGCGAACTCATGGAGCGACGGCAACGGTGACCTCCGGTCGTTGCGGTGAAGGTGGCGAAGCCGATTATCACGGACGGCCGGACGAACGTACGCGCAGGCGATTGTCAGTGCCTCCTCCTATGGTTCTGGCAATGGGACCGGGCGGAAAAGCCGTAGGTCCACCCTGGGGAGGGGTCTGTCATGTCTGCGGGGTCCACGGTGTCGACGACGTATCTGGAGCTGTCACAGGACGGGGGTGGCGCGCACAAGTTCTACGAAGTGCGCGTCGACGGTGTGGTGGTGACGGTGCGCTACGGGCGGATCGGCGCGACCGGGCAGGTGCAGACGACGACGTTCCCCACGGCGGAGAAGGCCCATGCGGCCGCTGCGAAGAAGGTGGGGGAGAAGGTCCGCAAAGGGTACGCGCCGGCTGTCCCCGGGCAGCGCGCCCCGCGGGCGGTGACCCGCCGTCAGGTGGCGTCGGTTCCGTCCACCGCACGCGCCGTGGCGCCCGTCCTGTGGCGGTTCCGCACGGGCTCCTCGGCGTTCGGCATCCACGTCGACGACGACCACTGCTGGGTCGGCAACCAGTCGGGAGACGTCTACACCCTGGACCACGACGGTGGCGTCCGCGCCCGCTTCAGCCTGCCGGACGGTGTGAAGTGCCTGGTCGCCGACGACTTCTGGATCTACGCGGGCTGCGACGACGGCAAGGTCTACGACCTGTCCTCCAAGTTGCCGTTCGCGGCCTACGACATCGCGGCGGACGTCGACATCTTCTGGCTCGACATCCACGAGGGCATCCTGAACGTCTCGGACCGCGACGGCCGGCTCACCGTCATCGACCACGAGGACGAGCATCAGTGGGCCCGCCGAAGCCAGGGCGAGCACGCCTGGATGGTCCGCGCCGACGACCGGGCCGTGTACCACGGCCACCACCGGGGCGTCACCGCCTACGCGCCCGACGGCGGCGGCGAGTTGTGGCACACGCCCACCCGGGGCGGTGTCCTGTTCGGCTGGCAGGAGGACGCCGCCGTGTACGCGGCGACCGCGCACCGTCTGGTCCAGCGGTTGTCGAAGACGACCGGCAGGGTCGAAGCGACCTACACCTGCGACAGCGCGGTGTACTCGTGCGCGACCTCACCCAGCGGGCGGTTCGTCTTCGCCGGTGACGCGGCGTCGTCCGTCTACTGCTTCGACCGCGACGGCACCCGCCTGTGGAAGCTCGGCACGGGCGACGGCTCGGCACTGTCGATGCAGTACCACGACGAGCGGCTGTACCTGGTGACCACGGACGGCTCACTGGTGTGTGTGGACGCGAGCGAGGCGGCCATCTCCGCCGCGCAGCAGGGCACGGTGCCGGTGGCGCGGGACGTCAAGCTCGCCGCGGCCCTGCCGACCTACGCGCCGGCCACGGGCGTGGCCGCGGTGGCGAGCGTCGACCGGGCTCCCGCCGGGGCGATCGTCGTCGAGTGCGTCCAGGAGAGCGGCCGTCTGCGCGTGCACGTGGTGTCCGAGGGCTACGACTCGTCGATGAACGTCCAGTTCCCGCGCGCGATACGGGAGCCCGGCACGCGCTACGTCGTGGACGCCCTGCACACCGCTGCCGGCGGCTTCTACCGGGTCCGCGGTGACATCCGCCGTCTGACGTGACGGAGCACGCTGCCGTGACCCTCTATGAGCATGGAGACCCGGCGACCCGCACCTGCCTGTCGGCGTTGTCGGAGAGGAAGGACGCCAGCTCCCGCCCTTGCTCGGCGACATCGGTGCGCTCGGCTCGGGACAGGCCGCGCAGCGGCGTGACGGACACGGTGTCGGCCTCGACGCTCCAGGTCGCGGCGACCCGGCCGTCGACGAGGACGACGCGCGCTCCGGCGACCGAGAGACCACGGTGGGTGTCCTCGATGATCCGGCTTCGGTCGTGGTAGCCGAGGAGCGCGTTGTCGAACGCCGGCAGGAACCGCACCGGGGCGGGTGTGTCAGGATCGGGGCGCGGCGCGTCGGGCAGGTCGAGCAGTTCACGGCCCCGCTCGTCTCGAAAGGCGACCAGTTCCTCGCGTATCGCGGCGACCGCGGCCGGCAGTCCGGCGAGGCCGCACCAGGCCCGCAGGTCGGCCGAGGCGGCGGGGCCGAACGCGGCAAGATAGCGCCGTACCAGAGCCTCGCCCACGGGGTCGGAGCCGTTCGGGGACGGCGGGTCGATCTCGCGCCCCAGCCAGGACGAGAGCAGGACGTTGCGCACGCCGGCCTTCGTCCGCCACAGCCCGCGTGGCGGCAGCTGCGCCATCGGTATGAGGGCGGCGATCAGCATCTCTCCGAGCGCCCGTGGAGCGCGCGTCGGCCAGCGCTCGGCGAGCGCCCGCGTGAGCTCGGCCATCGAGCGGGGCTCGCCGTCGGCCATCACCGCCCTGCCCGCTGCCGCGAGTTCGTCGAGGTCCACCCCGTCGAGCTCGCGGCGGTACGTCCCGAGCACGCGCTGGCGCAACATGGCCTCGTGACGGGTCCGCCAGGCGACGGCGTCGTCGGCGGTGACGAGGTGAACGGTGCGGCGCATGAGATGGGTACGCACGACCTTCCGCCCGGTCAGCAGGTCCGAGAGCACTGCCGGGTCGAACGCGCGCAGTCGCGACCAGAGCCCCACGAACGGTTCCTGCGGTTCCTGCGCCTGCAGACCGCCAAGGTGCCCGACAGCGACGAGGACCGGTACATCGGCGCGATCGAGCAGCAACTGCCGGGCCAGCGTCGCGCGGTTGAGCGCCCGGTTGTCCATGACGGCCATCAGGAACACACCTCGAAGGACTTCATCACGTGGTCCAGCGTCCACTGGATGATCCGGACGCCTCCGTCCTGGTCGGTGCAGCCGCCGGTCCGCCCCGGCGCGTTCATCTTCACGGCGATGCCGTTCCCTTCGATTCCATACAGGCACTTGAGGTCAGGACCGGAGCGGGCACTGAAGCCGGGACCGGGCGGTCGGCGGGCAGCCGCCTCCTGGCCCCGGTTCACCGCGTCCGGCGCACAGTGCCAGGTCGCGGCGATGGCCCGGTCCGGCCGGGCTCCGTCACCGGTCAGGTCGACTTCTGCCCGTCGAGCGTCTCGCGCAGGATGTCCGCGTGCCCGGCATGCTGGGCGGTCTCGGCGATGAGGTGCATCAGCACCCGGCGCACGCTGCGCACCGCTCCCGGCTCGTTCCAGGGCGCCTGCGGCAACGGGTGCGTGGCCGACAGGTCGGGCACGGAGGCGATGACGTCCTCGCTACGGGCGGCGACCTGCTCATAGTGTTTGAGGATTCCGGCCAGCGTCTCGCCGGGCAGCATCGAAAACTCGTTCTGGTGGTCGATCGCCCACTGCGGGACCTCATGTGCGGTACCGGCCGCGAGGTCGGCCCAGGTGACGCCGTCGGGCAGGTCGTAGCGCATCGCGGACGGCCCCTCGACCACAAAGCGCATCCACGCCTCCTCGATCGACGCCACGTGCTTGATCAGCCCGCCGAGGCACAACGCGCTGACCGTGGGGCGCTCGCCGGCCTGCTGGTCGCCGAGCCCGTGCGTGGTGGTGGTCAGGGCGGATCGCGCGGTCGCCAGTGCGGCGAGCAGGTCGGCCCGCTCATCGTCGGGAGTGGAGCGGGGCGCGGTCGTGACGGTCACGGTGATGGGATCCTTCTGGTCGTTCTCGTTGTCTGACACGAGAGAACCGTCGCAGGGGAAGCGGTCAGGATGTGGCCGCTTCTCCGGGCACCATGGGCGTCATGCCGAAGACATCAGCGCGACTGCTGTCCCTGCTCTCCCTGCTCCAGGCACGCCGGGACTGGCCGGGGGCGCTGCTGGCCGAGCGGCTGGACGTCAGCCCGCGCACCGTGCGCCGTGACGTCGACCGCCTGCGCGAACTCGGCTATCCCATCGTGGCCTTCAAGGGGCCCGACGGCGGGTACCGGCTTGACGCAGGCTCGGAGCTGCCACCGCTGCTGTTCGACGACGAGCAGGCCGTCGCTCTGGCCGTCGCGCTCCAGATCGCCACGACCACCGGCGCCGGCATCGAGGAAGCGGCGGCGCGCGCGTTGACCACTGTCCGACAGGTCATGCCCGCACGGCTGCGCCGCCGGATCGACACCCTCAAGTTCACCGCAGTCGAGCCACCGGAGGCGCGGCAGGCCCCACAGGTCGACAGCGGCGTGCTCATCACCCTCAGCGCCGCCGTCCACGCCCGCGAAGTGCTGCGCTTCGACTACACCCCCGTACATCCACCGGGAGGTGACGCCGCCGCGACTCCACCGCGTCGGGTGCAGCCCCATCACCTCATCACCTGGGGCGGGCGCTGGTATCTCGTCGCCTTCGACCTCGACCGGGAGGACTGGCGCACCTTCCGTGCCGATCGGATCACGCCGCGCATCCCCGCCGGCCCTCGCTTCACCCCACGCGAACTGCCGGGAGGTGAGGTGGCCGCCTTCGTGGCCGGGAGGTTCCTCGGCTCCGACGGCTGGGGCGACTGGCCCTGCCGCGGCGAGGTGATCCTCGACCTGCCCGCCGCGGAGGTGTCCCGCTATTCCCGCGACGCGGTCGTCGAGGAACTCGGGCCGAACCGCTGCCGACTCGTGCTGGGCTCGTGGTCGTGGCCCGCCCTGGCCGCCGCCGTCGGCAGGTTCGACGCAGACATGGAGGTCGTCGGCCCGGTCGAACTCCAGGACGCCTTCGCACTCCTGGCCCGCCGTTACGCCAACGCCGCGGCCGACGCACGGGCCATGCGGCCCCCGGTCGAATGAGTCCGGCGCACGCCGGTGCCTCAGCGGAACTGCCCGTCGTCCAAGGAGCCGTGGGTGACTGGTCCGGCCACGGCGGCGACAGAAGGCACGGGACCCTGCTCAGCCGCGACGACGGGTCGAGTCGAGGTGGGCGAACACCACCACGTTCTCCTCGTATTCGCGGGTGCTCTTGTTGTAGGCGCCGCCGCAGGTGATCAGGCGAAGCTCGGGCGAGGGTGTGTCGGCGTAGACCCGGTCGTTCGGGAAGTCCTCTTTGCTGAAGGCTTTGACCGAGTCGACCTTGAAGCTCGCGACCGTGTTGTCCGCGCGGGCGATGCGCACCATGTTTCCGGGCCGGAGTGATTCCAGCCGTGCGAACACGGCCGGGCCCGTCGTGGTGTCGACATGACCCACCACGATCGATGCGCCTCGCTCGCCGGGCGACGCCCCATCCCGATACCAGCCGACGAGATTGGTGTCGTCGGCCGGTGGCGGGTTGAGCTGGCCGGACGTGCCGATGGTCAGCTGGGTGAACGGCGCGTTCACGGCGATGGCCGGGATCGAGAGGCGCTCCGGCACAGAGCGGGGCAGCGCCGACTCGGAAGCGGACGGAGCCGCCGTGGGTGTTGCCGGGGCGATCGCCGCCGGCCGGGTCTGCGGCTTGAGATCCGCTCGGCTGTCCATCGAGTTGTGGATGAGCAGGGCACCCAGCGCCGCCGCTACCGCGGGCCACCGAAGAGCGCGGAGGAGGGAGTGGGACACGGGCTTGGGCTGCGACTGGTGCGGCTGGGGTGGCTGCGGGGCTGCTGCCATGGGGCGGTGCCCTTTCATGAGCGTTACGGCATGAGGCGTGGGGCGTGGTGAAACGCCGCGGCCGCGGCCGTCGCCCCCTCTGCAGGTGACGACGGCCGCGACAGCGCAGCACTTGCGAGAGGGACCTGATCAGCTCGCGGCGTCGGCCGCGTTGCGACGCCGGAGCATGTACGCACCGGCTCCGAGGCCACCGAGCAGCAGCACGGAGCCTGCGGCCATGCTGCTTCCGGACGTGGCCAGGCCGCCGCCACCGGCGTGGATGCCGCCCTTCGGCTTGTCCTTCCCGAAGTGGTCCCAGTCGTCCTTCTTGCCGTGGTCGCCCTTGAACTCTTCCTTGCCGTGCTCGTCCCCGAACCGGCCGTGCTCGTCCTCGCCGTGGTCGCCGTCCGTGACGCTCATGGTCAGGCCGCCGCTGCCGGCGTGGACGCCGCCCCGCGGCCGCTCCTTGCCGAAGTGCTCCTTGCCGAAGTCGTCCTTCTTCTCGTGGTCTTCCTTGCCGTGCTCTTCCTTGCCGTGGTCTTCCTTG
The DNA here is from genome assembly GCF_040704615.1 of Streptomyces sp. NPDC046862. Lineage (NCBI taxonomy): Bacteria > Bacillati > Actinomycetota > Actinomycetes > Kitasatosporales > Streptomycetaceae > Streptomyces > Streptomyces sp. NPDC046862. The sequence continues at coordinate 12,584 of NZ_JBEYXP010000023.1, read as the reverse complement.
CCTTCGTCTCCCTTACCGTGCTCTTCCTTGCCGTGGTCGTCGTTCATGAACTTGTCGTGGTCGTCGCTGCCGTAGGAAGTGCCGTCGGTCGACGCCCAGGGCTCGTCCGCCGTCATGGCGTTGGTAGCGGGAGCGGAGATCGCGACGGCAGCGGCTATCGCGGCGGAGACGAACACTGTCCGGGCAATGCGCATGGGAGTACCCCTTTCGTCGCGACTGCGCAGCCGACACGGCGTCGACTCGGATGGGATCGCAGTAGCGACGTGATTACCCTCAGCTGGATTTCGTCCCCTCACCACCGGAGAAATCAGCATTCGAGTTACTTTGTGAGCTCTTCGGGTGATTGAGCGGGAAACGTGACCCGACTGGCGGCGCCAGGCTCCGCGGTTCCGGCACCACGATGAGGTAAGGCGACGCGTGCCGTGACGGATCAGCCGAGTGTCAGCAGCTCCTCGTAGAAACCGCCGAACTCTCGCTCCCGGTCGACGAGATGGACCTCAAGGATCCAGTGGCAGCGGCGCCCCGCCTTGTCGGTGCGTCGCAGCGGGGTGTCGTTGGCGGGGGTGATGTACGACTCCGTGTCGGCGCCGTCGATCCACTCGTGCGGGAACTCGCCCACCAGGTGCCCGGCGTGCCAGCCGCCCAGCTCCCACCCGGCCTCGCCGGTCAACCGCTCGATCTCGCTGTACAACAGCTTCCCGGTGACGGCCGGGTCGCTTTCAAAGAAGCGTCTGCCGGCGGCGAAGATCCTGGGCAGGTCGTCCCGCAGCCGATGCTTGACGGTGTCGTCGCCGAGGACGAAGGTCCGCCCGAAGTCGGCCTCGTACTCCTCGAAGATCGGCCCGAAGTCCGCGAACACGATGTCGTCCGCGTCGATCACACGGTCCGGCGGGTTCTCGCGGTACGGCAGCAGCGTGTTCGGCCCCGACCGTACGATCCTCTTGTGCCAGTGCCGGGTCGTACCGAACATCTCGTTCGCCAGGTCCCGTATCCGGTCGCTGACCGCCCGCTCCCTCTCGCCCGGCGCGACGAGTCCGCGGTCCACGATCTCCGCGAAGAGCTGTTCCGCCTTCGCCTGAGCGTCCAACAGCTTCGCGGCGCGCGTGAGTTCGTCGTCGGCCATGGGCCCGAAGGTAGGCCGCCGCATCGTCTCCCGGCAACAGGGATACCGCGACGTCGCGTGACGGTGGCTGTCAGCCGGTCACGATGTGGAGGATCGCCGTACCGTCCTCGCCGGTCACCGCCTGGATGACCACGGCGCCGGGCTGAGGGCTGGGCCGCGTGGCGTTCCCGAGGTCTCCGCAGGAGTTGCCGCCACCGTTGTCGCGGAGGACCGTGACGCACCCTTGTCCCGGTCCGGTCACCCCGCCCTTGGACTGGCTCTTTCCCGACTTCACCGTGTACTCGACCCTGTTCGCACCGACCTCGGTCACGGACAGGGTCGCCGGACCGGCCGGCCCCGGAAAACGGAACGTCACCGGCTCGGACACCGCGACCTCGCAGTTGCCGTCCGCGCAGGCGCCGACGTCACGCCCGTCCGCCGCCGCGAATGATGGTTGCCCGGACGAGGGCTGCCCGGAAGAGGATTTCGAGGTCTGCGGACCGGGTGACGAGGCCTCGTCGCTCTCGCCCGGGCTGCCGCAGCCGGCCACCGGCAGGGCGAACAGCGCGGCGACCACGATGCCCGTTCCCCACTGGCACGAACGTGCTCCTCGCCGCCTCCGCGCTGATGTCGTCGTAGCCATGGTGCTTCCCTGAGTCCCGGCGTGCCTCGGTTCGGTGTCCGGCAGCCAGTCTTCCCTCTGGTCACCGTCAGCAGGTGCTACTCCGCCGGGTACAACACAGGCCGGCACCCAGGAGGGTGAGTCGGCGGCGGCACCGTTGACGATGCGCGGGAGACACGCCGCGATGGGCCCGGTAGGCGTCGGGCGAACAGCGGCGGGCGGTACGGGGTGCGAGTCGGGTCCCGCGCCCCGTACCGCCGCCGTCAGGCTGGACTCAGCAGCGCTTGCTGGAGTGGCCCGTAGCGGGTGCGGGATCGCCCGCGGCCCGTACTGAACCCGTCCCGGCGGTGCATTCGCTGACCGTGCTGGTGCCGTTGGACCAGAACTCCTGGGCGGTGGTGTTGGTCCAGGAGCGCTTGCCCAGGACCTCGTCCTGCGAGTAGCTGTAGACGGCGGAGGTCACGTCGTAGTCACCGGCGACGTCGCGGAAGCTCTGCCAGACCCAGACGTAGCCGTAGTTCTGGGCGCAGGACGGCGAGTAGAACTGCTTGACGGAGGCGATGGTCTTGCCACTGCGGGTGATGTACCCCGTGGTGCCGATCTGGTAGGCGTCCGAGCACACCCCGGCGGCCTGCGCCCTCAGGCTCGCCGGGTTCCCGGCCGGGGACGGCGCGGTGGACGTGGCGGACGCGGTGGTGCGTGCGCCCGGTGCGGGCGCCGGACCGGTCCCGGCGGAGGCGATCCCCGCCGGGACGAGGGCGAAGGCGCAGGTCAACGCTGCGGCGGCGGTCTTCAGGTAACGCATGCGATGAAATCCCCCTAGCTGTGGTCACAACCGTCATCCGAAGCGGGGGAACACCCAAAGACGTCATGCGTGGTCGGCGCGGGTCCCCGTCGTACGAAGCGGCGACTTCCAAAGAGCCCGGAACGCTTCGGACATCCAGTGAGACCCGTGGGCCTTCCGAAAGGTTGTACATGACACGAGGCCGGCTCGGACATCCGGCGCCGGCCGTGGCGGTGCCGTAGGCGTGATCCCCGCCCGATCACTTCACGAAGCGGTACTTCAGGTGGGTGGCGAGGGGCGTGTCGACCACCCTGACCGGCTCGACGTTCCGCCGCCCGGCGCCCAGTCCCTCGAAGAGCCGCAGTCCGTCGCCGAGGAGCGCGGGCACCACGTGCAGCTGCAACTCGTCGATGAGCCCCTCCCCGAGGTACTGCTGCACCGTGCTCGCCCCGCCCGCGATGTCGACGTTCCTGTCTCCGGCGGCGGCCTTCGCCCGGGCGAGGGCGCTGTGGATGCCGTCGGTGACGAAGGTGAAGGTGGTGCCGCCCTCCTTGACCAGGGTCGGCCGGGGGCGGTGGGTGAGGACGAAGACCGGGGTCCGGAACGGGGGGTTGTCGCCCCAGAACTCCTCGCCCGTGTCGTACATCATCCGGCCCATGACCACCGCTCCGGTGGCATCGAACCACTCGCGCATCAACTCGGAGTCACGGTTCTCCTCTCCGCCGGTCATGCCCTGGCGCTGCCGCCAGCTCGCCAGGTTGTGGATCCACTCGAAGAGCGGTTCGGCGCCGTCGCCCCCCGGGTTGTCGAGGGCGACGTCGGTGCCGGCGATGTAGCCGTCGAGAGAGATGGCCAAGTCCGCGGTTACGGTCACGATGGGGTGCTCCTGAGATCCTGGGTCGAGCTTCCTTTACTCTCACGTCGATCAGGAACCGGCGTATTCGACATCCCGGCGACACGCGATCGTCCCCGCCGCGCCCGGCCCTACCCGCGCGTGGTGAAGCGGGCCCGCCAGAGGTCGCGGAGCAGCGCGATCTCGGCCATGTGGTGGATGAATTCGAGGTTGGCGCCCCACAGCACGGCGATGAACGGATCATCGGGGTCGGAGCCGTACGGATACTGGGACAGGCCGACCGTGTCGAGCTGCTCGTCGGTCAAGGCGCCGACGCTGTCGCGCCAGCGGTCCATCACCGACCAGAACCGCTCGACCGTCACGGCGGCGGAAGGGGAGAAGTCGACCATCTGCTTCGGGTCCTGACGGCGTTCACCGAAGGTCCACTCCCACTGGCCCGCGAACTCGTGGTGCAGGTGCCCCAGCCGCCACGCGATCGTGGTGATCGGCGTTTCGTCGAGCTCCGCCGGTCCGGTGTGGTTGAGGACCTGCTCGACCCGCTCGACGCTCACGCTCCAGTCGTCGGCGATCTTGGCAACGGACATCCCGCCGGCGGCCTGCCGGGCAACCTCGTCGTACTCGTTCGCCGGGATGTCCGGGGCGCCTTGGTCGAGCACCCATTCGCCCGGCCCGAACGCCCTGGGCGTCGTCGCCTCGCCCCGGCGCCGGAGCGACCAGCAACCGGGTACCGGCTCCCAGAGGTACTCCTCGTCGGTGAGTCCCGTCAGGCGTACCTGGGCCATCTCCCTGGCGCGGTCGAACTGGTCGAGCAGTAAGCCGAAACGGTCGGTCCTTACGCCTTCGGTCTCCATGTCTGACTTCCCTCTCCGGTCATGTACCTGGCTGGGCCCAGGCGGAGGCTAACGGCTCGCCCTCACGGAACGCGACAGATTTCGGCGGCCGTCGCCACGGGCTTCGGCCCCCTCCGGATCCTTCGATGTCGTGAGTCCTGCCCCCGGAAAACGCAGTGCGTACGCGATCTCGGCCGTGCCAGGATGGCGTCGGAAAGCGAGGTCTCGTGGACGAGTTGAGGCGATTCCGCCTGGCACTGGTCGCGTGGGCGGCCGGCGGAACGGGGGCGGCCGCGGCCGCCGAGGCGGCGCGGGAGCTGACCGGCGGCGGTATACGGACGATCGTGCTCGTCGAGGGGAACAGTGATCAGATCGCGCTCGAAGCGCTGGCCACACGCTACGGTCGCGACCTCGGCGCGGAGGGCGTCGCGGTGGTACCGCTCGGAGGCGCGACGAACATCGGGCGTTTCCTGGACGTGTGCGGACCGCCGGGGCTCGGCCTCCCGCTGGCCGGTCTCTGCGACATCGGCGAGGAGCGGCATTTCCGGCGTCATCTGGAGCGGGTGGGGCTCGGGTCCGGTCTCACCCACGCCGGGCTGGAGACACTCGGGTTCCACGTGTGCGTCGCCGACCTGGAGGACGAGCTGATCCGCGCTCTCGGGGCCGAGGGTGTGCAGGACGTGATCGAGGCACAGGGCGAGCGGCGCCCCTTCCACACCTTCCGGAGCCAGTCGGCACAGCGGGAACGGCCCGTGGAACATCAGCTGCGGCGCTTCATGGGCACCCACAGCGGTCGCAAGGCGCTCTACGCGCAGGCACTCGTCGCGCACCTGGACCTCGAGCGCGTCCCCCGGCCGTTGGACCGCCTCCTCACGCACGTCTGACACGGCCGACGCCCTTGCGACGTAGACGTCACAGGCCGAAGGCGCCGCCCTCGATGAGGATGAGCAGCCCGAGGGCGATCAGGATCAGGGGGAGGAGGACGTGCCCCCACCGGCTGAGTGCCTCGGCGATGACGGGGCGGGTGGCGAAGAAGCGGCCCGCGAAACACCACACGGCCACCAAGGCGAGGAAGACGCCGGCGTACACGCTCATCCCGCCGACACCGGCGGTGGCGAACACGGGAACGTAGACCCCGATGTTGTCGCCGCCGTTGGCGAAGGTGACCGCCGCGACCTCCAACGCCTTCGGCCCGCCCGCGGTCGTCTCGCGTTCGCCGTCCTCGTCGCCACGGTGCCTCCACCCCTGCCAGGCCGCCTTCAGGCCCAGCGCGAGAGGCAGCAGGCCGAGGTAGGGAATGGCCGACTCGGGCAGGAAGGTCGCGCCGAACGCGGCGGCGACGGCGACGGCGAGGATGGCGGCGAAACCGAGGTACTGGCCGAGGACGATCCGGCGGGCTGAGCCGCGGTGTCCGGCGCCCTGTGCGAAGAACAACGACAGGATCAGGATGTCGTCGATGTTGGTGACGGCGAACAGCCCCGCTGCCTGGCCGACGATGCCCAGGTTCACGGACGGACGCCCCTCGTGCTCGGTTGCCCGCCGACAGTACCCGCTCTGGATGCCCCGGAGATGTCACAAGGCGGGGCGCTCTCTCGTCGTACGAGGTGCAGGTAGTACTCGGACAAGGAGTGGATGATGAACCTCGCGCTGTGGATCGCTGCGGGACTGCTGGCCGCTGTAGCCCTGACCGGCGGCATCAGCAAGACATTCGTGCCCAAGGAGAAGCTGGCCGCGGCCCACGGCGGGGGATGGACCGAGGACGCCGGCACCGGCTTCGTCAAGACCCTCGGCGTTCTCGAGCTCCTCGCCGCGGTGGGCCTGATCCTGCCCGCCGTGGTCGATGTCGCACCGGTTCTCGCGCCGGTGACCGCCGTCTGCTGGCTGCTGCTGATGGTCGGTGCGATGATCACCCACGGTCGCCGCGGCGAATCCGGGTTTGTGATGCTGAACCTGATCTATTTCCTGCTCGCGGCGTTCGTCGCGTGGGGCCGCTTCGGCCCCGAGTCCTTCATCGGGTAGCCGGCTGCAACTCACGACAGTGTCGCCTGACCCCACAGTTCCCGCAGGGCGGCGTTGACGGCGGCGGGCTGCTGGGTGTGCGGGTAGTAGCCTGCCACGCGGTGCAGTCGGGCACCGACGGCATCTGCCACGGCCTCGGCACAGGCCATCAGTGGTTCACCCACGTGCGCGCGGTACGGCTCCGGCGCGCCCTGCCAGGTCCCGCAGATCACCAGCGTCGGCCATGGGGCGGCCCGCAACGGCTCCAGCGGCACCGTCGCCTCCCATACAGGGCGTTCGCGCATCGAGGTGGTCACGGCGCCAAGGCGCTGTGGGGTGGGCTCGGGCATGTCCATCCCGATGCCCTCCGTGGAGGCACGCAGGTACTGCTCCGGAGTGACCGACTCCGGCACGCCGGCACCGCTACGCACTCGGTGCAGCAGGCCCTCGACCACCGGGTGACCCGCGGCGGCGGAGAACGCGGAAGGCTGGATCAGCGCGAGGGAGCGGACGAGGTCGGGGCGGCGCCCGGCGGCCAGCATGGCCGCCAAGCCGCCGTTGCCATGGCCGACGAGGTGCGCACCGCCGTCCTGTCGCGCCAGCAGCTCGACCAGGTCGTCGGCGTCGGTGTCGAAGTCGCTGCGGTCGGTGCCGGGGCTATGGCCGTAGCCCCGGCGGTCCACCAGCAGCAGCCGGTAGCGGTCGGCCAGCGACCGCTGGGCGGCGAACCCGTAGGTCTCGTCGCTGCCCCACGTGAAGATGTTGTGCACGAAGACCGCGGGAACTCCGTCGCCGCCGGTCTCGTCCCACACCGTTACATGAAGGGCGGTCATCAGCGGCGCCCGCCGAACTCCCAGTCATGGATCTCGATGTCGTCGTACCAGCCCGGGGTCAGGACGGAACGTGCGGCGTCCGGGTCCACGGCACGGACCAGCGCCGCCGTACCCAGCCAGGCGGTGCCGTCGTCCGACAACAGGGGCCCGTACGCGATCAACTCCTCCCGGCGGGGCGGTACGTCGTCGTCAGCGGACCGCCCTGAGCCGAGGCCGAGCACCAGGTACCGATTGCCACCGGTCCGGCCACCGGGGAAATCCCACATGGTGCGCCCCAGCACGTTGCGCCACCGGCGCAACAGCACGTCCCGGTAGGCGCCGGCCTGGTAGTTGGGCTCGTCGAAGGCGAACGCGCGGGCCGCAGCGGGGTCCGGCAGGTCGACGATGTGCACGCTGCCGGTGGGTGTTTCGCCGTCGTCGGCGAAGGTGGGACCGCGAGCGATCAGCTCCTTCGCGTACCCGTCCATGTAGGACCAGTGCTCTTCCCCCAACTCGTCGCGCAAGGTGAGCGAGCCGGGCCGATCGCGGTGGTAGCAGAAGAACTCCATGCCCACAGACCCTTCCCGACCCACGGCACCATCTCAACAGACTTTCGCGACGATGGCCGGACGCTGCGAACACGGCGGCGATCCGCCACATCTGTCTCTCAAGAACACGCCGCGGCCGTACGGCCCGCTGAACGGGCGGAGCCGCGGGGAGGGTTGCGGCTCCGCCCACAGTTCACTCCGGGTGTGCGGCCGGACCGCCGCCGATCCCCGACACGCTGCACCGCGGGACCTTCGTCACGAGTCGGGAGGAGATGGCCCGGATCGTGCCGTCCTGCCGGGACTCCGCCACGACGAGCAGCGTCTCGCCGTCGTGGATCAGGGCGGGGTGGACGGAGGCCTTGTAGCTGATCTCAGGGTCGAACGACATCGGGTAGCGGCCCTGGGCGCCGGGCGCGAGGGGCGGCTCGCCCGTGAAGCAGTTGTCGTCCCCTTCGAGGACCGCCGCCCGTACGCCCATGCTGTTCAGCCGCTTCTGAAGGCCGGGCGCGCCCTCGGCCCGGTTCAGCTCCAGGACCAGCGAGCCGTCGTCCTGCCGGGTGACCGCGTACGCGGGCGAACCGCCGGTACCGCTCACCGTCGGCACGACCACCGCGGCCGCGGCGGCGGCCGTCACCACCGCGCCGAGGGCGATGCGGGTACGAAGCCCACGGGCCGGGGCCCGGGTGGCCGGAACGGGGGCCGGTTCCGTCGCCATGGCCGTCAGCTCCGACGCCAGACGCTGCTTGAATCCGGTGGGCATGCTCATGAGACGACCTCCAGGAATTGTTCGGTGGGTTCGGTGTTTCCGGTCGCGTGCTCGGGTTCGTCCCGCAGGGCGCGTCGCGCGCGGAGCAGTCGGGAGCGCACCGTGGCCTGGTTGAGCCCCAGGACCTGGGCGGCTTCGCGAGGGGTGAGGCCGTCCACGGTCACCAGGTCGAGGACTTCGCGCAGTGGCTCGCTGAGCGCGCTGTGTCGTTCGGCCAGTGCCCGGGCCGCGCGTTCCGCGTCGATCCGCTCCTCCATCGCGGCGATGTCCTCCTCGTCGAGCAGGCGGCGGCCGTTGAGCCGGGCCGTCGCGTGCTGCTCGCGGGCGTTGCCCCGGTAGTGGGAGGACAGAACGTTGCGGGCGATGCCGTACAGCCAGGCATACGGCGTCCCGCGCTTGGGGTCGTACTGGCCAGCGGTCTCCAGCGCGGCGACGAATATGTCCGCGGTGAGGTCGCCGGCCACCTGCGGGCAGTACGTGCGCCGGGTCACGAAACCGAGGACGGCGTCGAAGTTCTCCTCGTAGAAGGCCGCGAACCCGGCCGCGTCCGGCCTCGGCGGCGCGGCCCGGCTCGCACGTCGTCCGGGCATCGCGGCCCGTTCGGGTGTTAAGGGCACCTGCTCCTCCAAGATGTTCGGTGATCCCTTCACCCGCTACTTGGTCGGGCGGGTGCCAACCGTTGCATCGCTGCCCCGCGGCCGTCCTCAGCGCCGGCACCTGCCAACCAGTCCGCTCACGGGCATCGGAACAGGGCCCCCGGGACGTTGGCTCGGGCTCAAACGCGCCGTGCGGATCCAGCCACCGCTGCCACCACTCGGCCACCGTCCTGACGTGGTGCTTTACAGTGGCTGCCGTCAGTTCCGGTGACAGGACGTGTGAGGTAATCGCGAACATGCCGACTGAGACGTTTGAGTTTCAGGTGGAAGCCCGTCAGCTGCTGCAGCTGATGATCCACTCGGTCTACTCGAACAAGGACGTCTTCCTGCGGGAGCTCGTCTCCAACGCCTCCGACGCGTTGGACAAGCTGCGCCTGGAGAAGCTGCGGGACGACGCGCTCGACGCCGACGTGTCCGATCTGCACATCGAGATCGACGTCGACAAGAACGCCCGCACCCTCACCGTGCGGGACAACGGCATCGGGATGTCGTACGACGAGGTCGGGCAGCTCATCGGCACGATCGCCAACTCGGGCACCGCGCAGTTCCTCCAGGAGCTGCGGGAGGCCAAGGACACGGCCGGGGCGGAGGGGCTCATCGGCCAGTTCGGCGTCGGCTTCTACTCCGGCTTCATGGCGGCTGACGAGGTCACCCTGGTGACCCGGCGCGCCGGCGAGAGCCAGGGCACCCGCTGGACATCGCGCGGTGAGGGCACGTACACGCTGGAGACGGCCGACGACGCACCGCAGGGCACCTCGGTCACGCTCCACCTCAAGCCGGCCGACCCGGAGAACCAGCTCCACGACTACACCTCGCCGTGGACGATCCGGGAGATCATCAAGCGGTACTCGGACTTCATCACCTGGCCCATCCGGATGATGCCCGAGGGCCCCGCCACAGCCGACGAGAGCGACGAGGCGCCCGAACTCGAGACGCTCAACTCCATGAAGGCGCTGTGGGCGCGGCCGCGCGGGGAGGTGTCCGACGACGAGTACCACGAGCTGTACAAGCACATCGGCCACGACTGGCGCGATCCGCTGGAGACGATCCGGCTCCAGGCGGAGGGGACCTTCGAGTACCAGGCCCTGCTGTTCCTCCCCGCTCACGCTCCTCACGACCTGTTCACGCGGGACTTCAAGCGCGGCGTGCAGCTGTACGTCAGGCGTGTGTTCATCATGGACGACTGCGAGGCGCTGCTGCCGCCGTACCTCCGCTTCGTCAAGGGTGTCGTCGACGCGGCGGACCTCTCGCTGAACGTGTCCCGCGAGATCCTCCAGCAGGACCGCCACATCGAGATGATGCGGCGACGGCTGACGAAGAAGGTCCTGTCCACGGTCAAGGAGATGATGACCAAGGACCAGGACGGATACGCCACGTTCTGGCGGGAGTTCGGCACGGTCCTGAAGGAGGGACTGGTCACCGACTCGGAGAACCGGGACGCCATCCTCGCCGTCGCGTCGTTCGCGAGCACGCACCACGACACCGAGCCCACCACGCTGAGGCAGTACGTGGAGCGGATGAAGGACGGGCGGAACGACATCTACTACCTGACGGGCGAGTCCCGGCAGAGCATCGAGAACTCCCCGCACATGGAGGCGTTCCGGGACCGGGGCATCGAGGTGCTGCTGCTCACCGACCCCGTCGACGAGGTGTGGGCCGACGCCGTCGGCGAGTACGAGGGCAAGGAACTGAGGTCCGTCGCCAAGGGGCAGATCGACCTCGACGCCAAGGACGAGGACACCTCCGACGGTGAGCGCGAGAAGCAGACCGAGGAGTACGCCGGGCTGCTCGGCTGGATGAAGGAGCAGCTGGAGGAGGACATCAAGGAGGTCCGGCTGTCCTCCCGGCTCACCGTCTCTCCCGCCTGCGTCGTCTCCGACGCGCACGACCTTCCCCCGGCCCTGGAGAACATGTACCGCGCGATGGGCCAGGAGGTGCCCCGCGCCAAGCGGATCCTCGAACTCAACCCGGACCATCAGCTGGTCAAGGGCCTCAACCAGGCGTACAAGGAGCGCGAGGACCACACGGGTCTCGCCGAGACCGCCGAACTCCTGCACGGCCTGGCGGTGCTCGCCGAGGGCGGCCAGCCGAAGGAACCGTCCAGGTTCGTCAAGCTGATGACGGACCGTCTGGCACGCGCGCTGTAACTCAGGTCGGCCGGGCCGGCGGCTTGCCCGGAGGAGACGGGCAGACCGCCGCCGGTCGGCCCTGCCAGGCGACGCTGGTTGTCCAGCCACCCCGAAGGCGGCCCGATACCACGGTGCGCTCAGGACTCGATGCCGGCTGCTCAAGGACCGCCCGGATACATGACGAGTCACGTCCTGTATCGCTTACGTCACTCAGCGCATGTCTGCCGCCCTGCCGCTTCGGTCACCAGCGGCAGGGAGCGGGCCGTTGCGGAGCCGGGTCAGGCCACCGTGCGGTCCGCGCAGTCCATGACGACCGCTCGGAGTTCGCTGGTCCGTTCGAAGACCTCCCGCTGGCGCCGCGCCCCGCTCCCGCGCCGCAGCAGCTCCGCGAGGCGCTCCTCCGCGGATTCCAGGTCTCCCGCCTCGGCCAGTGCCTCCCGCACATGGTCGAGCAGTGCCCGCATCACGGTCTCCGCGGGCGCCGGGGTCCAGATCAGAGGTTGGACGAGGTCGGCGTCGAGGCCGGAGCGGCCGGCCCGCCAGGCGGCGAGCCGCAGCAGGCCGATCCCGGCGGGTTCGGGGGGCTGCCCGGTGCGCCACTCACGGGCGGCGGTCTCCACCAGGGCGCGTACCAGCATGGCGAGCAGGAGGGTGTCCTCCGCCTCCATGCACACGTCCGCGACGCGCACCTCGACGGTCGGGTAGTGGCGGGAGAGCCGCGCGTCGAAATAGATCATGCCCTCGTCGAGCAGCGCACCCGTGTCGAGCATGGCGCGCACCTGCCGGCGGTACCGTTCCACGGAGCCGAAGATCTCCACCGGGCCAGCAGAGGGCCAGCGGCCCCAGACCCGGCTGCGGTAGCTGCTGTACCCAGTGTCGCGAGCATGCCAGAACGGTGAGTTGCTGCTCAGCGCCAGGAGGGGAGCGAGCCAGGGCCGTATACGGTCGAGTACTCCGACGCCTTCTTCGTCGGACTCGACACTCACATGGATGTGGCAGCCGCAGGTGAGCTGTTCCTGCGCGGTCAGCGCGAATTCCTCCCGCATCCAGCGGTAACGCTCACTGGAAGTGAGCGAGGGATGCACGGGCAGCGGGGATGTGGCGAGGGCAACCGGGACGGCGCCGACCTGAGCCGCACGTCGGACAGCCTCGGCGCGCCATCGCTTGATCTCCTTGGACAGCTCGCTCATCGCGGACTTGGGCCGGGTCGCGACCTCCAGTTGCTCGAGTTGGAGTTCCTGTTCCAGCCCGTCGTCGGGCGCGAGGGCGAGCACGGCCCCGGAGACCGCTTGAGGCTCTCCTCTGCCCGGGTCCACGAGAATGAGCTCCTCCTCGACTCCGACAGTTCGCATGCGAGCCCTTCCTCGATGACGGATCCTCGACGACGGAACGGCGCGGGGCCCGGGGGGCGGGCCCCCGCCGGGGGGTCGTGTCCAGTAGGCCACAAGGCGGATAGCAATTATTTCAGGGCGCCCGACACGGGC